>JBAQXX010000073.1:0-28296 GCA_049299735.1 Methanothrix sp. | reverse complement strand
GTTATCGAAAAAGGCAAAATCATAAAAGTCAGCGTGAATCTGAACGGACCGCAGAAAACAATCTTATTGTTGCTGGGACAGGAATGCAAAAATTATTACGGGATGAACTGAAACTGCGGAATGTGGGGTGTATAGTCATGCTCGACATTCTAAGAGGTAGGCGCAGCATCAGAAGATACAGGGACCGGGAGATTGAAGCGGAGAAGATAGAACTGCTTATGGAGGCCGCTTTGCGCTCTCCCTCTTCTCGGGGCATCAATCCCTGGCGTTTTGTTTTTGTCACGGACAAAGCAACGTTGGCGGAGCTATCAAGAGCCAAAGAGAGCGGCTCAAGTTTCCTGAAAAGAGCGAGCATGGGTGTGGTTGTCTGCGCAGCACAAGGAGAATCGGATGTCTGGGTGGAAGACTGCTCCATTGCTGCCATCATCCTGCAGCTTGCAGGCTGCAGCCTTGGTCTGGGCTCCTGCTGGATTCAGATCTCCTGAAAAACGAGGTCCAAAGACGCTTTCCTCGCAGATCTCCGAGAATTGGGCCTGATTCCATTCATTTGCCATACCCAATCTCCCTTAGAATGACCCGAATCTCTGCTTCAAGCCTTGCAGATTCCCTGAACTGATCATTTAGCTTTTCAATTAGCATCAACATCTTTTCTTCAAATGGCTCCTCATCATTTTCCGCCTTCTCTGGATCTATGTACCGTCCGGGTGTCAATACATAGAAATTATTGCGGATGTCTTCCAAGCAAGCACTCTTGCAGAATCCAGGCACATCTTCATAGGTGCCCGATCTAGGATCGCTCCGCCAGGCATGGTATGTGTTGGCAATTCTGGTTATCTCATTTAGGGTCAGCTCACGGTGCACTCTGTCGGTAAGTGCTCCCATCTTCCCAGCGTTAATGAACAGTGTTTCTCCCTGGCGGTCCCTGAACTTTCCGTTCTTCTTGTCCCTGGTCAGGAACCACAGGCAAGCCGGGATCTGCGTAGAATAAAAGAGCTGCCCAGGCAGGGCCACCATGCAGTCCACCAGGTCGGCCTCGATGATCGCTCGGCGAATCTCGCCCTCGCCTGATTGGTTGGAGGACATGGAGCCATTGGCCAGGACAAAACCTGCGATGCCCGCGGGTGCCAGATGATAGATGAAGTGTTGCACCCAGGCGAAGTTGGCGTTGCTCACCGGCGGCATGCCAAACTTCCAGCGAACGTCCTCTCTCAGTCGCTCCCCGCCCCAGTCGCTGCTGTTGAAGGGCGGATTGGCCAAGATGTAATCTGCTTTCAGATCCTTGTGAAGATCTCGGTGGAAGCTGTCGGCGTGCTCCGGGCCGAGGTTGTTATCTATGCCACGAATGGCCAGGTTCATCTTGGCCAGCTTCCAAGTAGTGGGATTGGACTCCTGGCCGTAGATGGCTATTTCCCCAATGTGCCCGCCATGTATCTTGACGAACTTCTCGCTCTGTACGAACATGCCGCCTGAGCCGCAGCATGGATCAAAGATCCGGCCCTTGTAGGGAGCCAGCATTTCAACCAGCACGCTAACCACGCAGCGAGGGGTGTAGAACTGCCCGCCCTTCTTACCTTCGGCGGAGGCAAACTGACCCAGAAAGTACTCATAAACCCTTCCCAGGATGTCCTTGGAGCGGCTTTCTGCGTCGCCCAGACCGATGTTTGCTATTAGATCGATCAACTCTCCAAGTTGCTGTTTATCCAGTGCGGGCCGGGCGTAGTCTTTGGGCAGGACGCCTTTAAGTGAGCGGTTGTCTCTCTCGATGGCGACCATAGCATCGTCCACGAACTTGCCTATGGTGGCTTGTTTGGCATTGGCCTGCAGGAAGGACCAGCGGGCCTCCTTGGGCACCCAGAAGATGTTATCTGCTCTGTATTCGTCCCGGTCCTCGGGATCTGCGCCCTGGTCTACTTCTTTTAGGAGCTGGGCATGCCTCTCTTCAAAGGCATCGGAGATGTATTTCAAGAATATGAGGCCCAGGACGACGTGCTTGTATTCTGCGGCGTCCATGTTATTGCGGAGCTTATCGGCGGCTGCCCAGAGGGTGGCCTCGAAGCCCAGTGTTGCCCCGTTGCTCTTTGTGCTATTGCTGCGTCTGCCTCTTGCCATGACCTGCACCTTAAATCAGGTAAGGATCAGTGGCCATCCCTAAATAGTTTATTGGTATTGGTGAGATTTATCATTCAATCAAGGCCCAAGAGATCTCTTAAGTTCTTAAGGTGAATTTCTTCAATAATGATTCTTGGCGTGCTGCTTCTCTGAATCGAGCCAGATATACCCAACAATCGCTCCATCTCCTTTGAAACTGCATGATAACGGCTGCCCTTGATGTTATTCCTAAGTTGACTGATTTTGATTGCTTTATCTAATAGCTTACTTCCGTTTTTTTCACCTACTACCATCACTAAGTCGTTAACACTCCCGTTTCGTTTTAAGTGAGCAGAATTTTTATATATATTATAATAATCCTCAATCTCGATATCTGCCAACGTATTAAAGTCTATGACAGTATCTACGAGAAAATATCCAATAATATATAAACCTCGTTCGTATTTTATGTTATTATATGGATCAAGTCCGGCATAAAAGACCAAAAGATCATTTTTCTCTAACTTTAATAGGCGAGATCTCTTTGGAGAAGTGGGATCCCCGTAAGTACAGGTCTCAAATTCAGGATCATAATGCACAACAAAATCTGCAATCGCTTCTGGAATATATTCGGATAACGGTCTACCCCTTCGCCCGATGATATCTTTGTAGGTGTTCCGCTCTTGTGACACCCAACCTTCAGGAATTGGTATGTACTCAAAAGAGCCATCATCAAAAATTGGGCCCAGAGCTCCGCCTGCTGTCGAATCAATTCCTATTCTTAACAGCATTGCTTTCATAGCTGCAAGAATGTTGTTTAGGTTATGAATCTATCTCTTTTTTTCTTGAGATTGTGCTGACCTGATCTCAGCCGTGAGATGCATTCGGTTCGACCCGTCTCGCAGCCACATCCAAATATCGGCCAGCTCCTGAGAAGACTCTGGTTAATGGCGTATAGACCACCCGCCCTCACCCTCCGCCGGCCTATTCTTCCCCACATACCTGCTCTTCGTCTTCCCGTCCTTCTTCCAGTAAAGGTACCAGTACGGCCCGTGTAGCTCCCCGCCGGCCCTGGCGCAGCGGCAGGTGGGCTTGCCGCACCTCACCTTCTGCAGCACATAGGAGCGCCCGCCCCGGGCAGGCTCGACCTCCAGAATTCCAGAAATTTTCAGACTCATTTTTGTTGGGGACAGTATAGCGAAATAGTGATCGTCTTTATCCACCGGCGTGCGGCACGACTATATGAATTAATCTGCACTCGTCATGAGTGATCGTGTCGGCAAAGCTCAACCGATGATTAGGTAGCCAACAGACGAAATCGTGTTCGTTTGTCTGGTAGAAATTACGCAGAATGAACTCAATAAACCAACGAGGTGTCAGTGGTGCCGAAACGGGAATGCGGCAACCTTTGATATCGCCCAATGTAAGGTGACAGTGAGGATGGTCAACGTCTTGAGCAGCGGCTTTATCGAAGTCGAATCGCAGCGGGAAAGGGACAATTCGCCTTGACACGATGTCTTGGAATAGCTCGTCACGAAGATATGCCTCCGGATCTTCCTGAAATGGTCTGAGATTGGGGGATGGGTAATATGACAGGCGGTGTTTAACAAGGTCTGCCTCTTCGAAGCAATACATCATCTGAAGCAATCCACCGTCAATTAACTTGGCGTTGTATGATCGCTTATTGGATAGCTCCCTATGAATATCAGCATAGTCTATGTCGTCCATGGCGATCTTCACATGTTCGGCACCACCGAACGAAACCTCCCATTTGCGCCCAGACAGTTGGCGCAGGACGTTACTATTTTGGTCGTCGGCGAGCCCATTCTCTATCAGAGATAAAAGAAGGCAGTCCATATCACATTTAACGCCGAGTAACTGACGCGGCGGACTGTGGTTTTTCATTTGCCGCTACCTAGAAATCGCAGCAATTTATTTTTAGTCTCTGCACCAAGGTCCTCAGGCTTAATTTCACCCCGTTCAAAAAGCTCTACAAGCATGTCAAACTTCTTTTTCTTTTGCTCGAGACGCTGCTTTTCGTGCGGTGACAGATCACGATGGACGATTCTCAACTTCTCAAGAACATCATCGTTCGGGTATACGAAGTCAAGTCGGAAGTCATTATGCTTGAGGCACCTAAACTCTTCCATAAGGTGAGGCATTACAGATCCATGGCCGACTACCCGCACCCAAGCCTTACTGCGAGTGATGGCAGTAAACAAGCGGTTGCGCTGGCTGGATAATCCTACACCAGTGCCATCGCAGTCTTGGGCGTTGACCACATAGACCATGCCCGCTTCATTCCCCTTCGCCCGATGGATGCCAGTGAAGGTAACTGAAGGAGTATCTGTCCTGAAAAACACGTCTGCATCGGTGTCTATGCCAGCGTGATGGTTCTGAATACCCTGTTCGAACAATGCTTTCCGGATGGGGCCCAGCCGCTTTCTCGCTGTAAGCGGATCAGGATCGATAACGATGATGTCATCGTAGCGCAATTCGTCCTCTTCGATGTTCTTCTTGATTTGTTCAACCAGCCACATGTTTTGCTCCTCTTCATCGGAAAACTGCTTGAACATAACCAAATCATCGATCGGCGAATGGTTTTCCAGAAATAGAGGACTCGTCTCGTCTGTCCTTTCAAGAACGACGCGTTTTCCTTTTGCTAGCTTGCCCTCGTGCACTCGGTACCCTATCTCTTCCCACAAAGCAGATTGATCAAACATTTGCACTAGCCCTGTTTCGACATTCTCCGGCTTTTCACGATAGATGCCAAAGCCAAGTGCATGTGCTGTCACCAGAATAGGACGTGAGTTTCGATAGCATTTCTGCAAAATTACATCACGACGTGGGTCGCTACCAAGAGATACAAGTGGTCGCCCTTGATTATCGGTGCCAAAAATATCTTCGGGCGGCGGCATTGAAGTGCCCGAGAGGTTCTGTAATTCGTCATAGGCGTAAACGAGGCATTTTGTTGGGTTGAGCATGGCGTAACAAAGGCGCAAAAAGCTCGGAGCAAAATCTTGCGCCTCATCCACCAGAATCACGTCGTAAAGTCCGGGGATAGACGTCTTTGCATTCAATGCCTCTTGGCAGGCACCATCGAAGGCCTTTTCATTATTACCATAACGAAGACTCGCAGACCGAAAGTCATAAAATTCCTGCCCTGTGGCGCGGCAGAACTCATAGTAGATTCCATCGCGCTCTTCGCCGCCAGGCGCTCCCCATGCATTGACGACGCGAATCTTGGCCCAATCCGGCTCCTCGCCACTTTGCTCAAGGCAGAAGTTATTGATAAAACGTTTGATTTGACCTTTCAACGAGCGGGTATTAAATGTGACCGCAATACGCCAATCCGGATATTGGGTGTGGAGATATGCAGCTTTCAGTGCCAGTACAATCGTCTTGCCTGACCCAGCTAAGCCACGGATGCGTTGTACCCCATCAACTATTTCGATGACGACACGATTCTGCCGATTGTCTAACGTGGCAATGGAATCCTCGAGCTTCTTGAGTTTTGCTCCGCGAGAATCGGGCTTGCTGACTTCCCGTTTAGAGCGACTCTTGCGGATCGAAGATAAACTCTCGATTGCCGACAGCGTCATCATGTAGATATTTTCGGTAAAATCGTTCCAACTGATGCCCTCGAGGATATCAGCCAAGTTAGTATCATTGGCGAGAGGATAACCTTCTTGTGCAATCTGGGTGAGGTCGTTTTTCGCCGGGACAAAGGTGATGACTTGTAGGTTGGGTATAAGCCGACGCACTTTAACAAGCTCTTTGTGTAACCTTAGTTTTGAGTCTATTTTATTAGCGAGATCGTCTTGGCGTAGAGCATAATCTCTAATATCCATTCCCTCAACTAGATCGAAGAGCACAACACCTTTCTCTGGGCTTATCAGTGTAGCGTCAATGAAGTACTTGCCTTCAGGGGTAGCGATCAATGGATAGCCAATAAAGCAGACACCCGAAATTCCCTCTATGGCAGTCAATGCTTTTTCAAGTGCCTGTGTGGCGACAGGTTTGCCATTGATGCCGCAAATGAAGTTGATCGTATTCATGCCTCCTAACCATTTCCGTATTTGTTTCTGATGAAGCGCTGATCCGATTTGCCATTCGGCTGCTAGCGCAACAAGTTCTCTTATCCCTTAGTTTCAGGCTTCACCAGCTGCACCCGCCCGGCGAGCCGCTGAGTCAGCTGCTGCACCTCGCTCTCGATGGAGGCGGCAAGGCTCGCAAACCATTCGTCCTCCACCACCAGGGTCTTGATCTCGTCCTCGTTGAGCCTGGCGTAGCTGGCCAGCACCCTCGGCGACCCAGAGGGTGGCCTCGAAGCCCAAGGTAGCCCCATTGCTCTTTGAATTATTGTTGCGTTTGCCTCTCGCCATTGACCTGCACCTTAAATCAGGTAAGGATCAGTGGCTATCCCTAAATAGTTTATTGGTATTGGTGAGATTTATCATTCAATCAAGGCCCAAGAGACCTCTTAAGTTCTTAAGGTGAATTTCTTCGATAATGATTCGTGGCGTGCTGCTTCTCTGAATCGAGCCAGATATACCCAACAATCGCTCCATCTCCTTTGAAACTGCATGATAACGGCTGCCCTTGATGTTATTCCTAAGTTGACTGATTTTGATGGCTTTGTCGAGCAGCTTACTCTGGTTTTTATCACCTACTACCATCACTAAGTCGCTAATACTCTTATTTCGTTTTAAATGGGCAGCGTTTTTATATACATCATAATAATTTTTAATATCGATATCCGTCGATTTATTAAAGTCTATGACAGCATCTATAAGAAAATATCCAATAATATATAATCCTCTCTCGTATTTTACGTTTTTATACGGATCGAGTCCGGCATAAAAGACTAAGAGATCATTTTTCTCCAATTTTAATAGGCGAGACCTCTTTGGAGAAGTAGGATCTCCGTAAGTGCAGGTAACAAATTCAGGATCATAATGCACAACAAAATCTGCAATCGCATTTGGAAGAAATTCGGATAATGGTTTACCCTTCCGCCCAATGATATCTCTATAGGTTTTTTGCTCTTCTGACTCCCAACCTTCGGGGATTGGGATGTACTCAAAAGAGCCATCATCAAAAATTGGGCCTAGAGCCCCACATGCTGTCGAATCGATTCCTATTCTTAACAGCATTGCTTTCATAATTGCAAGAATATGGGATAGGTTATGAACCTATCTCTTTCTTGAATTTGTACCCGCCCGGATCTCCGCCCTTCACCGCCCCCCGCAGCCTGTCGTCTCTCTCGCAGCCGGGCCCGGATGTCCGCTCGCTCCCCCCGGCTCTCCAGATCTGTGGTAGGCGACAAGGGCGGCACCGAGCTTACGACTCTCGGCCCGGAGCTGCTTGATACACTTGCCCAGGTTCCAAGAATTACCAATAATCTATAAATTATTGGTAATTTATTGGTAACCTGGAAAGTAGCGAGTGTCCCTGTAGCGCCCCTCTTTTCGCAGTTGTCCCGCCTTCTGCATCTTCTGTAGCAGATATCTGGCCTGGGCCTCGTTTGCGCCCAGCAACTCCTGGGCATCAGCTCTCCGGATAGACCCGTGCTTCCTCACATAGGCGAGGATCCTCTGCTCTTCTTCGGTGAGCGGCACCTCAACAGGGGTTTTTTGATAGAACTTCACCAGAAACGCCGTCCTCTTGTCCTCGAATACCGGCGCTGGCAGCCCTCTCTTTTGCATGGCATCCAACATGGCATCTATGCCGCTGCCTCTGTTCTCCACCAGGTGCACGTCTTCCATGAGCTGCACCAGCAGCAGGTTCCTGGTGGACTGGCCTTCCTTCAGCTCGTCAATGGTGACACCGCCATAAAGCCCTCCTGGATTCTGGACCTCCAAGCGGTCGGCAAACATCCGCACCTGGATATGGCTGCCGCGCACGAAGTGGCTGTAGTCCCGGTGGGCCAGGGCATTGACTATGGCCTCCCGCAGGGCCACCTCCGGGTACTCATAAATGTCCTGCCTGGTGACGCCCCGGATAAGGCTGCCCTTGCGCATGCCGGCCATCACGTAGTCCGTGGCATTGTCTATGATCTCCTTGACCGTGCCCTCGAACTTGCGGTTATCCAGGAAACGCTCTCCAGAGGGGGCCTCTTCTGTGGTAGTGGTGCCGTAGAACTGCAGGAAGACCACAACCATCTGCTGCTCGAATCTCTGGGGATAGGAGCCGAACATGAGCAGCCCGGCGAGAGTAGGACGCAGGGTGCCGTCCGTCTCGATCACTATGCGCAGTTGCTTTAGTATCTGCTCAAAGGGCAGGCTCCAATAGGGCGCATTGGGCCGGGCCTTTCTCTGCTGGGCCAGATATTCCTCCAGCTTGCCTCTGTCCAGGTCCTCCAGGGTGGCTTCGAGAATTGGCTCAGCATCGAACTTGGGCTGGGTGCGGGAGCTGACGAAGCTGTAGATCTCGTAGTCGCTCATCCGCCGGGTGGAGTTCCCCACGCGGATGAAGGATCCTTCCTGGAGGTGGTGCGGGCGGTGGTAGCAGGGCTTCTGATCAAAGGCGACCTCGGGAACCTCTACGGCCACCACAGTCCCTCCCTCGATCTCCTCCACAGAAAAGCTGGGGCGAAGTGGCGGCTCCATCTGGGCGGCCAGGCCGCTGAGGTCCTCCTGAAGCTTGCGAGGGTTGCCCACGCCCACGGCCTTGAAGCCGGCGTCCTCGTCCAGGCCGAAGAGCAGTATGCCGCCTCCTGCGTGGTTGGCAAAGGCTGAGAGGGGCTTGAAGAGATCGGCGGGGGTGCCTGTGTGGGCGGCCTTGGCTTCCACGCCCTCGAGCTCTCCATGGCGGCGGCGCAGTTCGGCGATGAGACGGAGGATTGAGACGTGGTCCATCTGATTGTCCTATGGATGTTGCTTCTTTATCTCGTTTTGGGAAAGGAGGTCCGCTTTATCCCCAGCTCCTGCAATACCGCTTGAGTTGCAATAAAATCAAAAACGTATTTATAAAAAATATAAAATCAATTTAAGCTTTTATCCGGTAAAGCCTATCAATGGCCACAGACCCATTTTCTCCATCTGAAAGATATATCAGCTCAATCTCATCGTTGGAAATGATCGTCCCCAGGGTATAGCCCTTGTCAAACTCGGCGATAGAGAGCGTTTTATTATCCAAACCAATGGCACCGGCAAAACCTTTGCCGCCCTCTGCCTCGTTATTCAGATTGAATGTCATATTTCCTGCGAAGATGCGGCCCTCCTGCTCTGCGATAGTAAGAATGAAGCTTCCGTTTTCCGTCGAATTGGAGTAACCTATTCCTTCATCATACGCACTCCACGAACCAGTCCATTTCCCGAGCAGGTTTGGAACTTCCGCCGCACAAATCCCCATGGCCAAGAAGACCATGGCCAACAATGCAAAACACCAAATCGGTTTCATAGATATTTATCAGTGGTTCATATATTATAAATTTTTCTTAATGTAGATGGCTCTCAGCTCCTCCCCCCGCCAGCAGACCGCCCGCGCCCGGCTTCCACAACCAGACCTTTTGTCGGTCGGTGTATTTAGTGAAGGGCTAATGTCTTAATGCAGAGATAATTCTATATACTTATTTCACCTTTTATTAAGATAATGCGAATGAGCGAGAACGAAGTCCGCGCCCTGATCCTCATCACCCGCTCCCAGGAGCCAGTGCATCCTCACGCCCTCCAGAAGGAGCTGGGCCTCTTGAAAGGCTCCATCTCCCGCATCATTACCAGCCTGCAAGACATCGGCCTGGTGGAGCGGGCGGGAGGCGAGATCCTGCTGGCCGGCACGCTCCCAGCGGAGGCCTTCAAGCGGCTCTACTACTCCCATCGGGCCTCTCCCCTGCCGGAGATCCTCTCTGGCCGGAAGGTGGAGCTGCTCTCCCGGCTGGGCCAGAGTCCCAGGAGCCTGGAGGCGCTGGCAGAGGAGACGGGCATCTCCAGCGATACCGTCTACTACTATCTGCAGGGCTTTCGTTCCTTAGGCATCGTCAGCCGCTCCAGGCAGGGCAAAGCCTACCTCTACTCCTTCAACTACATCATCTGGCCGGAGCTGAAGGATTTCGTGACTGCCCTCCTGGAATTCCAGGTGCTGCGCCTCGTCCCCAGGGATGCCCTGCTCATCAGGAGCTATGAAAATAACGTGCTCTTCAAGAGCCTGAAGCAGCAGGACGCCACGCTTACATCCTTTTCCGCCCACAGCGAGTACGGGATCAAGCTGGGCCTGCGGGACTATTACTACACCCTGCCCAAGAGGGAGCTTTCTATTGGGGAGATCTTCATTCATTCTCTGGACTCCGCAGAAGACTACCGCCAGAGGCTCTTTTGCATACTGTTTTACCTGAAGAACAGAGAGGAATTGAAAGATGCCCGGCATCCCATGATGAAGAGCATTCGGGCGGTTCTGAGGGGAGAGCATATCAAGGGCTATCCCACAAGAGACGATATTGAAGAGCAGGCGGAGCTTTATGGAATCAATGATATCGAGCCGTGAAGAGGTCGAAGAGATACTGAAGGGCCTGGGCGAGCAATTGAGTGAGCCCGTCCAGTTTCTGGTCATAGGCGGAGCGGCCATGCTGGAGTATGGCCTTAAAGACGTGACCAAGGACATCGACCTGGTCTGCAGGGACGCGACAGGCAAGGCCAGGCTGCTTGAAGCGGCCAAGAGCCTGGGCTTCGAGGTATTTGGGCCGGAGAAGAGGCATGCTCGCCTGGGCCTGGACAGGGTGGCCGTCAAGGGCGGGCACACCCTGGACATCTTTGCGGGACGGATCTCCTACGACTTCGGTCTTTCCGAGGGCATGTGGCAACGTGGGAAGACGACCCGTCTCCTTGGAAAGGCGGAGATCAGGTATGCAGCAGTGGAGGACATTTTCAGTCTCAAGCTGATCGCCAACCGGCCGCGAGATATCGAGGACTGCATCTCTCTGGCGTCAGCGAAGATGGATTTTGAAGTGATCTACTCCGAGATTCTGGCTCAATATACCAAGGCCGGGACGATCGAAGAAAAGATCTGGATCACTTATCTGGAAGAGGGCATCGGGAAGCTGGAGGAAGATTACCGGCTGCAGGTGACCATTGCGGACAGGGTCTCGGAGCTGGCGAATGAGTACAGAGAGAGGCTGTATCGGAAATTGAGTGAACACTAAATGATAATGCCAGCGTCCTTGTCCAGGCCGAAGAGCAGCACGCCTCCGCCCGGCCTATTGGCGAAGGCTGAGAGGGGCTTGAAGAGAGCCTCCACGCCCCCAGCTCCCCGTAGCAGCGGCAGAGGTCAGAGACGAGGCGGAAGATTTCTGAGTGGTTCATGTCGAGAGACTCATAAGTTGCTGCTTATTTTATCTCACTTTGGACTGGGAGAAAAGCAACACGGATCAGCATACATGTGGAATGCAAAAAATTGTGGAATAAGTGGCCTGGAAGGGTCACTTGCTATCGCTCAAGTCGAAATTGGCTTGAAGATGTAATACCTGAGAGATTCGCCATCTATTGCTTTTAGATGGTAGTTTCCTGCCAGAACTGTATCCACTTTCTTGCTGAGGGAGATCGTGTTGTCTTTGTTGTCCATGGTGATGGTATCACTGGAGACGCTAGCGATCCTCATATTGCCGAATGGGTGATCCACACTTACATCGACCAGCTCTTCAGACATCTGGAAGATGCCGTCAACAAGGCAGCTCTTCTTTGGAGTGCAATTCGGATCGGCAATGTGGATTGCCAGAACTGCAATCTCATCGATGCCTTCAAGCCCCTTTTTATAAATATAGGTATTCGGCAGCTCGATGTAGTCCCGGTCTATGAGTTCTCCACCTCCATAAAGCTCGATCAGGGCTTTGCTGCAAGACTGATCTACATAGATCTTAGCTTCCAGCCCTTCCTCCAGAGTTAAATTGGCGCCATTCTCTATGATGCGAGGCTCGCCGCTGTCCATCAAAACCCTGCCAAGATTTTCGGAGGACAACAAATTGGACTCCACAGAAGAGCGACTGAGAAGACTATCCTCTCCATAACTGGCAACGTAGCTCTCACCCAAAAATGCCAGAATATTGTAGTGGCCCCAATCCTTGAATTCGAACTCCTTCTGCTGGGCAGTCGTGGAGTATGCGACTCCATTGGGCTCCTCCAGCTTGTTATCATATAGCGTTGTAGCGAGGGACTCTGCGCCCAGATCCTCATCCACGTCGTAATAGAATCCTGCAAAGTTCTGAGGCGTCCAGGAAAAATCACCCATGGCGATTTCGCTCCTGATTTCGGGCAGTTCAGATTCAGTCGCATTCCTGTAGATGTAAAACCGGTCAGAAGAAGCATTGATGCTGGAGGTCTTTATTCGAAAGTCATCCATAAGCTCGAGATCCTGTCCCTTTGAAAGGCTTATGACATCAGGGTTGATCAATTTGATTCCGCTCTCACTTAGGGAATCGACCTGCATCCTACCATATTTCATGCCGGGCTCGATAAGATCTGTTTCTTCGGATACCTGAAAGACGCCCTTAATCGTGTAATAGCTCTGCGGTTCCAGCTTTACGTTGGCCTTTACAGCCACAGCGATAAGCGTAGTGTTTTGATTGGCGATAGCTCCTTCATAGATGTAATCAGCCGGCGGCTGCAGAACCTGAGAGTCAGCAAGTTTACTCCTTTTATAAAGAGAAACCTTGACACCATCTTCTGCATCTGAAAACTTCAGATTGTATCCGTCCTTTAGGGACAAAGGCTGCTGGCCTTCAAGAGTATAGCTATCGTCGCTATCCATGATAACGTTCCCAAGGAGATATTCCTGAGCAAACAGATTCACAGGCTCTGAAATCTGACTGCTTTCAGGATATCCTGTGAAATATTGGCGGCCCAAAAAGCTCAGTGCCGAATAGCTGCCCCATGCCTTATGCCTGAATGGGATATTTTGGATGCCGGACTGATATTTCGCAGCACCAGTTCCGAGCTGCTGTCCGCTTATGTTGAACTCTATTGCTTCCGATCCTTTGGGATCTAAACCCGCAAAATTGTCTGCATTCCATTGAATAATGCCGTCATCTGCAGGGTAGATGTTGCCCCTCATCTCCCAGGCCACAGATGGCGTAAAGAGGGCAGTTGAGAGCAAAATCAGCAGAATTATGCGCCTCATAAGCTCCCTCCCGCCGGAACAATTTCTTGGCTCTTGAAGAGGTAGTATCTTTGGGGATTGGTGTCGTCAATTACATCCTGGTCGGATGTTTTAATGCTGACGTCGCCCATTAGTTCGATGTCCTTGTTCTTGCTCAGAGTTACAGTGTTGTCCTTGTTGTCCATTGTGATGGTGTCGCCGGTGACAGTGGCAATTCTCATCTTATCGTACTCTGTATCGACCTTAACCTCAGTGGCGACCTCGGAGATCTGCCAGAGACCGTCAATCTTGATGTAGCTCTTGCCTTCAAGGAATATAGGTTCATGGAAGTGAGCTGCGATTATGGGCATTCCTGGAACATCTCCGACTTTGGAGATATAGACGTATGTGCCCGGCATAAGTACCGCCTTTTTGTCGATTACCATTTTACCCTTTTGCAGCTCTACCAGCATTCCTTTGTTATCGGTTCCTACACTGAGCTTGAGAGAATAATTCTCCTTAAGGTCGATGGCTTCGCTAAAATCCCGAACATCCTCTCGACCTTCATCGATCAAGATTTTTGCCAGCTCACCATAATCAAGCAAATTGGTGACGTTTGCCTCCTCTAAGATTACCGAGTCGGTGCCATAACTATCATAGCCTGCAAAATATCTCTCGCCCAAGAAACCGATGACCTCGTAGGACCCCCAATCATTGAACTTGAAGTTGCAATTCTGCACGGTTGTAGTGTAGGCGACACCATAAGGTTCCTGGAGCTTGTTGCCCTCAGTTATTGTAGTGGTGAGCCTCTCAGTTCCCAGATCGTCGTTCATATCGTAGTAGAAGCCTGCGAAGTTCTGAGGACTCCACTCAAAGTCGCCGGTAGCAACCTGGCCACGTATCTCATATGTTCCGGGCTCGGTTATCTCCTTGTAGATGTAGTATCTGAGCGGGTTGGCGCCGTCAACTACATCCTGGCCAGAGGTCTTGATCTTGACATCGCCCATCAGAGAAATGTCCTTGTTCTTGCTCAGAGTTACAGTTCTATCCTTGTTGTCCATGGTGATGGTGTCAGCGGAGACACTGGCAATTCTCATCTTGTCGTACTCGGTATCGACCGTGACCATTGTGGGAACATCGGAGATCTGCCAGATACCATCGATGGTGGCAAGGTTCTGGTCAGCGCCACGGAATGCGTTCTTGAAGTGAACTGCAATGATAACCAAATCCTTGGAGTCTCCGACGTCCTTCCTGTAATAGTAGGTCTCATCAGCCATAGTGGAGTATATCTTGGAAGGAGATACGACTTTGGAGTCGACAACCTGTCCATCTTTTGCCAGCTCCAAATACACCATGCCAGTGCTAGTATCTATCGATTTTATTAATAACTCATAGCCCTCATCCAGCCTGAGAGGTGTTCCGGAGGTGACGGTCATTTGGTTGTCGAAATCAATCAGGATCTCTTCGAGCTGCTCATCGGACAGAGAGTTCTCATCAGTGGACTCCTTGAACAGGATCTCGTTGGCATCATCGACGTACTCGTCGTTGACATAGCCTGCGAAGTACTTGTTCGCCTGGAATCCGATAACATTGTAGAATCCCCAGTCTGCGAAGTCGAAGTCGTTCTTCTGGACGGTTGTGGTGTAGGTTATACCGCTGGGCTCCTGGAGCTTGTTGCCCTCAGTAATTAAGGTGGTGAGCTTCTCAGTTCCCAGGTCGTCATCAATATCGTAGTAGAAGCCTGCGAAGTTCCTGGCGGTCCACTCGAAGTTGCCAGTAGCAACCTGGCCGCGAATTTCAAGGCCGTTCGAATCGTCTGCAAATGAAAAACCCATAAAATACAAGAGGGTAATCAAAATAAAAGGGACTATCAACTTTTTTTTCAATCTCAATCCTCCAATAGATCTTTAAGATCTATTAACAGAAAATGTTTTGCCACAGCATCGGCTTCCTGCTCCCTTCCCAGTAGCTGCGAATATACATAGTATCTTTAATCAGGATCACATTTATATACATATTTGATCTAATTTAAAGAGAATGCCTCTCAGCCAGAACGACATCCGAGCGCTCGTCCTCATCACCGGATCTAAAGAGCCGATGAACCCCAGCGTCCTCCAGGCGGAGCTGGGGCTTCGCAGGGAGACCGTCTCCCGGCTCATAACTCACCTGGTGGAGATAGGGCTGTCAGAGCGGAGAGGGCGCGAAGTCGTCCTGGCCGGCACGCCCCCGGCAGAGGCCTTCAAGAAGCTCTACTTCAGCCACCGGGCCTCACCTCTGCATAAGATCCTCTCCCTCCGGCGGGTAGAGCTGCTCGCCAGGCTGGACCGGACACCCAGGAGCCTGGAAGCTTTGGCCCTGGAGATAGCCATCCCCAGTGATACCCTGTACGGCTATCTGAAGGGCTTTCTCTGGGTGGGCATCGCCAGCCGCTCGAGGCAGGGCAAAGCCTATCTCTTCTCCTTCAACTACATCGTCTGGCCGGAGCTGAAGGATTTCGTGACCTCACTTCAGGAGTACCAGGTCCTGCGCCTCGTGCCCCGTGAGGCCCTGCTCATCAAGAGCTACGGGACAAGCGTGCTCTTCAAGAGCCTGAGGCCGCAGGACGCCACATTCTCCTCCTTTTCCGCCTACGAGGATTACGGGATCGAGCTGGGGCTGAGGGATAATTACTACACCTTGCCCAAGAGGGAGCTATCCATCCAGGAGGTCTTCATTCACTCCCTGGACTCGGCTTGGGAGTTCTCTCAGAAGCTTTTTTGCGTGTTGTTCTATCTGAAGAACAGGGTCAAATTGGAGGCAATCGATCATCCCATGATGAAAGATCTGAAAGCAACGCTGCAGGGCGAGAGGAGATAAACGAGCTGTTCGAGCAGCTCGGCCAGGTTCTGGAAGAGAGGGTTGATGCCCTGCTCATCGGCGGATCTGTGATGCTGGAGCTGGGGCTCAAGGACGCCACCAAGGATATCGATGTCGTCTGCCGGAGCGAGGAGGACAAGGAGAGGCTGCTTGCTGCGGCCAGGGCCTTGGACTTTGAGATCGTCGGCCCGGAGAAGAGGCATGAGCGGCTGTGTGTAAAGCGGCTGGCAGTGAAGGGCGGGCGCAATCTGGACATCTTCGCCGAGCGGATCTCTTACGACTTTGACCTCTCCGAAGCTATATGGCAGAGGGCTACTCGAATCAGGTCCTTCGGCGGCCTGGTGGTAAGAGATGCCTCCCTGGAGGACATCTTCATCATGAAGCTGATCGCCAACCGGCCGGGAGACGCTCGCTACAGGAGAAGACCGAGAAGGCATAAGCGGCATCTGTCGTATTCTTACATAGGGAGCGCGGATAGCGAATAGCAAAATTATCTCACGAGTTTGCTTTCTTTCCCCATGAGAGCCCCTTATCCTTTATCAGCCGCGATATGTAGAGTTTGGCCCACAGGTAGGCGAAAAGACTCCCGCTGATGTTGCCAAAGACAATTCCCCACCAGATGCCATCTTGACCCAGTCCCAGGACCATACCCAGAACGAAAGACAGCATGGTTATGAGAATCACATCGCGCAGCATGTTGAGGAGGAGAGAGGTAAGCCCTTTGCCCGCTCCCTGGAAAAGACAGGCGGACATGATGCCGGGAGACACGAAAGGATAGAACAGGCACATGACATGCATAAATGCGATCATCGCGGGAGCCAGGTGAGCGCTCTGTGAGGTGTAGGTAAAGAACGTGGTTATCTGCGGTGCCAAAACCCCGGTAATAATGGCCATGGCAGATCCAATGACTAAACCCAGTTTCGTCGAATAATTGTGAATGATGGGCAGATTTTCATATCGTCTGGCACCGATGGCAGCTCCCGCGACCGAAATCTCTGCGGTGGCAATGGCGATCAAGGGAATAATGGCGATCATTATCACCCGCCAGCCGGCCGTATAAACGGCAACGGCATCTGTGCCCGACACCCGGACCAGCATCCAGTTGATGATAATTGCATCTATCGAGTACAGCAGGAACTCAATGCTTGCCGGTATTCCCACCTGGAGAATATCCTTCATCACGTCCATGCTCGGGACGAAGGCTTTCCAGGAGAGCGAGACATAGGTGTCTTTCTTAATGAGCAGCCAGTAGATTTGAACCGCCGAAACCAGAAGAAGGGAAATGATGGTCCCCCATGCCGCTCCTGCGATTCCAAGCCCCGCCCAATAGATCAGTATGGGGTCTAAAACGGCATTTATCAGCGAGCCTGCACCCATGGCATACATGGTGCGTTTTGTGTCCCCCTCACCCCTCAAAATCGCATATGCTGTGTTCGTAAATACGATCAATACGCTTCCCGCAAAGACGATATTGCCGTATTCGACGGCGAGGTCAAGAGCAACTCCCGTGCCCATAACTATGAGCAGCGGCTCTAAGAAGCAGAGTAGGACGAAGGTCAATATCAATGATACGATGATCGTCAAGAGCATGGCATGCATGGTCGTATTGTCGGCGGCGCTTTTATCTGCAGCCCCAATTCTGCGGGAGATGGAGGAAGACACGCCTGCACCAAGACCGTTAGAGAGGCCCACCACCACCATGAAAATGGGGCTTACAAACCCAACTGCTGCCAGGGCATCTGATCCCAGCCCTGAAACCCAGACGGCGTTTACCAGATTATAAGCAGCAAGAATCATCATGGCTACGATCATAGGGCCGGAGAGCTTCAAAATGGCCTTTTTTGGGTCTCCGATCAATAAGGAAACGCCTTTGGTCAGCTCTTTTTGATTTTGCAGCTCGCATGATTTTTCGTTGCCATCCAATTATTCATCACCGCAGTTTTAGGCAATTACCAAGCAGTTTTCGACTATCCGGCCAAGGAGAGAATAAAAGGCTGTCGATATGTCTGACTTAGGTATATGCCGCATGTCTGTGATCTGCAGAATTATTTTGTCTCTGAGTTTGAGACTTCCAAAAAATTAAATAAGCAGATTACGAATTAAATAATAAAATTGAGGGTCTTTATCCTGCCCTAGGCGAAAGGACGATTCCATGAAAGACCGCCCTGCAGTGATACTGCTCATAGAAGATGACGAGACTCACGCCATGCTCATTACCCGCGCTTTCGAGGATATAGAGATAAGCCATGAGATCCACTGGCTGTGTTGCGGAGATGAGGCTCTGGATTATCTATTGCACAGGGGCAAGTTTGCCAACCCGAAAGATTGCCCCAGGCCGGATCTGATAATCCTGGACCTGCGGCTTTCCGTGGTGGATGGGCATGATGTCTTGAGGGCGATAAAGGGATCACAAGAGCTAAAAGCGCTTCCTGTCGTGATACTGACCACTTCCCGAAATGATGCAGACATCGCCAAGGCGTACTCCAATTATGCCAACAGCTATCTTGTAAAGCCAATGGGCTCGGACATGTTTCGAGAGATGATGAATGCCTTGGGAAATTACTGGCTCAAATGGAACGTCAATGACTGATACCATTAAAATTCTTCTAATTGAGGATAATGAGATAGATGCATGGATGATCAGGAAGTATCTACTGGATGCTTCCCGTAAAGAGGATGGCGTTTCCAGCACAAAGTTCGATCTTATCTGGAAAAATAGCCTTTCTTCAGGGCTACAATTCCTCGCCCATGAAGATGTGGACGCTGTGCTCCTGGATTTGAATCTGTCCGATAGCCTTGGTTTAAATACATTCTCCAAAATTTATAAAAAGAATTCGAAAATTCCCATACTGATATTAACCGGCCTTAGCGATAGAGATCTGGCGACGAGAGCCGTTCGTGAAGGTGCGCAGGATTATTTGATAAAGGGGGAATTGGATGGCAGACTGCTTGATCGTTCCATCAGATATTCTATCGAGCGCAATCGAGCGCAAGAGGCGCTGTTGGAGAGCGAAAAGAAGTACCGCCTGCTGATAAACAACGCCAACGAGTCAATCATCGTTGCGCAAGACGGCCTGCTTAAGTTTGTCAATCCCATGACGCTTGAGCTGCTGGAAGGGTATTCTGAGCAGGAACTCATTGATAGACCATTTCCTGAATTCATCCATCCGGATGATCGGAGCATGGTGGTTGAAAATTACCGGCGACGGATCGCAAAGGAGGCAGCATTGCCCCGCTATGCCTTCCGGGTGGTTACCCGTGCCGGCATTGTCAAGTGGGTGGAAATCCATGCCGACTTGATCGAATGGCAAGGCAAACCAGCCTCTTTGAATTTCCTCACAGACATCACCGAAAGCAAGCGCGCTGAGGAGGCGCTGGCATTCACCTATATTATCCTTCGCACACAGCAGGAGTTATCCATCGATGGGATACTTGTGGTGGACGAAAATGGCAAAATATTATCCTACAATCAGCGTTTTGTCGAGATGTGGGGTATTCCTCCCGAGGTAATAGAATCACAATCAGATGAGAGCGCGCTTCAGTCGGTGATGGATAAGCTGGAAAGTCCCGAGGAATTCCTGCAGAAGGTGTTGCACCTCTATGAAGCCCAGGATGAGATAAGCAGTGATGAGGTCATTCTGAAAGACGGCAGGTCGTTCGACCGTTACTCGGCTCCGATGCTTGGGGCAAGCGGAAAATATTACGGCAGGGTGTGGTATTTCCGCGATATCACCGAGCACAAGCAGGCTGAGGAGGTCAGAGAACGATTGGTAACAGAGCTTGAATCAAAAAACACAGAGATGGAGAGGTTCATTTACACGGTCTCCCATGACCTTCGGTCTCCTTTGGTCACGATTAACGGCTTCGTAGGCTTCCTTGAGTCTGACCTGGCCAAGGGCGACTCTGAGCGCGTCAAGGTAGACCTCAAGATGATCAGCTCTGCCATCTCCAGGATGGAAATTCTTCTTAAAGATACCCTGGAGCTTTCCCGCATAGGCAGGGTCGCCAATCCGCCTGATATAGTCCCCTTCACAGAGATTGTCCAGGAGGCGCTGGATCAGATCAGTGAGAAACTAATGGAAAGGGGTTTTCAGGTGACGATCCAGCCCGATCTTCCATCGGTCAATGTGGACCGCATGAGGATTGTCGAAGTACTGACAAACCTGATGGAGAACAGCATAAAATATATAGGAGATCAGCAGCATCCGAGTATAGAAGTGGGATGCAGACTGGATGGCGAAGAAACGGTATTTTTCGTAAAAGATAACGGGATGGGAATAGATCTCAGCCAGCATGACAAGATCTTTGGACTCTTCTATAAGGTTGATAAGAAGAGCGAGGGATCAGGGGCTGGTCTCGCTATAATTAAGAGGATTATCGATGTCCATGGAGGACGCATTTGGATAGAGTCAGAGCTGGGGAAGGGTTGCACCGTCTGTTTTACTTTGGCAGAGCCCGAATGAAGATACATTGGTCAAGTTAATTTAACTCAAAGGAGGCAAGTTATGCAATCATCCGTTGGCAAAAAAGATATCAAACTGATTCTGCTGGTAGAGGATGAAGAGGCTCACGCTCTGCTGGTTCGAAGGATCTTTGAAGAGAAAGATGATGAATGGAAAATTGATCTTGCCGCATCGATTGGGGAAGCTAAAAAGTGGATAAATGAGCATGTTGGCAAGGATTTTCTGGTGATCTCAGATTATCGCCTTCCTGACGGCACCGGGCTGGACCTGACTGGTGGTGCTCATCACTCTATGGATATGAAGTTTCCATTCATTATCATAACGGGCGTAGGATCTGAGAAGCTGGCAGTCCAGTCTCTGAAATCAGGGGCCATGGACTATGTGGTGAAAGGTGAAGATCTGAACCGGCTTCCCCAGGTTGCAGAAAGTGTCATGCGGGAATGGGACAAGATCAATGAACGCAGGAACGCCGAGAGAGACCTGCGGGAGTATATCAATGACCTGGAAATGTCCAGTGCCAATCCAGAAGAGTTCATAGATAGGATTGCCCAATATCTGGAAACCTCTCTCTCCTATGATCGAGAGTCTATTGAGCAGCTGATAGAGAACTTTAGGAAAAAATTGGCCAGCGGAGGGCGTGATGGAGCAACCGGAGCGGGTGGCATGCGTCCCGGCATGGTCAATGCTTTAGACCTGCTTTCCAAAGAAGGCCTGAGCGGCGCCATGATGGTTGTAGATATGGAGCTGGGCAAGAACTCCAATAGCTGGGAGGCCTTAACCGCCAAGGCCGACATTTTCTATCTCCAGGAAAAATATCATGACTCGCTTGATGCCTGCAATAAAGCCTTGAAGATCAATATGCAAAATGCACTGGTCTGGAATATCAAAGGCAATGTGCTTTATAGGCTCGAAAGATACGACCAGGCCATAGAGTGCTATAACAAAGCCATTGAGATATCGCCTCTATTTCCAAGATCATGGTATAACAAGAAGCTTGCCCTGGAGTTGCAGCTCAAGAAGTCAATGAAAAGGATATCAGTCAGAGCAACCTCAAAAGAAAGAGCTTCTGGGGATAATAAAGGCTCCAAAGACGGCGGCCGTTCCGGCGATGATAAGGGCGACGGATCACTCCGAGCGACCATAGGTCGCATAAAGTAATGCGAATTTCACCCCACCTTCATCTCCTTCTCCAGCTTCCTCGCCATGTCCCGTAGCTGTATGGCCCTCTCGAACTCCAGCCTCTCCGCTGCGGCGCGCATCTGTGCCTCCAGCTCGATGATGACATTGGGGATGTCGGATTTAGGAATATGCCTGGTGTCGGTGATCTCCACCACCTTCTCCCGGATGGGCTTTTTAATAGTGCGCGGCACTATGCCATATTCCTGGTTGTAGGCCATCTGCATCGCACGGCGCTGCTCTGTCTTCCTCACCGCCGCCTGAATGGAGCCGGTCATCCTGTCTGCATAGAGAACCACACGGGAGTTGGCATTTCGAGAAGCCCGGCCGATGGTCTGGATGAGGCTTTTTTCATCGCGCAGGAAGCCTTCTTTGTCAGCGTCGAGAATGCCGATGAATCCCACCTCGGGAATGTCCAGTCCCTCACGCAGCAGATTGATGCCCACCAGAACATCGAACTTTCCCAGCCGCAGCTCGCGGATTATCTCGGTCCTCTCCAATGTGTCGATGTCGGAGTGCAGGTAGCGGGCCTTGATATCATTTTGAGCCAGAAAGTCCGTGAGCTCCTCGGCCAGGCGCTTGGTGAGGGTAGTCACCAGTGCCCGGTCGCCCTTCTCCACCACATGGTGGATCTCCGACATCACATCCCTTACCTGGCCTTCGATGGGCCGGATCTCCACGAGCGGGTCCAGGAGGCCCGTGGGCCGGATGATCTGCTCCACCACCTGAGCAGAATGCTCCAGCTCGTAAGCTCCGGGCGTCGCAGACACGAATATAACATTTCTCATATGCTGCTCGAATTCCTCGAAACGCAGGGGTCGGTTGTCGTAGCTGCTGGGCAGCCGGAAGCCGTAGTCCACCAGGCTCTTCTTTCGGGAGCGATCGCCGTTATACATGGCCCTCAACTGGGGAAGAGTCTGGTGGCTCTCATCGATTACCAGCAGGAAATCATCAGGAAAATAGTCGATCAGGCAATAGGGCGCTTCCCCCGGACGGCGGCGGTCGAAATGACGGGAATAGTTCTCGATGCCCTTGCAGCTGCCCGTCTCCGAGATCATCTCCATGTCGTGCAGCGTGCGTTGCTTGAGCCGGTGGGCTTCGATCATGCCGAGTGCGGGCAGTTGCTCCTCCAGCTCCGCCAGTATAGTCTCTATGGCCGCCTTCTGCTCTTCCTCCGGGATCACATAATGCCTGGCCGGGTAAATGAAGAAATAGTTCATATCCTCTACGAGTAGGCCCGTCTGCCTGTCAACCTCAGAGATCCTCTCCACCTCATCTCCAAATAGCTCGATTCGAATGATGTTGTTGAAGTAGCCGGGGACCAGATCGATGGTATCGCCCTTCGACCGGAAACGACCGGGGGAAAGGTCCAGGTCGTTTCTCTCAAAGAGAATGTCCACCAGCTTTCCCAGGATCTCCCTCCTGGATATACGCTCTCCAACTTTCACCTCAAAGCCCATCTTCTGGAAGTTCTCGGGGTTTCCGAGACCATAGATGCAGGATACGGATGCGACGACAATTACATCGCTGCGCGAGAGCAGGGAGGCGGTAGCCGCCAGCCTCATCTGCTCGATCTTGGGGTTGATGTGAGAGTCCTTCTCTATGTACTGGTCCTTGGCCGGTATGTAGGACTCCGGCTGGTAGTAGTCATAGTAGGAGACAAAGTATTCCACATGGTTTTCCGGAAAGAACTCCTTGAACTCGTTATAGAGCTGAGCGGCTAACGTCTTGTTGTGGGCAATGACCAACGTGGGTCTCTGCAGCTTTTCGATGACGTTGGCAACGGTGTAGGTCTTTCCCGAGCCCGTGACGCCCAGGAGGGTCTGGAAATTGCCATCTGCCCGCTCTTCCGATTGCAGGCCGGATATGAGCTGGTTTATGGCCTGCGGCTGCGAGCCCGTGGGCGCAAAGGCAGAGACCAGATGAAACTGCTGCCCGGAGGGACGTGGGCCTTGAGATAGGATTCTCGTCATGTGAGGTGATGACAGCTATAATGCACGAAGCTATGAGCTTTTTGCTCCCTGCAAAAGCCCTCACACGACCATCAAAAAGCCCTAATATTCCTAGAGACAAGTAAGGATGATGGATCACCCGACAGAGAATTTCCCCCTAACCGTTGTGCAGCTGATGCAGCAATACAATCCCGTAAAGCCCCAAATCGAGGCCAGACTCATGGATTTCCGGCACATCTGGGAGACGGCCACCGATGAAGATCTCTTCCTTGAGCTGATCTTTTGCCTGCTCACGCCCCAGTCCAAGGCCAAGACCTGCTGGAAGGCTGTAGAGCGACTGAACCAAAAGTGCATGATAACAAAGGCCGAGCCGGCGCAAATTTCACGGGAGCTGGGGGGCGTCAGATTCCACCAGCGAAAGGGAGCGTATATCTGCTTAGCAAGGAATATGTTCAGTTCCAGATCTCTAAGAGCCACGCTGGAAGAATTTGCCGACGCGGCGGCAGCCCGGGAATGGCTTGTGGAAAATGTTAAAGGCCTGGGATACAAGGAAGCCAGCCATTTCTTAAGAAACATCGGCCTTGGCGAGGATCTGGCCATCTTAGATCGGCATATTCTCAAGAATCTGGCGCTCCTCGGCGTGATAAAAGAAGTTCCCACTTCTCCCGCGAAAAGGATCTATCTGGAGATCGAGAGTAAGATGATTGCCTTTTCCCAAGAGGCAAAAATTCCCATGGGCCACCTAGATCTCCTTCTCTGGTATAAAGAAGCAGGAGAGGTGTTCAAGTAAGCTGGCCATCCCCCAAATGGAAACCCGGGCTTTCAGCAGCATTGAAAAGACTGCCCAAATGCTTGGCAGTCCAATCTTATTTTGATGTTTTTATTGACATATAACGAAGCTCGCCCGGAGAAACGTTAGAAATATTTAATATATTGAGCCAAGAATATTTAGCCCATTATCCTCGATGGTAAGCTGATGCTTTTCCATCGCATGTTTGGTGGCTCTCATCTTCAAGATCTGAATATATCTCTTCACGCCGCCTTTCCCCTCGATCATGCCAAGCTCAATTGTACCGTCCGCCAGAAAGTGCTCTATTTGGTGGAATTGAGAGAATTGTCCTGATATTCTCGACTGGGCAGATTCCATAATTAAAAAAGATGTAAGCTCTTCATCTCTGAGATGAGAAAAGAAATTATAAATTTTATTCCTCATATTACCCTGCTCAGATATGGAATAGAGAGCATTGAGAGAATCAAGCGCAAATAGCGTCAGGTTGTCATATCTTTCTTTGTAAGAATCGATTACTTCCTCGGTCGTCTTGATAAGGTCCAGTTCACTGTTCATCCACTCCAGCCTCATATCACGGTAATCGAATATATGCAAACCATCCTCTTCTTTGATCCCCAGACTATTCATATTTCTTAGGTGACTCTCAACATTTTGCTCTAGAGTTACATAGAGGCCAATCTCATCATGGGCCGCTAAATAATTTGTCATCATGCTGAATACCAGGCCGGATTTCAGAGTACCTTCCGCGCCGGTTACAAGGATCACTGAACCCTTCGGAATTTCATCAAAAAGAATCTTATCCAGTCCGTTGATGGTATTCTTCAGCATCAAGCTCATCTCTTGAGTAATGACGATACCTGCTCCAGGGCTTTGACAAAATCATCAACATCTTTTTCAGCGATCTCTCTGCCATTGAGTGTAAGGCTATACTTTTTGCTTCTCATATCACCCTTGCTGTATTCGGCATGCAGCAACCCCTCACCCTCAAGAGTATATAAAACGGGATAAACGGTTCCTTGGCTGAGAAAAACATCGCACTTTGAAAATATTTCCTTTATTAGATCATACCCGCACATCTGTTTCTCAAGAAGGAAAGACATCATAAAAATTTCTCGATTGGCCTTGACAATTTTATCAACAAATTTTTTACAGTTATCCTCCTGGAATTCACAGAGGTCCGCGACATTCTCGGCCGAAGTCTTCATGACTGGGAATTACTCCAACAGCATATATCCGTACAAACTATATGAATATTTTCGTCCACTTACACACTCGCTTTAGTCCTTTTCCGAGTTTTGTCGCAGCTCGCTCATGTTTCGTTCCATCAGTGCAAGTTCTTTCTTCTCGATCGCCGCGGGGTCTACCGGCAAGATTAGAATGGCTCTTTGCAATATTATCCATTCCTGTATATCTCTCAGAAGCCTCAATACCGGTGCGGATCCATTTTCGAATATCAAATGTTCTATTCCGTCAAGAAGAATTACCGGGTTTTTGCTTTGCTTTAAGAACTTGGTGGTAATATCAGCTATTACTTCAAGAGCGATCGGATTGACGCTCTGGGGTCCATGATTGCTTATCCAAAAAATGGGAGTGGTCTGCAAAGCGTACCTCAGACGAATATCCTGGGGCGAATGCATGGTGAAGCATAATCCCTGGGCCCTAGAATGCTTGCATACTTTGCAGGTGCAGGGCAACTTGCATCTTTCACAACCGATGCTCTCGCAGGGGAAAGAATCGAGATAATCACAATCGTTGCACCTTCCCTTTACCAAAGAAACAAAGAGCTCGAAGCTAAACTCTGCCTTCAACTCCTTGACCAGGTAGCTGGAGCCTTTCGTCAAATTGCGGCTTACATGACTATTTAGAGGTTCAGTCGTCGGCACAACTGCAGGCGCTATCTTTAGCCTGGTGAGAATACTCCTAATCATAGCTTTTTGGGCAATGTGAAGATGAAAGTGCTTCCCATGCCAATCTCGCTCGTTACCCATATGCGACCTTCATGGGCCTCAATTATTCCCTTAGCTATGGCCAGGCCAAGTCCCATACGACCAGATTCCCTGGTCAGCGAGCTACCGCTGCCCGTATAGAATTTTTCAAAGATCCTATGTTGATCCTTCTTGGCAACACCAATACCATTATCAATTATCGATACACAGACTTCCTCCGGCTCGTCGGTAATTATTACATCTATTTTTCCTTTTTTGGGAGTATATTTGATGGCATTAGTAAGAAGGTTATTAAAGACCTGCTTGATCCTCCGGTCATCACCTTCCACCTCAGTGAGTGCGCCCACTACGGTCAAAGACACGGACTGCTCCTTTAGCCCTGCCAGACGGCTCAGATCATCGAGAGCTTTTCTGGCAATATCATCGACCCGGATAAGATATTTATTAATCTTGAGAGCCTTTGACTCCAATCGAGATACATCAAGCATATCTTCGACCAGTCGAATCATATGCTCTATCTGCGACCTTATGATTGCCACCTTTTCCCTCTGAATGCCGCTAAGTTCGCCGAGCATTCCCCCTTCGAACATCTCAACATAGCTGTTGATCACAGTTATAGGAGTTCTTAGCTCGTGAGAGGCGGTGGAGATGAACTCCGATTTAATTTCGTCATTCTCTTTCAGCTCGGCAAAAGCATTCTCCAGCTTGACATAAGACTCGCGAAGCTCCTCTTCCAGCCGGGTAAGCTCGGTGATGTTCTCCATGAAGATTACAACCTTGCTTATGTACTCCTCATCCTCCTTTAAGGGATATATTTTATAGAAATAGAACATGCCGCCTGGATATCTGATCTGATCTCCATCAAAGGGAACACCTGTTAGGAAAACCTCTCTTATTTTATCTATAATTCCGGTTTTTTCTATGAGCATGGACGGAATTACTCGGGACAGTCTCACTCCTAAGACATCCCGCTCCCGTTTCGGAATGGATTTGACATAGTAATTCTTATTGACATAGAGTACCTCCATGCTCCTATTTACGACTATAATGGTGCTCGGTATCGCTTCAATTATTTCTTCCTGATATCCCATTACCGATTCAATTCCTTTCATTTTGCCACCAGTGAGTTGATCGAACTCATTAGCTCTTTTATCTTGAATGGTTTTATAATAAATTTCTTGGCACCGGCTAGAAGGCATTCGTTATCAAGGCCGCTCTTTCCCACTGCTGATATGACAATTACCTTCGCGGAAGGATCGATTTCCAGAATTTTTTTGGTGGCGCTGATGCCGTCAAGTTTTGGCATCAATATATCCATAAGAACAACATCCGGCTTGATTTCCGCATACCTGGCCAGGCCTTCTTCGCCGTTTTCTGCCACGTGTACCTCGCATCCATAGGCCTCCAGTATGTCCCTGAACGCCCTAAGCATCTCCGGAGCGTCATCAATTATGAGTAGTTTCATATTTACCTCTGGGCCATGACATTTCTTTAAGCTGTTTGATCTTAAGATAATTTTTCTAAAGCTTATAGGTTGTTAACTCTCAATTTTTGAAACAAATTCAGAACAAAATATGAGACAAAATAAAGAAAATGAAAGACTATTTAGGCCAATCAGTACTCTCTATGAGATTGTACGAATACCTCTGAGATAAAATTCGTACAGATGGGCTCAGCCAAAGGAAAGTGTCAGACACAAAGGACAGGTAGGATGGATAGAAATGGCCTCTTCTAATTCACCCCCTGTCCTTTGCATACAATAATTGGAACAAATAATAATCCTCGAGATTGCTCAGGATAAATCAGATAGGAGGAGAGAAAAATGGTAACCGCTACACCGGACGCATCAAGTCTTGCCGAGGTTCTGGATAGGATTCTTGACAAGGGTATCGTAGTCGATGTTTGGGCAAGGATCAGCCTGGTTGGAATTGAGATTCTGACCGTCGAGGCACGTGTTG
>JBAQXX010000072.1:0-2092 GCA_049299735.1 Methanothrix sp. | reverse complement strand
TGGAAATGATCATCTCTACGTTCTTGTATCCAACGCCCTTGACCGATGCCTTCTCGTACATGTAGTTGGCTGCACCGGCCATGCCGACTACGGCCATGGCGATAATAACCAAAACAGCTATTAGTTTCCTCATTTCTTTCCCACCTCCTTATTACTATCAACGCTTCAGGACCTAAGCCATCTGTAGTAGCCCAAATCCCTGGCACCACGCCGACAAAGATTGGCAGGCCCTTGACTGGTATAAACCTGCAAAAGCCGCCATATTAGCGCCCTGTCGTGTGGAGTACCTGACTCACATGCTTCTCCGCTCATATTTGAGTATTTTGCTCAGGCACAACCCCAATCTTCCGACTTATAGAATATAAATATGTCGGGAGTTTTGGCTAAAATCAATATCTATAAGCCTGTTTATTAATGAATAAGGAAACGATGCTTAAACATGTCGGAAACGGCTTTCGCGCGGAAATCCTCATTTCTTCACACGGGATCGATGTTAGATGCTATTGCCAGAAACCCTGGGTATTCTGCAAAAAAAAGTTGACTATAAAATGCTCCGGCCGGGATTTGAACCCGAGTCTTCGGCTTGAAAGGCCGAAATGATTGGCCGGGCTACACTACCGGAGCAATTGCCGTTGCCGTCCTTGTGCCAGGCCAAAACATGGACTGGACTTCAGGTGATAGATATGATCGGATATATCTACGTTTCCAATGGTTTGAGTTTGGAAGTAGTCCCGGGCGGATTCGAACCGCCGTCGCGGGCTCCAAAGGCCCTCAGGATTGACCGCTACCCCACGGGACTATGATTTTGGTTCTAATTTTTAGGATTTTTCTCGTCCTATCTTTTCCGGATTTTACGCCGGGCAAGTGTTATCCGCATAAGATATATATGGTCTTTCCCGGAGGAGCAAAGAAGATGAAGCTTCTCACCAAGGCGCATATGAGCCAGAGAAGGCTAATTGAGATCCTGCGCGTTATCGAAAATGCAGGTACACCTATTGGAGCCAGAGCGATCTCGGATTGCCTTAGCAGTCGCGGCTATGACCTGGGAGAGAGGGCTGTGCGCTACAACCTCAAGATCCTGGACGAGCTGGGATTCACCAAGAAGAAAGGCTACAGCGGCCGGGTGCTCACACCTTTAGGGTCAAGGGAGCTGGACGACGCCCTGGTCGATGACCGCATCGGCTTTGTCAATACCAGGATTGAAGAATACATGTTCAAGACAACCTTCGATCCTAAGACCGGTCACGGTGATGTAATCGCCAATACCAGCATCATCGACAAAGCAAATGCCGAAGAGGTCTTCGAGGTATTGGGGCACGCGATCGATGCAGGCTACACAATAAGCCGTCGCATGCTCATCCTGGATGAGGGAGAAAGCTTCTCAAATCTTGAGATTCCAAAAGGAGCTTTGGGCATAGCAACACTGTGCAGCATAACCCTGGACGGCATGCTGATGAAAAGGGGCATTCCTGTTCTCACCAGCTTCGCGGGGCTGGCAGAGGTAAGGGAAAGGCAGACCGCCAATTTCACGGACCTCATTGCCTATGCCGGGTCGTCCCTTGATCCCATCAAGGTTTTTATGGGCCGCAGGGTGACAAGTGTTGCCCAAGCCGTCTTCAAAGGTTCGGGAACCTTGCTGGCCAATGTGAGAGAGGTGCCCGTCGCCGCGTCAACGCTGGTCCGCGCACTTCTGGATGAGGCTTCAAACGCGGGCCTCGGCGGGCTCATAAAAATAGGAGCGCCGTCCGAGCCGGTACTGGGCTGCCCCGTGGGCGCAGGCAAGATCGGCATAGCCTTTTATGCCGGAGTCAATGGAGTGGTGGCCGCAGAGGAGCTGGGGGTTAAGATCAAAACAGCGCCTATATCCATTCTGATGGACTACTCTAAAACCCATGAGTTGAAATGATCAAGCCTCCCAAGGCAAGATAAGGTTTTATAGAGCATAGATCTCAAGACACAATAGTCACGTTTACATTTGATGAGGAAGAAAGATGGATTTTAGAGTCGTAGTCTCAGATCCGAAGAGCGGTAAGGCCTATCAGGTAGAGCTTAAGGATCCAGGAGCAGGCAAGCTTCTGGGAAAACATATCGG
>JBAQXX010000071.1:0-30791 GCA_049299735.1 Methanothrix sp. | reverse complement strand
TGTCTTTCGCTCGTCTTCAGAAAGCGTCACGGTGTACTTCTTCATATTCAATTCGCCTTGATTGATTATGAGGATAATATATTATATATACTTTACGACGTTACAATCCTGACGAGACACTAGGCTGAATCCATGGCATTCTGCTTAATCTAAAAAAAGCGATGGGCCTGGACTAAAATCCGCCTGGCTCATCCCACGCGCATCAAGCGGCATAGCTGCAGAATGTGATCATAGGCCCCAATCGAGAGAACCAAGCCACGTATTATGCCTTTATCCGGATAGGTCAAATATCCCGTAAAGAGACGATCCTTCTGCTCTCCAATAGTTGCATTTAAGCTCCAGTTTTCTGTTGATTTGGTGGATTCGTTTTCGGCATACCGCCCATTTCCTAAACCAGTCCAGCTCCCTAACAGGTTTGGAACTTCAGCCGTACATATACCCGTGGCCCAAAAGACCAAGACCTACAATGCAAAACTCCAAATCATTTTCATACATATTTGTTGGTACTATGGTTGTTGCATATAGTTTTATAGGGCAAAGGGCGGCACCTACCACGAAGCAAAAAACTTTTATCGCTTGCTTTCCTGTTTACGTTGGGAGGGTCTGGAATGAAAATTGCGTTTGCAGTAACCATATCACTAATATTGTGCCTATTAGCCGGAGGCTGCACTGCCCAAAACACGATCTACTCGCAAAGCATAAGTGGAGATTTCGGCAAGAATTGGATAAGCAGCTTCAAAGCCCAAAATCCTCAGCTAGCGGAGCAGAATCTCAAGAATGATCTCTGGTCATGGGGTGGCTCTCCTAAAGGAAGCATAGTCGTTAATGGAAATTTGCTGCCAGACCCCTATTACATTTGGAAGTCGCTCAACTATACCAGCGGCTGGCTAGGAAAAGTTTACGTTGATCCAACTACTGGATATACGGTCTATGGTTATTTAGACCCCTACACGGGCATGCAAATCAACTATTATATGGACCCTAAAACGGGAAAGCCGGTCTACACCAGTGCGTATCCCTATTATGGATTCCCGTATTATGGCAATGTTCCCCCCTACTACTCATCGGATTATTTGCCGACAGGTTATATGCTGCCATCCATTTTTATATAATTTTGTTATAATATAGATTATGGTCAAACGGCGGCGTACCCCATACAGCCGATGCCTCTGCGCATCTTCGCGAAGTAGTCCCTGATCTTCATCTTTCCGCTGTTCAGTCACTCAGTATGCTCTTGGTCCACCGGCTATTATTAGGAATACAATTCAATCGCAGTAATGCAATCCAGTAAGAATGTTTCATCATTTTTTCCAAAATTAATTTTTATAGAATATGTTTAATTGTTATCAATTGAGGATAGTACTCAATAGAGGTGAGTGGAACAAAAGATTAATAATCATACTTAGCCATCAAGGTCACTAGTGAAAAGCGTTTTGCTCAGTCTGATCGTTATCGGAGTTGTGGCCTTAGCGTTGGCAGCGGGCCTTTTCCATAGTGCAAAAGCGGCAGATTATGGCCCTAATGCGCCCTATTTTACTCCTGCCTATGATCTATTGCACCCTGCAAACGAGAGGCATTTTGCAGATAAGGGATTTCTTTTTGATGAGTCATCAACGGTAAGAGGTTCGGGGGAGATTTCCATTAAAGGATCATTTCATGATCATGCCGTGGATTCTAGCGGCTGGATGAAAGGTTCTGGATCAATCAACTTCGAATCCCTACGAAACATGAACAAGATCGGCAAAGTGGTTGACTTCACCCAGAAGGCCGATCTGGTTTTTTCCGGAGGACAACTCAAGAATAAGAAGAGCCTGAAACTACCACTATTCGAAAAAGGTATCGGCGCCAGTGTGAGCGAGAGGTTCAATCTAAGCCATGTGGACAAGAATGAGACTAATATGATCCGGTCCATCAACCGCTTCAATAACACAATGGTTTATGACACAGCACTGGCTTTCGAGGGCCTCTGGGATATCAAGAACATGCGAGGCTGGTCGATAAATATGAATAGAAGCGAACAGTCCTATTCGGGGTCCTTCCAAACTCAAAAGAAGATTGAGTTCGATGATTCTGGCAAAGCTTAGCATTCCGATAGCCTGCATAGCCAAAGCAGGTAGACAACATCAATTTTTTGACTGAAGCACAGGCCAAGATCTCCGTGTCGAGTCACCAAACTTGCCAGGTTCTTGCTATCGTTTGACGCATAGATAGAGACCAATGAATCCATTTATCTGCTCAGAGCGTACCACATCCAACCCAGCTCGCTCGATCATCCCCTGCATGATCCAATCCAGAGTAGAATATTCGTTCTTCACATGATCAGACATGATGTGTGCAAATTCGTCTCCGGCCCTGATTGTAGCCTGAGCAAAAAAATTTTTGAAGTAGTCTTTATATTCTGAGACCTCGAATGAGTAAACTACATCCCTCAAGCAAAACTTGCCGCCATCTTTTAGCATACCGGCAATACGCAATAGGGCAATCTGCTTCCAGAAATCGGGCAGATGGTGTAGAGCGATCTGGGTTACCACTGCGTCCACAGGATCGCCCTGGTGCTCGTAGGTGAGAAAGCCTCCCTGTAAAAATTCGATGTTTCTAATATCTCTTGATGCAGCTTTCTTCTCTGCATATTTCAGCATGCCACGGGAAAGATCCACTGCATAGACTCGTGCACAGTGGTGGGCAGCGGCCAGAGCGAACTCGCCTGTTCCCGTGCCGATCTCAATAATGTTCTGATCAGGTTTTAGATCCAGGAAATCCAGGATCCCCGTGATCTCTCCCTGAACATCTCGATACTCTTTCATATTCCTATCATAGATCTCGGCCATGGCGTCGAAATCTGCGCCGGGATGGTCGGACTCATGATACTGCCAAGTTGGGGCGATCATTTCTGCATCTCCTTTGCCTAGTTGCTTATATAGCATTGATCGGACTGGTTTTTTTCGTTATCCTATTTCCTTTTTGCTCCTGCACCCCTCGGACTGATCCCGAAGAGATAAAGCGCACAAGACCTTTGCCCAATGTTCCATCCAGAATGAGCGAGACGGCGAATTGGAGACGTCGACCATCCTTATATCGCTATCATGAACCATTCGGCTCATCCACTGTCTCAATTTCCCGTCAATGCATAGCAGATCACTTGTTTCGGGCATACATCAACACAGCAGCCACAGAGAATGCACTCGGTATTTTCCATACAACCCTGCCGGACCATACTGTTCACATAAAGTCCCATCGGGCATTTTTCTGAGCATTTCTTGCAGTCCGTACACCGTATCTTATCGGCTGACAGGTGAAGCGCCGGCCAGCGGACGAGGTTTCGGATCTTCCTTCCCACGATCATTATCACCGCAATGGGGCAGAAATAATGACAAAAGCCGCGTTTTCCGGCCAGCATGGCAAATACGGTGAAAAAAGCGATCTGGACAAATAATATGGAGTATGCTCCCTGTTTGGCGATGGAGATACCATTTTCCGTGTCATAAAACAGATCAATAGCTGTAAATCCTCCAGCAGAGCGAATTGCAGAGATAAGGGGAACAAATATAATTACCAGGAACATGAGATATTTAAACCAGTTCAGTCTTTCTACCTTAACCCGCTTATTATTTATCTGGAAGTAAATTTCTTGCAGCCCGCCTCCTGGGCAAAGCCACCCGCACCAGAGCCTCCCCAAAAATAATGAACTTATGAAGAGGAGGATGAAGACTATCAGGCCTCCGGTAACAATCCCTTCTGATGCACCTTTGATTATTATAGGACAGGAGATATAGGCAAAGGTAACCGGCAATAGCACGAATGAAAAAATAATCAACGCTTTTCTTACCCACTGGTTGTATGTACCTGGCGTCAATCTTTGCTGCCTCTAAATTCGTCCAATATTGACCAAATAGAGGTAAGCAGTTAATTGATGTTGTCTCTCTATAACCACCACCTCATAATGCGACAGTGAAAACGGGACGGTCATCCTTCCCGACTACACTTCTATCGATGCATTACCAGAAATCTCTACCTGGGGAAAGATATAGTTCACCCAACATAGAGCCACCAGAGATGTCCCATACTTTTTCTGCACCTGAAGATAGTCGATGGCGAAGGTTGGGTCAGAGAATTGATACTCACTGGCATTGTACCTTCTATTTACCTCTCCCATCAGGGAAGTGCGCAAAGCCTCTTTTGCATCCAGCGTGGCCTGTTCTTCAGGGACTATCTTATTTTCATACTTCTCCTTATACTCAGCGGCAAACCCGCCCACCAGCTCTCCTTCAAGGGTCCTCACCCATATCCTGCCTACCCCGGTACACAGAGTGTCGCCCTTCTCGCCATTGAGATCAGACATGATGGTTTCGATGGCAGCACCGTGGTGGAAGTACTTCCTGGCCTCACTCAAGGTAATCTCTCTCGATTCGGGGGGAAGCACCGATGTGTACTTCAGCACGTTGAAGTTCTCAATGCTTGCATTCATCAGTGCCAGGTCGTAAGACCCAGTTTCCCAGGGATCGTCGCCGGGGCCCAAGTCGGTGTCGTTATGGCCCGAGGTGACGAAGTATTCGCAGGGTATCCTGTTGCCGAGGACGAGGGCGTACATCACGCCCGTATCATCATCTGCCTGGGCTCCTTTAGCGAGGGCCGGGTCAGCAAAGGATGCTGCAAGTAGGACTGACAAAAATACCATTGATAGATATGATGCGATTCTCATTAAATATCCCTCTTTTTTCTACAAAGTCGCGCCCTATTAAATTAGCATTTCGGTAGCGTGCCTTATTTCCTAAAAAAACGCGGTGGCCCTGTATCCTGATTCTACTAATTTATCCAAGGACAAATACCTACTACCAGTCATCCAATCCTCATTGATGTCCATCATGATTCAAACCGCCACGCTTAGGAGCGATTGATCATTAGAGTAGGCCCATTTGCGCGACTTCTTCGCTTCTTCTCATATGCCTCACTCAGATGATTGGTCCCGGCCTGCAGGTAAATTGCCGTGGCAGTCAACGAAAATATGCTGGTTCTAAATATAAAATTGCGTGCCGGAATGAATACCCCGCATGATTTTTGAGACTAACGGCATATTGACGCAAAGGTTTTTTCGTTAGTCTTTCCAATTGCGGAGCAATAAAGGAGGGATTACGGTTACGAGGTACATTAGGCAGGCATAATCCTACTCCTGGTGCTGACAAGTATTCCGGCATTTGGATTCAAACCCAACTGCGATTGCTCAGATATGGGTGGCCAGTGGGCTACTACCAGAATGCTCTATGAGAATGGTCAGCCCACAGACAATATTATGCAGGATAATAATTTAATGTGCAGCTGCTCAGTGGTGACAGAGATTGTGCAAGTTTTGATGGATGGTTGTATTCTAAGGAGAGGGAAATATCATGGAAATGGACAGGCCATAAAGATACCAGTGGCGCGCCATTCATGCCATCTGAATCCACGTCAGCAGTAGGCTCCCAAGAGAGTTTGCAATTAATGGTGACTAATTCAGAGGGTACATCTTCTCTCAAGCAGGGAGGGATAATTCAAAGCAGAGTTGCTGCGAGTGATCCAGTGGTCCTGCAATTGAAATGTGCGGATCTTGAAGCAGAAATGAATCTAATGGGTTTAATGTGGAATCATGAAGACGATGATGAAAAACTCACGGCGAATGAGGTCGCCTTTTTAAGAATCCATTTAATCCTCTTCAAGGCCTGGAAAAACCTCTGCCAGAAGGAGACATGGGTGGATTATGATACGGCAACATCCAGTATTACAGGTGAGTAGCCTATCGAAATAAAAACGGAGCTTCAGCAGGGACACATTCGTGCTGAGGTTGTCAACGATCGTGTGTCCCTGGATATCGTGACTCCCGATGTTATTGTATCTTCTCATGGCAAAAATGCCTTCGGCGTGGCCTATGATCCTGAAAGCAAAAAGAGCTTTGTAGCATCACAAGGAGGATGCTATGCAGATCCATTAACCGGTGAAATAACCTGCATAGGCGCTAATGCAGAGCCATCAGGTGCTCAGAGGGGGCAAAATTTATCAAAAAAGTAATGGAAAGGCTTACTGCACCACCTTGGTAATTACTAGCCTCCATTCCCTACCATGAAGCCCTGTCGTTGTCCAGTAGCACTCCTTGGTCACTATCGTTTTATTGCCTCCTATGACCTCGAAATAGCTATAATTCCCATTCCCTGACCTATCGGCCACAATCCCATGCTCCACCAGTTCTAGAAGGTCAGGGAACGGCTTGTATAGCGGATCTTCAAATAGGCTCTTTCCTATCTGGATTGCATCCTCGTCATAAAGGAGCAGGCCATCAAGATCCATTACCCAGAAGGTGTAGTTGGCAATGTCGCTCCGGTTATACATATCATCTTGGAGCAGAGGAGCTACCTGCGCATTCAGCAACTTATCAGGTTCAATGACTGCACTTATACCTCCCAGGAAATCCCCTTGTGGAGAGAACACAGGATATTCCAGAGCAGTGCCGTTATATCCTTCCACCAGCAGGAACTGCTTGCTGAACGTTGGGTTTTTTGTCTTCAATATGAGGGCTACATGTTCTTGGCCGCTTATATTGGCACCCTCATTTCTCTCGCATCCTTTGCATTCGGTTACAATGATCTTTCCATCCTTGCTGAATGTAGATGCTTCAACCAGGTTCGAGTTAGTTTCTAACAGCTTGCTCAGGACTTCGCGAGCAGCAGTCCCTTCCAATCCCATTGCAGAGAGATTATTAGATGCATTTGCTACATCCAAATCCAGATCATTCAGGTTACCCTGCACATCAGCTTGAAACTGGAGTAGCTTAAAGAGCATATCTGTCTCGGATTCTGTAGCAGATAGATTGCCATTAGGTACAGCCTGGCCGAAAGCAGCGATTGAGCAGAGAAGCAGAATAGCTGCAATCGCCCTAGCCGACGCAAAGCTGAATACCATTTTTCCAGGATTTTTCTTCGTATTCATGAATCATCACTCCATATTTGCCAGAATTAATCCCAATATTCTCCTAAACTCAATCAGCGTGCTTCCTCACCCTTCGCGTAGATCCCAGAACCCAGGAACCAGGTATTATCGACGTTTACCAGGAATCTAAGCTTTAATGCCGGGGTCATGTTTCTGGATGGGTCGGGATAGATGCAATAGTCGGAGCCATTCCCCATTCTGACTGTGTCGATGGCCTGCTGAATGAAATAGACTCCATTTGTATCTTGGGCATTGATTCGGTTTTCGCCTATCAGTTCGGGCTGATAAGGAAGTGCCAATGTTCGTCCTTCGTAGTCATAGGCAAATATATAACGTCCATCTCGGGTAAAATTGCCTTCAGGATCATTGAAAACTTCAAGAGCTTTCTCTTTGCCGTTCTCCTTGGCGAACTGCAATGCCTCATTCACATAGGCTACAAGCTCATCTCTCTCCTGCTGATCGAAAGATGCTGATATGTTGGATAGGTATAATCCAGAACCTAGATACCAGTTATCGCCCGATTTCATCACATATCCGATCTTAACCTCATCTCTGTTATCGTGAGCAGGGTTTGGAAAGGTTAAGTAGGCAAATCCTTTTCCTCCTTTAGCAGCGTTGATCAAGTTCCTACTGGTGATGACACCGTTGGAATCTGTCTCGTTTAGCTTGTTTTCACCGATCCAATCGGGTTTGAATGGATGTGCGAGGCAAGTTCCATTGAAGTCATAGGCATAGATGTAGAGATCGCCGTCGACAAACGAGCCTGTCTTATTGCTGAACTCCTTAAGTGCAATGTTTTTGCCGTTCTCTTGAACATAGGCTACCGCAGACTCAACAAATGAAACGAGCTTTGTCTCGTTAGGTGAAGCACCTAATGATGCGTTTGTCATGCCTGATTCTTCTGCCAGAGTCGATTGAGTGACGAAGACCGTTGCACTCAACATCAAGATTGCCGCCAATAGTAAATTCCAATTCATCATATCTATTGTTGTTAGTTTGCTCAACGAAAAGCCTGTTGGTCACACCTACCAATTGTAGCAAGGTCAGACACTTGAAAAAATGCGTCCATCACAAGCGAAGACGCATTTTCCTTCGCGTCCTCTATATCCCCATTCGCCCCCTGAAGAATAGAAATGGATTTCCATGGATACGGATTGACTTGTAGGATAACAGGGCCGACAATTTTACAGAAGATTCGGCACACTACTGCGATTAACGACGCAAGAAAAAAAATAATAGTTATGATATAATAATATGAGAAACGACCCTACATGTTAATTGCTGGGTCGCTAAGATAGTCGGTCGGGGTACTATATAATGAATAGTTTTTCGGTCCTGTTCCCCAAGACCATAAGTCAGAACTTGTATTTTTTATCTCACTCAGATTTGTCGAGTGGTTTGTTGCGTTTAGGGAACCATTGGTCTTATTCTGAAGGCTTTCTCCCATGTTATTCAGTAAGGTGGAACCTTCGGATCTGTTCTGGATAACGGGGACCTGACCGCAGGTCAGAGCAGCCGTTACTAATAGCAGGAACAATATCAGTATCAGACATCTCATATAGCTCATTAAGTGATTCTCCCGGCTTATTTATGCTTCGGCAGATTCGAGATGCATCTGGAGAATATCTATTTCCAGGAGCATTTTCGAAATATCTATCATCACACAGTATGATAGCCATCCAAAAACGATATTGATATGCGGGGAAAGGGATTCGAACCCTTGAACTCCTGCGAGAATAGATCTTGAGTCTCAGAATGGCCTTGAGAATCTAAGACGCGACCCCTCAGTAGCGATATTTAGCATTGCATATTCGCCGATGAGACAAGAATGGAGCTATCAGGGGATCATCATGGCGAAGCTAAAGATTGATTGGCATACCAGAGAAGCAAAGCATCTTAATAAAGATATAGTTATTGATAGATTTCATAGATTGTGTAGTCCCGAAACCTTCTTAGTGTCCTAGAATTATTAAATATTTTTCCATTATACTCTGAAATTGATCAACTCCGAAAGAGTCCATACATGGTCTGTGATTCCTGCTGCCATCATGGGTGTCCTCTGCATCCATTTTCTTTCCTCTTGGTCTATTCGAGTCCTCAAACCTTTATGCGTCTTAACGAAATGATATATTCCAAAATAGATATTTAATGAAGAGATAAGGAGCTTCTTCCTTTTGGAGAAACCAAGTGTCTTTCTTGTTAACCTTCGATTTCTTTCGCGTATTGTGAGGTTGTTTCGTTCGATGAAGGCAATATTAATATGACTGCTAACAGGAGAGTGCGCAATTGCCTTCATTGCAGCATCCTTTTCCCCAAAAACGACCTCTGTATCGACTCCAACAACCCTTCGGCCTACTCTTGTCTTGACGACTCTGGTATAAATTAAATCTGGAATAGGCAGACGTTTAGGAGCCTTACGTCCGGGAGGGACTTCGATTTGCTTTATCCCTTTTCTCGTTCCATATACTTTCAGGATGGCTTTCTCGTATAGATCCAATTCGTCCGATGTAAAATGAGGGATATTACTATCAGTCCTTTCTTTTACTGTTCTTATAAGCAGGTCTATCTCTTTCTGGTTTCTTTTTCCAACAACGAATGTCATTACAACTTTGCTAACAGGATCAAATGCGATCATGATCCAGGCATTCCCATACTCCTTCAACAAGCACTCAAGTTCTGTCAAATTCTTCTCTTTTTAAAAATATATCCCCACAATTCATCCAATTGGCATTCCTCAAGATTATAATTGGTCATAAGAGTCGCAGCAACATCCTCCATGTGATCTCCAATACGATTTATTATCGATCCAACTGTATCTTTACTTACACCTACAATGCGAGATGTTGCGCGAATTCCATTGCCTTCACTCAAGCATTTTAGGATTTGATAGACCTTCTCATCCGGCAAATGGCATTCAAATAATGGAGTCCCTCTTCTCTCCGAAAATGTTCTCTTACATGAGGTACACTTGAACAGGTTCTGTGTTTCTCCTTTGCCATATCTCCGGATAAATATTATATTTCCATTGGCTTTATTCTTGTGATCGATGCAGTCTTCATATGGGCAGAAAAGAGTTGAAGCCCTTGATTTCATCATCTGATGGTATGGTTCATTCTTGGCCTTCCTTGCCATAATCCCCTCCCTAAAATATCCCCTTCAGAGGAGATTATAACACAAGCTATTATTAATACTTATAGGACACTAAGAAATGTTTTGAAGGTCTCCAGAAGCTCCACTCCGATGAGCACCAGTAGTATGCTTCCGAAAAAGCTCAATAGCTCGTTGATCTGCAGGCTTACGGGTGGCAATATTAGGTATTTGGCCAGGGTGTAGATCACATCTAAAGTGGCTACAAACGTTACAAGTGTCATTGTCCAAGTCAAGAGGACCAATATTGTATTCTGAAGCCGTTCAAGGTACGTCATGAATCGGAGCCCTTTTTAGAAAACTTGCCACATACACCATGCGATAAAATGTATTATGTTTTAATATAAAGCTATTTCGTTATGCGATGGCACTTGAAGTCAGACTGCATACCCGCCCGGTAAGCGGAAGGGCATGCAATGCGCAGCCATAAAAAGCAAGCTGACGGGGCGGGCACGCGCGCGGCTTCGTCTGGCCGGGATGCTTGCAGGACTGGAGCCGGGGAGTATGCCTGGAGCCGACGCAAGAAAGTGGATCCAGAGTAAGCTGATCCGCTTGCAAGCTGAATACGCATGCAAGAATGCGCAATATTGGAAAAATTTTAAATCATAGTAATTAATAATAGTATTATTAGCACCCTCTTGTAGGCCAATTTGGCTATTTAAACGAGGTAGTTGACATGAGGAAAATATTAGCATTGGTGCTATTGCTGGCCATTTGCATTCCAGCGATGGCAACAGAGTTGCCTGATATGAAAGGAAACTGGTCCGGAGTTATGGATTTTGTGGGATATGACAAGAATACAGCGTGGTTGCCGAATGAGACGGTCTCCTTCTGGCCCGGTGAGGAATATAACTTGACTATCTCAGAGCAACAAGGACGAGCATTTTCTGGGACGATGGTTCCAGGCTTGAGCCCTCTGACTGTGGAAGTTGTGCTGGGTGTCTTGTGTGCAGAAAACGAGTCCATAACAATGGTGGACGAGAGCGCTTACTGGTGGGGCCAGGTGATATCGCCGACTGAGATTGAGCTGAATTACCAGAAAGTCAATATGGAAGGGATGGTTGTAGGAGGAGGGATATTCAAGAAAGTATGATGACGATTTCATATTCAGCATATAACACTTTTTTCCAATAATTTTTATAATAACTGACTATTGAAACCTGCAAAAAACCGCTGCAAAGATGCGGCGATTAGAATAAATTCGAGGTGATGCTGATTTCCCAGGCAATCCAGTGATCATAGATACGGATAATTGTTAATGAGGATAGTGTTGGTCAGATCTGTAGTTTCTTACTTTACATAATCGTCTATATGATCCAAGATGGTCTCTTCTCTATATTGTATGAGAAAAATGCAGGAAGTTCGACCATGAAAAGAAGCAAACAGGAGATATTTTCTAAAATACTAGAAATATGCACTAATGGTGCGAGCAAGACAAGAATCGTATATCAGGCCAACCTTAACTTCAGAACAGTAAATCCCTACTTGGAAATCCTTATAAAAAATAATTTATTAGAGGCCAGCCAAGAGAATCACATATTATATAAAACCACAAAAGAAGGCACGAATATGCGTGAGACTATAAGTAAAATTAACAATATGTTATTGCAGGATTTAATGATTGTCTGATCAATGCACCCGCTCTACAGGTATTCTTCCATTGTGCAGTGCCGTGGCCAGCAGAGCCCCCGAAAAGCCCATCTCCTCCAAAGTCCTCAGGTCTTCTTCACCCTCTACGCCGCCTCCCAGTATGAGTGGATGCTTTGCGGCTGCTGCCGCCTCCTCAAGGAACTGATCGTCGAGTCCTGCTGATGTGCCAACTTTGTCCAGCTCCAGAAGGACAACGCTTTCCAGTTTCAGCCCGTTTAGCCTCTGCAAGAGCTGCAAGGGCGTCTGCCCGGCCAGCTCTGGATCGCGGGCCAAAACCTTCCTCTTCATCATATCGATGCTTACTACTATCCTGCGCTCTATTGCTGCCTCTTTTATGAGCTGCAGCGAGGATGTCTCCGTGCCCAGTACCGGAGAGACGGATGCAGGCAGACGGTCAAGATCGCCGGCCTTCGAAATCCCTGCATCGGCCATGGTCTTCGTCCTTTCCGATATCTTTTTTATGACAGACAGATTATCGCCCCGGCCTGTCAGCAGGTTAAGGTCTGCGACGTAAACCTCCCTGGGGCGAATCTCCTGCAAAATGCAAAGCGGCTCTGATGTGGATACGATCTGGGAAAAGCCGGCTATAGGCTCGTAACGGCTCCTCTCTCCGCGCACGGCATGGACAACAGCACCATTAAGTATATCGAGGACGAAGATGCATCGCACAACTGCTCCTTTCGGGATTGGATGAATATGAGATTGTTGGTTAGCCCCATGAATATCGATGAAGCACAAGCGGCTCTGGCCGGCGGTGCGGACATTCTAGATGTAAAAAATCCCAAAGAGGGATCACTTGGCGCGAACTTTCCCTGGGCCATCCGGGCCGTGGCAGACCTGGCCAAAGGCAGGGTGCCGGTTTCCGCTACCATCGGCGACCTGGATTTCAAGCCGGGAACGGCGAGCCTGGCGGCCTTAGGTGCCGCCGTCTCCGGTGCCGAGTACGTAAAGGCTGGCCTTTTGGGTGTGAAGACCCCGGCGCAAGCGGAAGAGATGCTGGACGGCATTGTGCGAGCGGTCAAGGACTTTGATGCCAAGAAGAAGGTAGTTGCATCAGCCTACTCCGACTACACCCGAGTCGGGTCCATCTCTCCCCGGCTCCTGCCAGCGGTTGCCGCCAAAGCCGGAGCTGACCTGGTCATGGTGGACACGGCCGTCAAAGACGGAAGGCCTACCTTTGATTTTATGAGCGAGCAGGATCTGCTGGATTTCATTGCTCAGGGCCATGCCGCCGGCCTGGAGGTAGCAATTGCAGGAAGCATCAGCTTCGCCCACCTGGAGCTTCTCAGACGATTGCAGCCGGACATCATCGGCGTGCGGGGCATCGTCTGCGGCGGAGATCGCAGGAGCGCCATCCAGGCGGAGCTGGTCGAAAAGGTCAAAAAAGCCTTGCAATAGCTTATTTTTTTGGCATATAATTTACGGCTTTCAGAAGTCGATCAATAAAACCGGCTTGGCCTTTCAGGATCTTTTTCCTGGCTTTCTCAGCATCAAACCATTCGGCTTTATCGACCTCGGGAAATTCTCTTATGATTCCTGATTTTTTAGGCCATTCCATGGTGAATTTATTGCTCGTGGCAAGAGCAGCATCTAAATCCGATTGATGTGCCCACACGTGCACAATCTTTTTGCTGGGCTGCCTTATCGTGCCGAGATTTGTGAACCTTCCCGTAACCTCATAGCCGGTTTCCTCTTTGAATTCCCTTTTTGCGGCCTCTAGCGGGCTTTCCTGCTCTTCAAACACTCCTTTGGGTATCGACCAGGCGCCTTCATCTTTTCCATACCAAAAAGGGCCACCTGGATGGACAAGCAGTACCTCAAGCTTGTTGTCATTAAACCTGAATAAGAGAATTCCGCCGCTATGCACGCTCATCTATAAATCCCTACCTGACTATTATCTAAAAGCCTTTTCGGACGCAGGCCATAAGGCAAATCATGCAAAAGCTTTTTCCGCCTGCTGGCCGCAGAGAGTGATTCGGCATGAGAGGATATGAGCGCACTATCTTTTGAGATCTTAAAGCGTGATAAGCAAACGCACGCGCGGCTTGGGCTGATAAAGACCAGGCGGGGAGATATACAGACGCCCTATCTGGTTCCGGTGGCAACTTTGGGCAGTGTTCGAGCTTTGGGCTCCGACGATCTGCTCAGTTTAGGCGCGCAGTGCACCCTTGCCAATACCTACCATCTTCACCTGAAGCCGGGTGATGAACTGATAAAGCGGTTCGGCGGTATGCACCGGTTCATGGGATTCGATAGGCCCATGTTCACAGATTCCGGCGGTTTTCAGGCATTTTCTTTAGGCTTTGCCAGAGAGCATAATATCAGCAAGATCGGCAACATCTTCCCGCAAGATTTCCGAAAAAAATACGATGATGAATGCGCTGAAGTGGAGAATGGGATCGCGAAAGGCGCTGGACACGGGAATAACGAAAAAAGAAAGCCGAAGGAGAATTTGACCAAGATAACTGATGAGGGCATCTCCTTCAAGTCCATTGCCGACGGAGCCTGGCATTTTTTGAATGCAGAAAAGTCGATGAAGATTCAGTCCAATCTTGGAGCTGACATCATCATGGCATTTGACGAATGTACTTCACCCCTCTCAGATTACGATTACACCAGAAAAGCCATGCTAAGAACCCATAATTGGGCGGAAGAGTCCATTCGATGCCACGATAGAAATCAAGCGCTCTATGGCATAATTCAGGGAGGATGGTTTGATGACTTGAGACGGGAAAGCACAGAGGCCATTTCTGCCCAGCCTTTTGACGGCATCGCCATCGGGGGCTCGCTGGGAAACTCCAAGCAGGATATGCATCAGGTCCTTGACTGGACAATTCCCAGACTGGATGACGATCGCCCGCGCCATCTCTTAGGCATAGGCGAGATCGACGACATATTTGAATGCGTGGCGCGAGGAATCGATACCTTCGACTGTGTCTCTCCCACGAGAATCGCTCGTCGCGGAAGCCTCTTAATCTCGCCTCAGGAAGGTGGATCGCAGGAGAACAAGTTCCACATAAATATCAAAACAGCTAAATTCAAAGAGGACTGCTCGCCCATCGACCCCAACTGCACCTGCTCGACCTGTCGCACCTACTCGCGAGCCTATCTTCGCCATCTTTATGTCTCCAGGGAGCTGTCCTATTTCCGGCTGGCTACGATTCATAATCTTCATTTTATGCTCCGCTTTATGGAAGAGGTAAGGGAAAGCATACTGGCAGGGACATTTGCGCAGCTGAAAGAAAAATGGCTGAGAAATACTTAGAATGCAGATCAAGACAGAGGACCAGAGCGGGTGCGTGGGCCAGAAGACATTGAAAGCAAATGCTAGCAGGTTCAAGGACGGTAAATTAGGGTTGGACAAGACGCAGGCCGCCATCATTCTCTCGGGCCTTTATCTCTTTTTCTCCCTGGCAGGCAACATCGCCGCCACCAAGGTCACCTACTTCGGCGGACTGGTCATGGACGCCGGCTTCATCTACTCCCTCACATTCACCTGGCGCGATCTGGTCCACAAGCAGCTTGGCCAGAAGGCAGCCGTCACCACCATCTGGCTGGCGGCAGCCGTAAACCTGCTCGCTGCCCTTTATTTTCAGCTGGTCGTCATGCTGCCGGCGCAAACGGATTGGGCGAATGGCGGAGGGCAGATTGCCTGGGAATTTCTCTTTTCCCTGCAGATGAGGATCGTACTGGCATCTATCCTCACGGCGCTCATTGCCGAGCTGATTGACACGAAAGTCTATCAACTCTGGACGCGCGGCGGAAGAGAAAAATGGCCGCAATGGACACGGGTATTTGCTTCCAATTCGGTTTCCATTCCCGTGGACAGCGTGATCTTTCCCATCATCGCCTTTGCCGGAGTCGTGGGTGCGGAAGGCCTCCAGCAGATGGTCTGGACCAACATCATCGTTAAAGCACTGGTCACCGCGCTGGTCTTCTGGACCATCTACCTGGTTCCGGAAAAGCCGATTTACGAGGAGAGTTGAGGCATTTGCGGCAATTTCTTGGCCTCTATTTTTTTAGATCGGCCCGGAGAGTCGCACATTATTTACCGCAACAATGCCCTTCGACATACCAGCGGGCATATTCAAGTATACGTCGTCTTCGTAGTCGTAAATTCCATTGCCGTTTGCATCAAAGTAGCCCACCTTGTGGGTATCTGTGTCCGGTCCAAGGAAACTCGCGAAGGGTGGCCAGGCTACCAATTTATTTTGATCATCGTCAAAATTTGCAACCTTTGTCCCTGCAGTCAGATTTCCCATTGAGCTTAATCTGATATCATTGGTTTGGATTAACAGGGCAGACGAAACCTCCCACCTACTGTCAGCAGATCCATCATCCCGACTGGAGCCTTCAGCTACCATCTGGCAGGGTTGAATCTTGATTAGCCAGGTTCCAAGGACATGATAATAGTCAGCCTTCAGGCCGCGAACCATTTCAATGCAAAGTCCCCGCATTTCGCCGACTTTCCTTGGTTTTTTATCGAGGATTTTATCTGAAATGAATAATTTATAATTATCAGTAAATAAAGCAAAGCCCAATCCCGGTAAAGAGATCTCTCTTCCACGATAGGGAAGGCGCTCGCTGAAGCCTGCCATCATCTCGGCTGGATTTTCAGAATCATCATGGCAATCAATATGATCGATATGGTGCAGGTAAACCGGATCATTTAGATCGTATGCGCGACTGCCATGAATATCCAGGAAGCTGATTATCGAAGGCAGCAGCTTTATCGGTTTATTCATATCAGAATCTAGAAATGACACCTTCGATCCGGGAGAGACATTAGCAAAAAAAGTCAGTCTCACGTCATTGGCATTGGTTGTGCCGCTGGCAGAAGCCCCAATATGCAGATAAACCGGGTCTTCTTCATCATATCCGGGAGTGCCTATATCCCAAAAAGCCACAGTTGTCTCTGCGGGAAGCGGGAAAAGAGGTCTGCCTATATCCGAATCATTAGACAAAACCTTGCTGGCGAAAGGATAGATCGAACTGCTTGCAGGGCTTACCATCAAGATTATGCTTGCAAACAAAAGTGTCCACATTAAGCACTTGCATCCCGGCACAAACATCAGATCACTCCTCCCGCGTCATTTCATTAGCTCTTATTGAGCTTTAACTATTAATATTTTATTATATTTTATATCAATTATTTATTAATTATAATTTAGAGGTTAAGCATAGCCATAGGCGCAGAGCTTATCAAGATCTTGAATGAATTCCCCGCCCGCCTCTTTCGCCGCCCTTTATGGAGCAACCAAAAGTTCCATCAACCCCCTGCATCATCCTACCTCCCATGTCTATTCACCCCATTGAATTTCGATATGGCACCAAAGAGATGAAGGATATCTGGGAAGAGGACTATCGGCTCCGCTGTCTCTTTCGCGTGGAGGCGGCCCTCTCTTTAGCTGAAGAAGAGCTGGGCATGATCCCAAAAGGCGCAGCCGCGGAGATCGCTGCTGCTGCCGAGTCCACCAGCCCTGCGAGGGCCAAGCAGATTGAGGATGAGATCGGCCACGACATGATGGCCACCGTCCTGGCCATGGCGGAGTGCGCTCCGAAGTTTGGGGAGTGGATTCACCTGGGTGCCACCTCCAACGACATCCTGGATACGGCCACAGGTCTGCAGATCAAGGCTTCCCTGGATGTGCTGCAGCCCAAGTTGAAGAAACTCCTGGCGCTGCTGCTGGATCTGGCCATACAGAATAAAAACCTGGTATGTGCGGGCAGAACGCATGGCCAGATTGCGGTGCCCACCACCTATGGCCTGCGATTCGCCATCTGGGCCTCGGAGATCGCGCGCCACATCGAGCGATTGGTGCAGATGCGGCCCCGCTCTGCCGTAGGCAAGATGAGCGGAGCTGTGGGCACGCAGGCCGCCTATGGCAAAAATGGGATGGCGATTCAGTCGCGGGTCATGGAGCACCTCGGTCTTAACGAAGTGGACGTCTCCAATCAGGTGGTGCAGCGCGACCGGCATGCAGAGATGGTCTGCTGGATGGCACTCGTTGCCTCCACTCTGGACAAGATATTCGTGGAGATGCGCACCATGCAGCGCACTGAGATCGCCGAGGTGGAAGAGGGCTTCGGCAAAAAGCAGGTAGGCTCCTCGACCATGCCCCACAAGAGAAATCCGATCAAGTCGGAACAGATCTGCGGCCTTTCCAGAATAGTGCGGGCACAAATCCTGCCCGCCTTTGAGAACATTCCCCTATGGGATGAGCGCGATCTCACTAACAGTAGCAGTGAGCGTATCATCTTCCCGGAGGCTTTCATCTTCACCGACCACCTCATCACCCTAGCCACGCGCACACTCAGCCGGCTGCGGCTGCGGCCTGAGAATATCGAGCGCAATTTGACAATGCTGCACGGACTGAATATGGCCGAGAACGTGATGGTGGAGCTGGCCAAGAAGGGCGTGGGCCGTCAGCAAGCTCACGAGATCATGCGCCAGAGTTCAATGGCTGCCTTCGAGCAGAATCGGGAGCTGGCCGAAGTTCTCGAGGAGAACGAGACGGTCATGCGCCACCTGAGTGCAAAAGAAATAGATGCATTGCTTGATCCGCACCAGTATATCGGAACCGCCGTGGCTCAGGTAGAGAGGATCTACGAGAAACTGCAAAAGCTCTACCTTGCCTGAGGATGGCAAAGAATGCCGGCGGTTTTTCTTCTCAAGCCAGGCTCGATTAAAAGGGACGAGTACGGCCGGATCTTGGACGCTCGATCTTCAGTGACCATGATAGCCAACGGGCGGCATAAGATCATAGTGGACAGCGGCCAGCTTGGTGAAGAAGATCCGATTTGCAGGGCATTGGCAAAGCTTGACATAAAGCCGGAGGAGATCGACTGCATTGTCAATACCCATTCCCATCCTGATCACTGCGGCAACAATCATCTATTTTCCCATGCTAAGGTCCTGACAGCAAAGGAGGGAGATGTCATTGCACCCGGCGTTTGGGTCCTGGCAACTCCCGGCCACAGCATGGACAGCATCTCCATTGCAGTCGAGGCGAAAGAGACAACCCTGCAAATGAAAACAATAGTAATATCAGGTGATGCCCTTCCCACCTTTGGCAACTTCCTAAAAAAAATTCCGCCTGCTTTGCATGTCGATCGTGACCTGGCGATTGCCAGCATGCAGAGAATAATGGCACTTGCTGATTTTGTAGTCCCTGGACACGATTCTCCTTTTTCCATCCTGAGAAAGGCATACGCTCCCTTTCCCTTCATAATGGGGTCTGGCGAGGATAGTGCAATCCCTAAGCTCCCTGAGTGAACTATCTATCGCGCCCCAGGGGGTGGGGACTTCCCGATGTTTCTACTTCTCGTCGAAACTCTCGCGAACCAGCGGTCAGCGAACTTCGTCCTCTGCCATCCTGCAAGTTAAATCCATTCTTTCTTCCGGAAATAGACCATCATTATCACTACTACCATCAGCATTAATAATAAAACGGCCGGATAGCCCAGAGGAGACTCCAGCTCCGGCATGAACCTGAAGTTCATTCCATACAGCCCGGCCAGGAAGGTGAGGGGAATAAATATAGTGGAGATGATGGTGAGCAATTTTATCACCTCGTTAAGCTTGTTGCTCAGGCTGGAGAGATAGGTTTCCAGCAGCGAGGCGGACATATCGCGAAAGGTCTCGATGTTCTCGATCACCTGGATAGTGTGGTCGTAGACATCTCTCAGGTAGATCTTGATCGCTTCCGAAACGAGCGGCGAATCCGACCTTTGCATCTTGCTGATGGCTTCTCGCAAAGGCCAGACCGACTTTCGCAAAAACAGCATATCTCGCTTCAGATTGTAGATGGTAGGAAGAATGCCTGGCTCTGGATCGGATACCACCACATCCTCCAGATCCTCGAACCGATCCCCCAGCTTCTCCATTATCAAAAAATAGTGGTCCACTATGGCGTCAATCATGGAATAGGCCAGGTAGTCCGCACCTTGCTTTCTTATTTTGCCCTTGGCCGTCCGGAGCCGATCTCGCAATGGATTGAATACATCAACTTCTTTCTCTTTAAAGGATATAATAAAATTTGGTCCCAGGATCATGCTGACCTGATCCATATCTAAGTTGGTATCTCCCAGATCATCTTCATCCTCTCCGCTTTCTTCGCCCCCTCCTGCCTCAGCTTTTTTGTCTCCCTTTTCATCGTAGTAGAGCATCTTGAGCACGATGAATATGTAATCATCATAATCCTCAATTTTAGGACGCTGATCAGTCAAGATATCTTCCAGGACCAGAGGATGAATTCCATAGCATGAGCCGAGTTTCTCTAAGACCTCCATCTGATGAAGGCCGTCAATGTTTATCCAGGTTACTGTGGGCCGATCTTTAAACCGGAAACACTCCTCTACCTCTTTGACCTCTGCCTCATGGTAATGCTGTTCATCATAATCAATTATTGTGATCTTAGGCCTTTCCAGGAGCTTTTCGCTTGCCATTGGCAGCGGGTGGACAGCGAGTTCTAAGATATCGGAGTTAGATCCAATATTTTTCGAGGAAAGATCTCCCGTATTCTGCCCTTTTCCAGTGCTTTGGCTCAAGTTGTTTGCCCGCAGTGGGCCCAAACCCTTGGCCTTCTCCGTAATGCTCCTGATTGTAGCCATTTCAACCACTAAACCGGAGATGTCTCTTCTTTTGCCCGCTCTACTACTATGATCTCATGCAGATCCTCAATGCCTTCAATCGATCTTATGCGATCGTTTATGAGGGCATTCAACTCCTCTAGGCTTTTAGACCATACCTTGACGAAAAGGTCGTACTCACCCAGTATCTCATAGACCTCAGTTATCTCAGGAATCTTGGTAAGATCCGCAACTGCCTGGTCCTGTCTTTCATTGTCTGTCTGCACAAGCATAATCGCGGTCACTGCATAGCCAGTAGCTGCCGGATTGGCCACAATGGTAAATTGCTCAATAACCCCATTGGCTTTCATGCGTTTGAGCCGAAACTGTATGGTCGCATCGGAGATGCCGGATTTTCTAGACATCTCTTGCAGGCTTATGCGCGCATTCTCCCGAAGACTGCGAAGAATGGTCCGATCCACTTCATCAAGATCCACGCGATTACCCATATTGATCTGGTATTCTCCTTAATGATTCGCCATTGTATTGGTATTTTACCAATATTACCATATAAAGGTTGCTCTTTCCAAAATAGTAATTATTAACGATATAGTTTGAATCATTGCCCGGCATCTGGAAAAAATTGTCGAAAAAGGACATGATGCAGGGATAGCTCACTTATTAGCTCCCCTACACCCTTTCAATCTAACCCCAGAGCTACGTCGCTTTCCTCCTGATGTAGCCCGAGAGAATTGCAGGGCTCACGGTCTTTCAGGGCAGATTGTCGTCACCAGCGCTTATGCATGAGGCACAGGATGGCAAGACTACTGCATTCCCTGGTTCCCCTGTCCCGCAGGTGTAGCAGGGGACCCAGTCCTCGCTGTAGATCAGTCCGCTGCAGTTGAGGCCGAAGCATGTCGGCGGCTGCCAGTCGGAGGATATGGACGAAGGCAATGCACCCCCTGCACCCAAATCGATCCGCGCCTCAACATCTGCCGAGGCCCCGTCCGGCCCGTCCACTGAGAATGCCTCGATATGGGCCACGTTAACATAGACGCCGTCATTCTCAGCCCTTGCCCGGTAGGTGATGTTCCTGCTCTCTCCCGGGGCCAGATCCAGGATAGTCCAGGTGATGAGGTTGGACCTGTTCTCAGAAGGCTCTTGAGAAGAGTTAAGGAGCGTCATGGACTGAGGTAGCTGGTCCATCAAGAAGGCGACCATGGTGTATTTCTCCCGGTTCTTAAGGTCCAGGCGGTACCAGACCACCTTCGGGTCCAGAGAATCGACCCTGGCGGTCTTGGTAGCAGAGATCTGAGGCGGACAGCAGGTCAGCCAGTTCAGGCGGGCTATGGAGAAGTTCCTGGCTACTGTCCAGCTATCGCTATACTTGCCTGCTGCTTCTACCCGGTTGACCAGATTGGACGACTCCTCGGTAATGTTCAACCGCAAATCGATGATTGTCTTGCTGCCAATGCCCATGAAAGGCAGCGACCAGTTGGCGTAGCTTGTCGTCAGCTCTGCCGGCCGCAGAGATGAGGTGATGTACTCGGTTCCCGTCGGGAATACGTCCTTAACATAGACCGGCCCTAAAGCCTGGTTGCCGTTATTCTCGATGGTAATCCTGTAGTCGGCAAAGGTTGTGCTGGGCAGGTCTACCCTGGCCATCTTACTCAAAGAGATATGCGGTCGGTCGTACTTGGCCACGCCGCCAAGGGTCGTCTTTCTCTTGATATCGAATTCTCCAGCATACATCTCCTCCTGATCGATCTCATCGGTGCTATTCGGAGAATTGTCCCTGTAGACCGTCCGGAAATCGGCCCGTCCGGTCACGCCAGCCTCGGTTACCATCTCGTTTAGGCCCCGGGCAGTTGACTGCAGATCCAGGTCCGTTGCTGAGGAAAATTGCTCGCTGATCAGGCTGGTGGGTGTCTTGGACCACATGCCCTCATTCCACAACAAGTCGCTGGATGTGGAGAAGGTGGGCGTGTAATTGTAGCTGGTCGGCAAGTAAATGAGGTTGATATCCTTGGCGATGTAGTTGACAACCGTACTGATCCTCTCCTCACTCTGGTAATTGCCAGTGCCCGACTCGTAAGAAGACTGAGCTTTGCCAAGATCTCTGCTTGCAGACACAAAGCCAGTGCCGGTCACGGATTTCCTGTACTCCGCATTCTTGCCGTATTCATCGAACCGCTCGTTGATCTTGAAGCTGCCCACATAGTCCTCCTGAGCTTCGAAGACCGTGCTGGCGTTCCACGTTCTATTCTCTTCAGCATCTTTCTTGAGTAGGCCAATGTGGCCCACGCCCTCAAAATCGGTCTCAGTCGTCATTGTACTGCCGTTCTCGTCCAGCTTCGTGTTGGCATTCCTGTCGATTCTGTTGGCGTAAGTGTACTCCTCGTTTGTAGAGCCGCCCGTGGCATAGTTCTTGGACTTGGCCTTCTCGATCCACTTGGTTTTGAAATCGATATCTCGATTATTGGGCAGGAAGAAGGTGGTTGGCCTATGAGTTGCAGTCAGGCTCTTGTTCCACTCAATGGAGTGATTGGAGTTCCGATACTTGATCACATCCTCGCTGGCGTAGTCGCCGCTGCCATGCTCCTTGAGGGCGACATAGGTCTGGGGCGGGCCGACATTGACATCGGCAGATGCTGTGCATTTCGTTGTCCCGTTATCATACAATGTTGCTTTATTTTTCAATATTACCGGATTGGTGCGAATGTCATTGTGCACATTCACAAATCCCGTTCCAGTCACGCCCTGGCCCATGTCAAAGGAGGTATTACCGATGTCTTGCGCTACCTGAACCAAGATAGTAATCGATCCTGGAACGAGGCCGTCAATTTTCCATTTGTCGTTATTGCCATCATCGATCGGTGTTGGGGACGCAGAAATGAAATACACGCCACTTGGATAGTCATCCACAATCAGATCTCCAGATGTACTCCCGTCCCAGGTTATGTTATATGTCACATAGTCCCCAGGCTTAACAAATTTTGGCGACGCGGTTTTATTAAGGCCGCAACCTGTGAGAATCTTTACGTTTTCTATTGCCTTAGCAGTAACCTCGTTTCCATCCGGATCCAATGCCGAGGCCACAACTGTATTCACCAATTTCGGCCCGTCTCCCGCTTTCACTACGTAGCTAGCGTAGTAGGTGCGTGACTCGCCCGGATCTAATGGATCAAGCTCGTTGAGCACTATAATGCCCAGCTTGTCATCGTTTAGTGTCAGGTAGTTGAGAGCTACCGTGCCGGTGTTCTCCACTGTGTACTTGTACGTTATAGTATCATTTTGTTGGGCGATCTCCCTGTCCGCCTCCTTGAAGACTCTGAGACCCAGCACCGGCTGACCGGACTGGCAGCTCCATCCTACATTAACACAAGCCCTATTGCTAACTACAGGTTCATCTTGCTCACCTAAGTTGCCATATGCTGTGACGCAATTCGTGAGATATTCCGGCTCTGCCAATCCAGGAGTCCTTCTGTATTCTCGGCTGACTACGTTGCCATTGGAGTCGACCGTCATAATCAGGGTGTCTCCTGTAGCATAGTACCTTACTGTGTAGGTTCTATAGCCTTTTTCCGGTTTATTGTACTCGATCTTTAGAGTCTCCCTGGTCGGCAGGAAGGTATAGAAGTCCGAGAGCACCTCGCCTTTCGTACCGTATATCGTGGTCAGGAGGTCATACTTGGCGGGCCTTGTGTATTCAGACGATACCAGGAATCCTGTGGTGGCATTAAGTACTTCATTTAAAGTCTCCCCTGTCGATATATTCGTATAGTTGTTAAGGGTGTAGTTCGTCCCAGCAATGCTCTTTGTGCCTGATTCCACAGTTGCGTTGGCCTTATCGAATGTGTCCCGCTGCTTCTTGATGCTTTCCAGCTTGGCCTCCAGTTTGGTCTTATTCCTGGAGAGGGCTGCAATCATCTCCTGTATATTGGCAGGGTCGCTTCCTGCAGCCATGACATTCAGCTTTGTCTCCCCTGATGTTATGACGGGTGGAGAGGCAGATATGCTCGAAGCTGCGCTGCAGGCTTCTGGACTCAATTTAACATTGTAAGTGATTGTCCATGAATTCCCTGGTTGCAGAGAGCCGAGAGGGCCCAGATCAAAGTTCAGATTGCTGCCTTCAATGGTGTGCTGGATTAAGGTATCTCCAGAATATGCATAGGGAATAAATTCCAGCATCGGACTTAGCTCGTCAACGATGCTGATATCATGGATTTCTATTTTTCCGATATTCGCTACTGTGATGGTGAATGTAGTTTCCATATTCGGGATTAAGGTCACTTCTGGAGTCGTCTTCGTGACCTCCAGTGGAGACTTTTGTCCGCCGGATTGCGTAAAATTATTTCCAAAGTTTACATTAGTAGATGGTACTACAGTCAGGTCAGATTTGGTCACGGTGACCACGCCGGTATCTGAGACTTCTACCGTGTAAATATTGCCCACGGGATAAGTCTGAATCCAGTCTGATGAGAAAGATGGTACTTCCTCCAGCAGGTAGGTACCGGGCAATATGCTGTCAATACTGTAAGAGCCCAAAATGGCTTGATCGGCGGATGTTGTCGCAGTCTTAACTACCTCACCGTTTTGGCTATTCAGATTGATTATCCACTCGCCGAGGCCCGGCTCGCTTATATCCCATTCGTTGTTGCCATTTTTGTCTTCGAACTTCGTGCCGGAGATGGACCCTACGGCGGTCTCGCATTCCCTGTAGTTTACCGTGACAGCTTTTGTTACTGTGCAGCCGTTGCTGCCGGTAACATTCAGTGTATAGGTTCCAGGCTCGCTTATAACCGTATCTTCGGACGTGGAAATTACGTTATTTCCTGCATCCTTCCAGCTGTAGGTGTAAGTTCCGGCAGGCGTGACAGATGCATCGAGTGTGACGGATTTCACAGTGCAGTTTAGAGCAGCAGGTGCGGCTATCGTCACAGTTGGAACTGAGATGTCCTGGGTTACTGAGACGGTTTCACTGACGGTGCAGCCGTTGCTGCCGGTAACATTCAGTGTATAGGTTCCAGGCTCGCTTATAACCGGGTCTTCGGATGTGGAAATTACGTTATTTCCTGCATCCTTCCAGCTGTGGGTATAGGTCCCCTCGGGCGTGACAGATGCATCGATTGTGACGGATTTCACAGTGCAGTTTAGAACACCGGGAGCAGCGATCGTAACCGCGGGAGCCGGTAGGCCCTGGGTTTCGAGGTGGGCTATATTATTTTCCATGCTGCCCTCAGGCTGATCTCCCTGGATGCTGATTTCGTTGACTATCTTCGTGCCAGAAGAATGGCCCGGCTTAAAGCTCACTGCGTAATTAACGGTATAGGGGTAGTCGCGCGCCAGGAGAACTCCAATCGACCAGGTAATCTTATCTCCATCATCACTGCCACCACCGGTAATAGTTCCAGGCTTTACTGTTACCTTATCCTGGTCATAGTCATCGACCATTACCACGTTTGTATTTCGATCGGTTCCCCGGTTCCCGTATTCGATAGAGTAACGGATCTCGTCACAATCCGGCGTTGCAATCTTAGTTAAGTAAAGATCGGACAGGCACTTAGGCCCATCTACTTCGTAATAGCAGACCTTAGTACCTGATTTGGTTGCAGCCTGTCCAGAGCCCTGTGGCCAATATCCGTCCAAGGTAACGTAGAAGTCCCGTGATCCACCAGTTGCTATGCCAGGAGGCTCGAATTTTATTCCACGGATGCCTGTTGTGGGGTCGGAATTTACAAATACACCATTTACAGAAGGCGATCCTGAGAGTGAACCTGACTTCAGAACATCGCTCGAGCTTATGCACGGGTCAAGCTTTAGCACCCAATGGCTTATTTCCGGGTCGGATGATGCTGAAACATGGTATGTAAATGTTGTTGTGTCTCTAGAAGCATCATAGGTGCTACCCAAGAGAGTTACCGCATAGTTGCTGCAGAGCGCAACTATCCATCGTTTTGTCGCAGTATTCGATAAGGGATATTGCCCAGCCATGATAAGATCCTGTTTGCCCTCGCTCACCCAACGAAGTCCCACTGGAGTTATGCTTGCAACTTTTGCAGTAATCGTATCTGTTCCTTCACTTGTTCCATTGTAAGAAAATGTCGCATTGCCGTCAGTGCCTGTATTGGCAGACCCTGTCGCTGTGTTTGCGCCTGTGACGCTGAAGCTGACAAGCTTGTTTGCCACGGCAACACCATCCATAGTAAGTTTGGCTTTTATGGTATGCTTCTCGCTCACAGAGTTGATGGCTGACTGCGGATCAAGAGTCAGAGCATATGTAGGAATACTCACATGGCTGTCTGCATCAGCAATAATCGCTCTTGCTGCGTTGAATATGTTCACGGGGGTTCCGCCAGAACTGATATCAATACCGTCCGAGAAATGCCAGATCGCCAATTGCACAGCTGCAGAAATATCATTCGGTGTGGAAAGACCAGGCGGCTTATTCGAGACAACGGGATAATAATTATTTAATATATAAATAATCTGAGGAATATTAACATTATTTCCGGGTGAATATGTGACACCGCTCGAAGTATCTACATGCAGATTTGTGCAGTACATCTTATATCCACCGGCGATGATTTCCCCTGCCCACGTAGTCGAATAAGGAAGGCTGGGATGAGAAACGCTCACCAGATTCCAACTGCTAATAGTGATCGTGGAGCCTTGCGCACCCATTGGCATCACAAAAAGGAGCAAATAGGCTAAGAGCAGAGCATTGATCACACGGGCGGAGCTTTGCATTTTTAATTCAGAGAGCTTCATGTAAGTTGCACCTTTCATCCACGATCGCATTGGGTCTAGCAGCTAGGCCCTATTACATTCTGCAAGCATCTTCCACCAGAGGTAACGATTTCTGCCTCAACTGGTGCAGTTTTTCCTGACCAGTTCCCCGCAAGCTTTAGAGAATAGATGCGGGAACGGTCAGGTTTTCCCGCATCTTGCGATTCGATTCCGGTGTCAAACTTGATCGCCTGCGTTCCAGTCTGATCCTCAATCTCGATGAACTCCCAGGGGACCGGACCGGCGGACAGGATATCCGTTGCATTAAGGCAGCCACCTGCAAAAAGTAACCAGTTTTGCATGCCACAGGTACCGTTTCCAACCGAGATCATGTAGGTGAAATCTGTGCTGTCGGTAGCCTCGTCATAATTTGCACCGCCTGGCGAAATGGTGTATCTATCGCAATTCAGGGAACATGCCACAACACTTGCAGATCCCACTCCATCAGGATTAATCACAGCTGTGGATATTCCTGCAAAGAGTGTCAAAGATATAACCAATAGAATTATAGGAGATGCAAGCCATGTCACTCGTTTCGCCAACGAATTATTACCATCCACTACAAAAACCCTGCATCCGTAACAGCACTCATCGTGATGGCCCAGCGTTTCGATCAGCTCATATTCAAACATAAGTATCCACCAAACAGCATACACCAAGAACTATAGATCTAACTAGCCATGCAATAAGGTAAATAGCATCTTTTGAGTTAATAATCTTTTGTATAGTTACGAGACTTTGGCACAATAAGAGGAAAAGACATTAGCGATATCGTCTTCAATCCAGCCCGCTGGCTTGGCTCGGCGAAGCTATAAATAACTTCCGGATAGCCTCTCATCCAGAATGAGCCGCCAGAGATTTTATCAAGGAAATGCAGCAAAATGGATAGCGAGGGCACTCAACTATGCTCGCTGAGATCCTGATCGTCATTCTTCTGTTCCTGGCAAACGGCGCGTTTTCCATGGCCGAGATGGCAGTGGTCTCCTCCAGCAAGGCACGACTCAGGGTTCTTGTGGAAGAAGGCCATGCAGGTGCAAAGGCAGCCCTGGATCTGGCGGAAAATCCCAACCGTCTCCTTTCGGCCGTGCAGACCGGCATAACTCTCATCACCACCTTAGCTGGTGCCTATGCAGGCTCCACAATAGCTGACGAGCTGGCAAATTACATCCGCTCCATTCCGGCCCTTTCCCCTTACGGCGACGGCCTGGCTCTCTTCGCTGTTGTCATGTTCATCACTTTTTTCAGCCTGGTTATTGGCGAGCTGGTGCCCAAGAGAATCGCGCTCAGCAATCCGGAGCGCTTCGCCTCTCTTACTGCCGCTCCCTTGGCAGCCTTCTCCCGACTCGTCTCTCCCGTAATCATCCTGCTCAGCTTCTGCACTGATCTTGTGCTGAGGGCGCTGGGGGTGAAGGCCTACATCGAGCCTGCTGTTACCGAGGAAGAGATACGCGTCATGATAGACGAGGGAACGACGGCGGGCGTGATCGAGGAGGAGGAGCAGGACATCATGGAGAGGGTCTTCTCCCTGGGAGACAGAAGGGTAAACTCCATCATGACCCCCAGAGGCGAGATCGTTTGGCTTGACATAGACGATTCAGCAGCAGAGATCTCCCGAAAGATTGCCGGCGGCGCATACTCCATGTTTCCGGTCTGCAGCAAGAAGCTGGACAACGTGCTGGGGGTGGTTCAGTCCAAAGATCTGCTGAGCTGCAACCTGGCCGACCAAAAGGTAGACCTAAAATCGTCTCTCCTGCCGCCACTCTTCGTACCGGAGAGCATGAGGGCCCTAAAGGTGCTGGAGAGGTTCAAGCAGACCGGAATCCATCTGGCCATCGTTTTGGATGAATATGCATCGGTGCAGGGAATAGTAGCCCTGGTAGATCTCCTGGAAGGGCTGGTGGGAGACATACCGCACATCGATGAGCTGTCAGAGCCGCAAATAGTGAAGAGGCAGGACGGCTCCTGGCTGATGGATGGCTCTCTGCCGGTGGACGACTTCATGGAAACGATCGACCCGGAAGGGCTGCCCGAGGAGGAAGAAGGTCAATACATAACCTTGGGCGGATTTGTGATGATGCATTTAGAAAAGATCCCCATCGCCGGAGACTACTTCGAGTGGAATGGCTACCGCGTTGAGGTTGTGGATATGGATGAGCGTAGAGTGGACAAGATTCTGATAACCCCTTTGACAAAGGAAAAAGACAGATCGATATGAGAAAGCTGAGCGAGAAAGACATCCTGATCTTGAAGAAGATGGCACCGGAGATCGAGGGCAAATCACGCATAGAATACAGCTCCATTCTCCCGCCTGTATCCATGCATTTTGCCGAGGATGCGGAAAAGATACGTGCGCTTTATAAGTCCTCCACGGGATACGAGGCTTAAATGAGAGGCGTTTTGATTCTTTCCGGGGGCGTGGATTCGACCACATTGCTCTACAAGATGCTCTCTGACGGCTATGATGTGGCGGCTATCACCTTCAACTACGCCCAGAGGCACAAGAAAGAGATAGCCTGTGCAAAAGCCATTGCAGAAAGGCTGCACATCACGCATCATGTCGTCGATCTCAGTTCGCTGGCATCTCTTTTAGGCGACAGCGCGCTTTTAGGAGGAAAGGAGGTTCCTGACTGCCACTATACGGAGGAGGCTGCTAAGAAAACGGTTGTGCCCAATCGCAACATGATCATGCTCTCCGTGGCAGCGGGATACGCCGAGGCTCATGAGATTCCCGAGGTCTATTATGCGGCTCATAAAAACGACAGCACCATTTATCCCGACTGCCGGCCGGAGTTTGTTTCCGCGCTGCGCCCTGCCATCCGGCTCGCTACCGCCTGGCATCCTGTTGAGTTGCAGGCTCCTTTTGTGGATATGAGCAAGGCGGAGATCGTGAGGATGGGCCTTGCCCTGCAGGTTCCCTACGAGCTAACCTGGTCCTGCTACCGGGGAGAGGAGCGGCCCTGCCGCAAATGTCCCACCTGCATCGAGAGAGAGGAGGCGTTTGCCTTGAACGGAAGGCAAGATCCGCTGGTAGAAGACGGGAATTGAGTGGCTATTTACCGCTCAGCTGATCTAGCCCACATTTCGCATTAACGGTTTGAACGCTCACCAATTTTTCTGCTATCGGTTTTTTAAAGAATCGATATACTTCAACGCTGTAGTATGCGTATTTCGAGTCCAGATAAGATTCACGCCGCCATGAACAGCCCGTATATAGATATAATTTTATAAAATACGTCACCGTATGCATTGAATTAACAGATTCATCCTAAATTATTCTTACTAAAATGAGATATAATGCGGCTGGTTAGTACTCATAAAATTAATTCAAAATAATTAAATTTAGCACAGATTTACTGCGAAATGTGGGATTCCATGCGTCTTCGGTTAAGACCACAATCCCTCCCTAAACCGTTCCCTGTTGACATGTGGATCAAGTGCCTCACTTGAATAGACATTTAATACTGTAGAGAAATCTTGTTCAATTCCGAGATATTCCAATATCGCTGATAAGAGGCGCGAGGAATTTTGGACAAAGATGTTGCTCCACCTCAACTGAGTAAAACGAACCATTTTGGCATCAGGATTCAGTTTTCGCACAACAGAATATACTTTTCTACTGATTAGCAATGTCAGAATTGAGATCCATATTAGGGCTTCAATGGCATATGGGCTTTTCGTCA
>JBAQXX010000070.1:0-10578 GCA_049299735.1 Methanothrix sp. | reverse complement strand
ACTTGGGGATATAGGGCCAATTATAATATCCCTTGAAGAAATAACTTGCTGTTATCTGGTGAAATGCAAGTTGGTTCTTGCTACTGGATATTACTATGAAATTTACAACAAAACTGGCACGCTACCTAAAGTCGGCGGCAAATGGAGGCTAACTGAGATCTCAAGACCTCAGAATATGTCAACTAGGTGGAGGTGACTCACGCGGCCATCTCTCTAAAATTTTTAGAACATGTATTATCGTCACTATGGTTTTGGATTTTGCGCCCTCTTCCATCATGGCAAGATCTTAGGAATATCGAAAATCGATGGCTCGATTCACTGCACCCAATTTAATCTGTTCATAGCGCCTTGGAGATCATCAAACCAGTCTAGCTGCCTGGAGAGCGCTGCCTCCGCATTATTGTGAAGGTACCCGCCCACTCAGAGCCATAATTATACAACTCCCTTGCACAGCTCCCCGCTCGCCAGATCCTCCCGGAAGAAGTCCTTCGACGTGCGCCTGCCCAGCGCCAGGTCTAGCTTTCGCCGGGCGTAAAAGGGCGCCAGACGGCGAACCTCTTTCGCAAACCATTTGGGATAGAGCTTCTTTACTTTGTTGTACCGCAGCCACTCCAGATCGTAGTAGCGGGCGTTCATCTGCCAGGTGATGAATTGCACCTCTTCCTCGGATAAGTGTCGCGTCTTCAGGTTAGCATGCAGCCCATCGTACCTGGTGAAGTCGCTGTTGGTGACGAGCCCCATCTCCTCCAGCTCGGCACGCATCTGTGTCTTGGGATAGGGCGTGGAGATGTAGAAGATGGGAAAGTCCACCTTGAGCCTGCGCGCCAGCTTGAAGTTCTCCCACAAGTCTTCCTCATCGTCATCGGGATTGCCGCCGATCAGGCCCGTGGACACGATTATATTATTATCATGCAGATATTGCACAGCTCTTTCGGCATCGTTGGACATCTTGCCCTTGCCCAGAAATTCCAGGTTCCTCTTGTTGATGCTCTCCACGCCCAAAAAGACGCCATCAAAGCCCGCTTCTCCCATCTTCTCCACCAACTGCCTGCTTGACGCAATGCCCGATGCGGATGCCTGCGTCTTGTAGCGCAGATGTGTGAGATTGGCATCGATGATGGCCTGGCAGAGCCGCTCCAGCCTCTTGGGATCTAGGGTGATGTTGTCGTCCGGGAAAAATATTGAGCCTGCGCCATGCGCTTCTGCGTCCCGGATATCTTCGATTACTCTCTCGATGGAAAAGCGCCGGAAGCGGCGCCCGTACATGAGATTGATAGAGCAGAACTTGCATCCCTGCGTGCAGCCCCGGCTGGTCTCCACGCAATCGATGGGCACATCAAAGCTGTAAAATCCTTTAGTTATGAGACGCGCATCCCTTTTGGGCATGCGGATATCCTCCACCTTGAGCAGAGGTCTGGGGGGATTGTGGACCATTTTTTTCCCTTTAACATCCTTCTCCACCTCGTGGTAGGATAGTCCCAGGATGCCTCGCGGACTTTTTCCGGCCAACAGGGCCTCAACCAGCTCCCGGAAGGTGGCCTCTCCCTCGCCGCGCACAATGTAGTCAATGAGCGCTGCATCCGGGCTTTCGCCGATCTCCTCTGCGGCCAGCGTGGGATGGTAGCCGCCGAAAACCGTCTGTGCGCCAGACTGCTTGGCGATCTTTGCAAGCGCCAGAGCTTCTTGATACTGAAAGCTCATGGCGGTCAGGCCTACCAGGTCGTAGCCGTTTACGATCCGGCTCACATATTCCCGGTGATTTTTCAGGCCGTGGATGTCTGCCACATGCACCGTGCATAGATCATCTACATGAGCAGCCAGCGAGGCCAGGCCCAGATTTGGAACACGGGCGATGCGGTCAAAATCAAGCTGGACTACAGGAGATGATAGTAATAATATTTTCATCCATTACCTTCTCGTGATTACTTTTGCCCGATCTGGCTCTCATCCACTTTCAGCAGCCGCAGGCCGGCATTCCAGTCGAATTTATTGGCCCGGCTGATGTAGGCGGCAACCTCTTTTACTCCATTCCAGCCGCCGTAGCGATAGGCATTGGACCATACCCGGCCCGAGGTGCGAAAAGGCGCATACCAGGGATGAACCAGCTTGAACGACCAGTCCAGGATTCCCGGAAACTCCTCAGGCTTGATGCGAGGATGATTCCAGACCATGTGCTTGCCGTCGTGATGATGATAATCGTTATCCCAGATGCCGAACTTTTCCTTGATCTCCGTCCACATGGGTGTCTGGGGCAGGGGAGTTATGACGCAGATCTGAGTTATGTCCAGCTTCAGAGCCGCCAGCTTCTTTATGTCCTCGCGCAATGACTCCCGGGTGTCTTCCTCAAAGCCGATCATGTAATAACCAACCGTGCCAAGGTTCCTGGCTTGCAGCATGCGTAGCGTCTCCAAAATGTCCTCGGTGCCTTCCTTCTTTTTCATGTCATCCAGACGCTCTTGATGCAGGTTCTCGATGCCGATGGCCGCTCCACCAAAGCCGGCCACCTTTCTGCCGTTCTTCTTTCTCATGTCCGCCCAGTCATCGATCTTCTTTCTGAGATAATCGGCCCGCGCCATACATCCCCAGACCATCTGGTACTTGTCCAAAAGCTCGACCACCGCATCGGCATGGCGGCGATTGCAGCCGAAGTTCTCATCCTCGATCAAAACCACATTGATGCCGTGCTCTTTGTAGTAGGCTAAAACTCGCTCTATGCTCTGCAGAGATATGATATTGGGCTTATTGCAGAAGACCGGCGTCTGGCAGAACTTGCAGCCCACCGGGCAGCCGCGCGTGGTGAACATCACACCGTAAATGTTCAGCTTGATATTGAAGGGCGAATTAAGATATTCGATAAGCGGAGGGTGGATTATGTCTTTGACCTGCCGTCCGAAATAGGGGGCGAGCTCTCGCTCAGAGTAGCCCACGAAGATCCTGTCGAACCTGTCCTGCACGGCGGTGGTCAGCGCGCCATAGTTTCCCGCCCATACCTCGCCCACTCCAGCGGCTCGCGCCGCATCCACCATCTCCATGGCTTCATGTGTCTCACTCAGGTAAAAGGAGAGCCCAACCACATCCCAGCCCTCTTGTAGCTTCTTTTGGTACTCATCCCAGGTGGGAAACTCCAGGATCTCCAGCTCAGGAATGTTCTGCTTTAGAAATCTCAGGCCGAAGGACTGGATGCGCGGCCAGTAGAATCTGAACCACGACCTGGTATTGGCTCCGATGTAGTCATAAGGCTCGGAGCCTTTTCTATAAATAGTTGCGAACAGAACACGGGGAGTCATAAACGCCCTGTCCTGTTCCATGGAAGATTAAGCTTACGATTCCGGACGAGCTGAAATGCTCATCTCTTCCTTGCCACGGGCCAGCAGGTTCTCGTAGGCAATGCAGGCCAGCTCGCTGACATCGATGCCCATCTCTCTGGCGATCAATAGGACCACGGCATCCAGCTCCACCAGCTTTTTCAGGGAATCCTGTTTCTCATTGGCGAGAGCGATGACCTCTTTTCGGCTCATGCCCGTATGGGAGGTGATAAGCCTTATTCCCTGATCCAGTATGCCCTCCTCCGTGGACGGCTTGAATCCCATGGGAACATCTACTGCGGCCGCGTCAAAGATCGCATTTACCATTTCGCCTTCCATCTTTACCATGCCTTCAGCTTCCGCTTCCCTCAAGAGAGAGCGCACTTTCTCAGGAGGCCCCCATTTCAGGTCGAGGGAGAGAGCAAAGATAAAGTCGCTGATCTTCAGGCTCGTCTTGCCGCGCTTCTTGAAGGGCGTGGCCACCAGAAATGCTTTCTCAGGGTCCAAGGAAACACCGACCAGTTGGTCTGATGCATAACAGATATAAACTAGCCCGTCGAAAAAGGAAGATTATTATTCCTTAGAGAGAGAGTTTATAAATAGGAAACGTAGTGGGAAGCTAACTATAGTAAAATCCGGCGTATGCCATCGTGTGGTGTTAGATGAGGCAGATATACCCAATTGCTATTCTATTCCTGCTGATTGCCGCCAGCTCCGCCCAGCTGGCTGCAGACAAGGAACGATTCGATGTTGTGCTCCATTCCGGTGAACTGGAGGAGAGGACACTAAAGGTAACCAATGTTGGGGATGCGACAATCTTCAATATCTCAAAAACCGAGATGAGCGGAACTGCCAGAGACTACATATTCCTGGACATACCCAAGGAAAAACCACTCCTGCCTCAGGATAAAGCAGAGATTAAGATCTATTTTGCCCTGCCTCCTGAGACGCGACCGGGATCTTACACAGGATTTATATATTTATTGGATAACGCTCCTCCATCGCTGCCTATGAGAATAGACTTCGACCTGACGGTCATAGGACAGGAGAGCTATGGCATCGGCATGACCATAGATGATGCTAAGGCTGCTATGCTTTCTGCCAATGCCGAAGATATCGCTCAGTTCGATTTGGCCGCTAAAAACCTGGGCGCTTTTAGGGATGTGGCCTCTATCGATGCCGGGCCGTTGCCTGAGGGGTGGATCGTGAGCTTGATGGATGGAGAAAAAACGCAAGACCTTCCCTACGATGTGCCTTTGGACGCGGGCACAACCCATACCATGAAGCTGCAGGTTCAAACAACCAAACCCGGCAAGAAAGGAAATCTTTCAATCGTAGCCACATCCTTAGGCAACAAGTCCAAGAATTCTTCTGTTGAGGCCGAGGTTGATTTTGCCGCAGCAGTTCGAGGCTACAACGTGGAAATCACTATCCCTGAAAAAATTGTGACCAACAAGACCTATAAAGGCTCCTTCAACATCATGCTGGATGTTAAGGAGAAGATAATGGTGGGAATAGTAACGCCTCCGGAGCTCATGGTTATGCCTTTATCCCAGATGGTAGACGTCAGCCCGCATAGCCCCGGCGTTGCCAATTTCACCATGCTGGCTTCGACTGTCGGCGACTATCCTCTTGTCTTCCGGCTAATGGACTCTCAGGGCATTCCCATGCCGGAAGAGATCGCATCCATCAACGTGATCTCGCCGCACGGTAACGTCATTCTAACGGGTGACGACTTCCTCTACAGCACAATTTCGTCCGCAAGCCGCCTTGGCAATGGAACCGCTGATTTCGACATAATTACCGTTCCACCCGGAAAAATAAGTAAACCGGATCAGGAGAAGCTGCAAGACTATTCCGGGATTTTGATTTTGGGCAATCAATCCATCGTCTCTAATGATGCCGAAAAAGCACTGCAAGGGGTCAAAATCGAGCGCATTGATGGAAGTAGCCTTTACGAAGAGTGCTGGCTCTTTGCAGCAGAAATCTGGCAGAATGGAACAGCCGAAGTGGTCTTTTCCGGCACTAGGCCTGCGGATCTATTCAGGGCCTATCAGGCAGCCAGGATGACCGGCACGCCAATCGTGGTATGCGAGGGCGGTGTGACCGAGAACGCCAAAGCTGCTATTGCGGAAATGACCAAAAGAAATGTTACCCTCTCCAGTGTGATCCTCGTAGGCGAGATTGGTGCGGAGTATACAAAGCCGCTGCAAGATGCAGGCGTTAAAACAGAAGAGGTGAAAGCGTGAGGCTGCAATATATAATACTATTCATAGCAATTATGTCCAACTGCTTAGCAGAGGACGCACCCCTGCAAAGAGGTGTTAAGGGCGACCTCGATGATGTGGTTTTAGTCGGAGCAGACGATTGGCATGCAGCCATTGCAGCTACTCCTCTGGCCATTTGGTCTGAGGAAAATCAGACCAAAGCTTTGCCCTTGTTGATTCTTCCCAAAGCGGTCCAGGCCGGGGATAGAAACGGGTGGGTGGAAGAGAGCGATCTGCAGAGATATGATGCCTCTGCCATCCTCAGCACATTCAAGGCGGCAAATATCAGCACCATAACCATCCACGGGATGGGAGCTCAGGCAAGATCCCTGGTTGAAGCAGCCCACAAAGACGGGCTGAAAGCCTACATTACAGCAACTCTTGAGGTTCCCGTCATCTCCGAGCCGGAGTCGGCAGAAGATATAGAAGAATTGCCGCAGGCCAGGAAAGTCATGCTTTCCGAGGCAGGACACGACATATCAGTGGCTGACGATTCCAAGATCGATAAAAGCTTGCTGCAGGTGGCAAATCCCGATATAGGCGGCAATGCCACACTTTTTTGCCCTGCAAATCAAGAGGCAAAGGATTATCTCTACAATCTTATCGAAACGCTTATAGACGACTACAAGGCCGATGGCATTGTGCTTTATAATTTCGGCTTCCAGGATGAGAACTATTGCTACTGCAATGTCTGCAAGGAGAGGTTCTACCAGGATACCGGGATAGATCTCAGTAAGGTCAATATCAATAGCTACAACCAGGAGAGATGGACAGAGTGGAAGCAGGATCAGCTCATGATGATTGTAAATTATGCCCGAAATATAACCTCGGATTTGGGTCCTGTGAAGCTCGGTGTGGCTTTAGATAATCCATTCGATCGCAGCAGGGGCTACAACTTCGCCGATATTGCGAAGGTGACGGATTTTTCATTAATCTCTCCCATCTCTCCCCAGGATGTAGGACAGGCCTGCCTTATCAGCGAAAAACCGGTTTATGTCCGTTTGAGCGACGACTACCTCGGATACGTACTTTCCACCCAGAATGTAGATGGCACGGTCAAGTACATCGAGGGCCTCATAAAATCAGGCGCATCGGGAGTTGCCTTCGAGTATAACGTAGTTCATACGCCAGTTTGGTCGGAGCTGGAGCCACCATCATTGGCCGCTCACTGGCTGCTGGGTCAGTTAGGAGGAAAGACTCTCGCCATAGGAAACGTCTCCTGGAAATGCGACGAGGCGCTGCAGGCAAATAGCAGCTCTGAGATGGCTGAAAAGATAAGCAGGTACTGGAAAAGCTCCCCAGGAGCCGTAATTGTAGGCGAAAATTACAGCGCTGCCCTCATTGCCGCACCAATTGCTTCATATCTTAATTGGCCGCTCCTCTTTGTGAACAGTGTGCTGCCCAATGAGACGGCCAGCGCATTATCACGCCTGGATGCAAAAGAGGCTGTGATAGTAGGTCCAATCTCGCCAGTCGTTAGGCAGAACTTGAGCCAAATGAATATCTCCTTGCAAGAAGGAAGCTCTAAATTTCTTGCCCTGCAGATGAGCAAAAGGGGTGATCGCCCGAATATGGTGGTCTTTACCAACTCGCATGATCTCTCGCTTCTACCGCCGGTGCCAAATCCCGTAGTAGAGCGAACACTTGTTAACGATCTGCTGATAAGGACAGAAATAAGCCCAAGCCAGATACCGGCCGAGGAGCTGGGAGAGATTGTGAGGCTCAACGTAACCTTGAGCAATACCGGCAAAGAGGTGCTGAGAGATGTGCGATTGCTGGATGTCTTTCCCATGGGAAGGTTCATAAAATGGCCAAGGCCACAAATGGGCGAGGCAAATGTCACCGATCCCTATACCGGCCGACCATCTGACGTCATAAATGCATTCCTCAACGGGTCCATGCTTCGCTGGAATATAAACAAGCTTGAACCAGACGAGTCCGCCAGCTTGATTGTGGAAGTAGAACTACTCTATCCCATGGATTCAGGGTGGGAAGAGCGTCTGGACACCGGGGCTACGGCCGCATACAATGGATACTCCTATAACCATACTCTGGAGAATGTGGATGACGTGCCGGCAATCAATCTGACCTACCCCACCTGGATATACTCGGGCAGAACGAACATATCCTGGAACCTTGACCGTGACGCAAGTTACACCGCCCTAAACCTCTACAACCCGGACAAACGAAACGGAAGCATCAAGATCACAGATATCAAGCCTGATAAGCTCTATGAAGTGCGAGTGCAGATGCTAACGCCAGGCAAATGGATTTTCAATATTGAGACAGGCGACGGTTATGTTCGCAGAACGAAAAACTATACAATCGATGTTCGCACTAATATTGAGGCTGTGAATATTGCTGCATTCAGCCACACCAAAGTCCCCCGGCTGTCCCTGGTTGCGGCTTGTGCAGCAGCAGCTCGCGGGGCAATTTTGCTGGACGTAGCCAAAGACCCGCAGCAAATCGATCCTCTGGTTGAGGAGCAAGCATTAAGGCAGAAGGTCGATGATCTTATGCTCTCACCCCACTATCTGATGGTTGTGGGCGATCCGGGGTCGATGCCTTTCATATCCACAGGCCTGATTCAGAAGCTATCTGAGATCATGGAGTACGAGGTTTACAGGGACTATCAATTGCCCATAAATGATGAGAATTACAGCAGCGTAGCCGTGGGCCGAATCATGGGGCTTTCCGTTTACGATGCGTCTCAGCTCCTGGCTCGCACCCTGGCCTATGATCGACTGAATGGATCCTGGAAGAATAATGCTCTGGTCATATCTTCGCCGCCCCTCTCTTACCCGCAGGCCCCCACTGCAATGAGAGTCAGAGACTATTTGAGGGAGACTGGGCTGCAAGTCAAGGACCTGCGTTACGAAGAGGCTAACTACCAGCAAGTCATTTCGCAGATGAATAATGGCCAGAATATTGTGAACTTCGATCATCACGGCAATGAAAACAAATGGCAGTTGTCGGATTGGTCGATGGTGGATCCTTCGCTTACCGGAGAGCATGTAAAGGAGCTAATTCTTTCACCCCAGACAACCACCTCAAGCGCCTGTGTTACTGCAAACCTCAAGGGATACTATCTCAATGTGAGCGGCACCAGGATGTACATTCCCATAAACCTGGAGGACTCCATTGCCCTGTCCTTTATTAGAGCAGGTGCTTTAAATTATATAGGTGAGTCTGCCCTTTCCTGGATCTTCGTGTCGGAAGATTCCTCTAAGAGGTTTTATCAATCCCTGGTCTTTGAGAATGCTACGGTGGGACAGGCCGCTCTTGACGCAGATAATCTCATCCGGCTGAAGTTCCAGGGTGCGGGGAACATCAAGTCAATCTCCGATTACGATGAGGATTTGCCAGATTGGGATTATTCTGTTTCGGAGATGCTCAATCAGACTGCCTACATGGATGCCATGCTGGGAGATCCCAGCTTCCGGCCGGCTCTGCCTAAAACACCAACTTGTCCCTACAGCACCGTCGTGGAAACCGTCAATGCCACAGGCGAGAACAAGAGCATCGTCAAGGCATCCATCACACCCATGAACGAGAGCGCAACCGACTGGATCTACTGGATCGAGACTGATAGCACCAGCGGGGAACTAAATCTCAATGCACCGCCTGCCATCATCGGCGAGGTTTTGCTGCCTAAAGATGCAGATAAGATCGTGGTCAAGGAAAACGGCCTTTCCGTCTGGCATGATGAATATACGTTAGACGAAAAAATGAAGGTGATGTGGCCCATCATACGACCGAGGCTTAATGAGTCGAGGAGCTTTCAGATAGAGTATGTGCTCATCCCCGGCCAGGTTCAACGCATCAATGTAACGGCCGGCTGGAATGCCATAGCCGTATACCTCAAGCCGAAAGATGCCATGGCCTCCAAGTACCTGGCGAATAAGCCTTACCGGAGCATATTCTCCATTGCAGACGAGGGATGGGACTTCGGCATGAAGGATGAGGGCGTGATCAATGTGACCAGCTTTTCGCCCGGTGAGGGCTACCTTATCGACAGCGCCGAGAACTTTACCATAGAGATTCATGGCAAGCCCGTCGATCTGCCCTATCGCCTTAATCTGCATGCCGGATGGAATATGATTGGACTTCCTGTGAACAATACGGTAGATTTAGGCAACATAACCGTAAATGCCGAGCATAAGAGGTATAAGTATCCGGAGGCGGTAAATAGCGGCTTGGTCTCGGCTTTCGTCTGGAAGTATGAGGAGCAGGGCTGGACGCATCTGGGCGAGAATGAGACGCTGGTTCCGGGGATGGCCTATCTTTTCGAGGCTATGGACGAGGCAAAGCTGGAGTTCCGCTGAAAAATATCTGCAGAACTCCTTTATATGTTAATAAGAAAACTGCCTGCAAGTTCCGGCTATACCCAAACAGGCAACAAGAAGCACAATTAGCCTTAACGCGGGAAGCTTGCAGGCATAACCCGATCTTACGAAGATCAGGCAGCTTTTTTTGGTCTTTGAGAAACAGTCCAATCCTTACCTCAATGCAGTCCATTCTCAGGTCGAACAGGATGTCTTCAGGAAGCCCCATCATTTAGGGTGAGGCAGCAAGTCACCTAGTAACCTGACTAATGAGATTCTGCCCGATGACGGCGCTCTCATCGACTGCAGATAGCAGCTCGTCATGAATGGAGCTTTGCGAGTAGTAGAGCGTCACCAGCACGCCAGCATCCTTTGCCGCCTCGATGGCAGGCAGGAAATCACTGTCGCCAGTGACGACGACCGCCTTTCCGATCATCTTGCCGCAGCTCAGTCGCACCAGATCAACAGCTAACGCGATGTCCACCCTCTTTTGTATAAACTCACCGCCCACGCAGCCCAGGCGCCCCAGCTTCACCTCAAATCTCGGAAGCTTTCGTAGTGTGTAGACGAACTTGTCCATGGCGGCAAACCTGCGACGCTCGTCCTCCGTAGGTGGGCAGCTCTGGTAGGGCATGCAATTATAGTAGTAGGTTCTCAGCCGCTCATAATTGCCGCAAAGAA
>JBAQXX010000069.1:0-80398 GCA_049299735.1 Methanothrix sp. | reverse complement strand
CGGTTTGCATCATGATGGATATCAATGAGGATTGGGTAACTGGTAATAGGTATTTATCCTTAGAGGTGTGAGTAGAATCTGGATACAGGGCCACTGTGAATTTTACAGCAATTGCGGCACGCTACCTCTTTCTCCTATGCAGCCTATGATATCTCATATCCACTGCACAATTTATTTTGATGGCAATTTATGAAAATGACCTGTAGCTTTCTGAAGTTCGTGATCCTGTTCGGAGGCATGACTATTTCTATGATTGTTGTCATAACGTAAGGGTCATCGAAGATGATAAAATCCTAAAAAGTGGGTGATAATAAGAATGATCTGCAAGAATTGCAGCAAAATAGAAATCTGTGACGGTATTAGCATCGCTACTGACTGGTTTTGCTGCTTGGATTGTTGGCTCGCCTTTTTGGCGAATAAACCAAAGTAGAAACAATTTTTTAAGGCATAGGGTGGTTAAGCCCAGAAATCTCAAATCCTCATGGCTGGCTTTCTTGAAATAACTCACGGATGAGTTAGGCTATAATTCTTTCTTTGAATCTCATTAATACGTTGATGAATTAGAAGGAGGGAGGCAAAAGTCAGTGATGTAGGAGGGAAAAATACACTTCGACTTTCGCCAACATACCATACGTCAATTGCCGAGATATAAGGCTTTCGGTTCAGGCTGAAAAGATCATTTCCGCGCTATAGAACTCATCATGGGAATAAGATTGCGAGACGCAGGCAGGATAGTGCCGATCCACAGCGCCCGTTTGCAGAGGTGCCCATCCCCGCGAAGTGACGGCCTGACCCTGCCCGAAGCTCGACAAAAAGCCAGAAGACGGCAGCACGCAGGAATCTCACACAGCGTCCGAATTGCCGGAACCTTTTTTCGGGGCCTCTTGCCCGCCCTCTCGCCAACGACCTGTGCCGCTTCATGCCCCGACCGTGTATTAGCGTGAGATCCGGCAGATTACTGCGCCTGTTAAAGCGCGCAACTTTTTCAGCCAGCCGAGGTTTCAGCTTCACAGGCCGCAGGAGATTCAATGCCACGAATGTATGTATCTTTGCTGCCATGGGGATCAAGACCTATGGAAAGATCTATAGCTACCCGGCGTGATATTCCACTTCGAATGTCTCTTCTGGAGATCAAGGGCGTATCCATGCAATTTTTCGCAGACGGAAAAGAGATGGTAGCCCTGCAGGATATCAACCTCAATATTGAGGAGAATGAGTTTGTATGCTTCATCGGCCCTTCCGGCTGCGGCAAGACCACACTTCTGCGCATAGTGGCCGGTCTCGAGGAGGCGACGGAGGGCACTGTAACTCTTGATGGCGATCCCATAAAAGGCCCCGGCCCGGAGAGAGGCATGGTCTTCCAGGAGTACTCGCTATTCCCGTGGCGAACGGTTATCGATAACATTGTATTCGGCCTGGAATTGAAAGGCATACCATCCGCGGAGCGTCTGGCTCAGGGCAGGCAGTATCTGAAGATGGTGGAGCTGGAGCGCTTTGAGACCCGCTATCCTCATGAGCTGTCCGGGGGCATGAAGCAGCGTGTGGCCATCGCTCGCGCTTTGGTCAACCATCCCAAGGCCCTGCTCATGGATGAGCCCTTTGGAGCCCTGGACGCCCAGACGCGCAACATCATGCAGTCTGAGCTTCTGCGCATCTGGCAGGAGGAGAGAAAGACGGTGGTCTTTGTCACCCACAGCGTTGACGAGGCCATATACCTCGCGGATCGCATAGTGATCATGTCAGCTCGGCCGGGAAGAATCAAGGATATCATTGATATCCCTCTAGCTCGTCCCCGCAACAGAACCAGCTCCGAGGTCAATCTTATAAGGGATCGCATACTTTGCGACCTGCGCTCTGAGATCGCGACCTGTTAAGGATATGATTTTATATCGCTATAGACCACTAATATCTCAGCCTGTTTTTAGTTGGTGAGAGGGTATGGTCGGGTCTAAGTGGATGGAACTTCCGCGCATCGTAGCGGTAGGTAGTGGCGTGATACTGGAGTTGCCCGAGATATGCACCAGCCTGCAACTCAAAGGGCGTGCTCTTATCATCACCGGTCCGCGTACTCAGGATGTGATAGGAAAGGCCATCTTTGAGCTCTTGGAGAGACGCGGCTACGAGCCTGAGACCCTCATTTGCAGCGCCTCCAAGTTGGATGAGGTAGATCGCGCAGAGCGTTTGGCGCGGGAGATGGGAGCAGGTTTTCTTATCGGGGCCGGAGGCGGCAGATCGATAGACATTGCCAAGCTGTCGTCTCTAGGGCTTAGCGTGCCATTTCTGTCTGTGCCTACGGCCGCATCGCATGACGGGATCTGCTCCTCTCAGGCGTCTTTGACGGTCAACGGGGAGACCACTTCCATTAAGGCGCAATCTCCGCTGGCAATTGTTGCCGACAGCAAGATAATATCCCAGGCTCCGGCGAGGCTACTGGCTGCTGGATGCGGCGACATCATCTCCAACTACACTGCCATCTTGGACTGGCAACTGGCCCATCGCCTGCGAAATGAGGAGTACAGTGAATATGCCTCTGCTCTCTCCGGCATGACTGCGCGCATGATCGTTGAGCTTGCGGCAGATATTCGGCCGGGCGTGGAGGAATCGGCCCGGATAGTAATCAAAGCTCTGATATCCAGCGGGGTGGCCATGAGCATAGCTGGATCATCTCGCCCCGCCAGCGGCTCGGAGCACAAGTTCGCTCATGCCATGAACAGAATTGCACCGGGAAGGGCCCTGCATGGTGAGCTTTGCGGTCTGGGCACTATTATGATGATGTATTTGCATGGCGGGGACTGGAGGATGATAAAAGAGGCACTGGCCCTGGTTGGTGCTCCCACCTCTGCCGCAGAAGCGGGTTTGGATGCAGATAGCGTGATATTTGCCCTGGTCAACGCCCATGAGATTCGACCGGAACGCTATACCATCCTGGATTTTGGCTTGAATCGAATGGCTGCGACCAAAGCGGCTGAAGCGACTGGAATAATCTGAAATAATAATAATCATGAAAAAAGGAGAATGAACTATGTCCGAGGCATCCACACAAATTACGCTGATTGGAACGAAACTTGCCAGCATTGGCCTGGAGTTCACCTTCGTGGGCCCCACACCGGAATGCGAGACCTGTAAGCTTAGAAACACGTGCATCAACCTGGAGCCGCGCAGGCGCTACAGAATATTGGGGACCCGCGGGGAGCTGGTTCACGATTGCCCTATCCACGAGGCTGGTGTGCGCGCAGTTGAGGTGGCGGAGAGCCCTATAATTGCGGCCTTTGACGCCAGAAAAGCATTTCCCGGTTCCAAGATAGTCTTTGAAGCCATGAAATGCGATGATCCTGAATGCAGCATGTATGATATGTGTCACCCATCGGGACTGAAGGATGGCGAAAGATGCACTATTGTGGATATAGTGGGAGAGGCTCCCGAGGACTGCCCGCTTGGAAATGTCTTGAAGCTGGTGGAGTTTCGTCGCTAGATTAACGAATATTAAATATGAAGACACTCACCTACTCCAAAAATATTTTTCTTCCCGTGACGGACCTCTGCAGGAATCGCTGCGGCTACTGCTCTTTTCGAAAGGAACCAAAGGACGCCAATTTGATTTCCAGGACCGAGGCGGCGCGGCTGCTGGAACAGGGCGCTCTCATGGGCTGTAGCGAGGCGCTTTTTACTATGGGTGAACGTCCCTGGGCCGTCTCGGGCTTTGGGAGCATCCTGGTCGATGCTGGCGTCGCGGATCTGTTGGACTATTTGGTGGAGCTATGCGAGCTTGCCCTTGAGTTTGGACTGCTGCCTCACACCAATGCCGGGCTGCTAGGGCAAGAAGATCTGCGGCGCTTGCAGCCGTATAACGCTTCGATGGGGCTGATGCTGGAGACGACTGCCCGGCTGGATGCGCATGAAATGTCGCCGGGAAAGAGGCCGGATCTAAGGTTGCAGTACATGGCAATGGCTGGAAGACTTCGTATTCCCTTCACTACAGGCATATTGGTTGGCATAGGTGAGAGCATGCAGGATCGGGTAGAAGCTCTCAGCAAAATAGCCCATCTGCATAGAGCCTTCGGTCATATTCAGGAGGTCATCATCCAGCCGCTGGACCCCAAGCCGGGAACGGCTCTGGAGAATGCACCCCGGCCGGAGATTATGGATCTCTGCCGGACGGTAGAAGCGGCGCGTGCGATACTTCCGCCTGAGGTGGCTATTCAGGTTCCTCCCAACCTGGTGGACCCGCGTCCTTTGATCGCCGCGGGCGCGAATGATCTGGGAGGAATTAGCGCGGTCACTGTGGACGGCATAAATCCCGATAGGCCTTGGCCGGATGAAGGTGAACTGCATAAGTGCCTATCTGATTATAATCTGAGAGAGAGGCTGCCCGTCTATCCTAGCTTTATTGCTATGGGCTGGCATGGCCGCGAAACCCGATCGTTGGTTGATTTCTTGGCGGGCGAGGACGGCCTTCGGGCGAAAAAGTATATCTTCTAAGGCGGGTGGACAGTACTACTGTGAAGAAGAATTGGCTTGAGATTGGCCTCAGTACTGGCCTCGTATTTCTGATGGTTGGCCTCATTTTGTTGGCGCAAATAGCCCTTCCCGCAGAGTTGAGATCTTCGAGCTTTGCTTTGATCGTCCTGCTCTTCATGGTGGCCATGGGCTTGGTAGGATTAAAACTCGTGGACATGTAATTGCGTTAAAAATAAATATAATAATACACATTTCCCTAGCGGGGTTTTTAGATGGCAGGATTTCTGGAAAAGCTCAAGCTCATAGGAAAGTCTAAGGAGCAGGATTACTCTGAGGTCGATCTGGGTCAGTTTGAGGAAGGGAGCGGCTCTCCGGAGATGGTCTTAAGGGTAGCGGAGTTGGGACGGATCGAGGTTCTGCCCGAGATCAAACAGGAGATTTATGCCGGCAATATCGTCCTGGTGGATATCGCCGGGCTGAAGCGGGATAAAGCTGCTTTGGACCGGGCCATTGGCGAACTGAAAAAGGCAGTTGAAGACGTCTCCGGAGATATAGCCGGAATTGGCGATGATCTCATTGTTCTCGTGCCCAGCGGCATAAAGATTGACCGCGAGAAGGTGGTCGGGAGCAAAGATTGAATCTAACCACAAATGCGTCCTGTCCCGTATGCTCTGTCCAGATGCAGTTTTGCTGGGAGACAGTGGACATACCTCATTTCGGTGAGGCCATGGTCATTGCCGGTGTCTGTGACTGCGGCTATAGACACAACGATACCATTCTCTTAACGCAAAAGGAGCCGGTGCGCTTCACCTTGCAGGTGACAAGCATTGAGGATCTGGACGCAAGAGTGATTCGTTCTTCCAGCGGCACCCTGCGCATCCCGGAGCTTGGCGTGGACATAGAGCCTGGATTTGCATCGGATTCTTACATATCCAATGTGGAAGGTGTCCTTGAACGGATTGAGGGCGTGGTGGGCTTTGCCACTCGCTCGGCGCGAGAGGCGGAGAGCCTGGAAGCTACCCGGAAGGGCGAAGAGGTTCTGGAGAAGATCAATCTCGCCAGAAATGGCCGGTTCCCTCTGACCATCATTATCGAGGATCCCCTGGGCAACAGCGTGATTGACTATGAAAAAGCAGTAAAATCAACTCTCTCGGTTGAAGATGCTGCCCATCTTAAAACGGGCATGATTATTGTGGACGTCTGAAATGCTGGTCTTAAGATGCTGGTTCTAAGCGGTGGCACGGGCACGCCCAAGCTTCTCATGGGCCTGAAGGAGCTTTTGAGGCCGGAGGAGCTTTCTGTTGTGGTGAACACGGCGGAGGACCTCTGGATATCCGGGAACTACATATCTCCTGATATCGATTCTGTGCTTTATGCCCTGGCCGATATGATCGACGAGAAGAGAATGTGGGGCATAAAGGGCGACAAGACCCTGACCCATGACTTTCTTATCGCGATGGGTATCAAAGAGAAGCTACTGGTGGGGGACAAGGATCGGGCCGTTCATATCTTTCGCTCCGAGCTGCTTCGCCAGGGCGTAAAACTCAGCCATGCATCGCAGGCCCTGGCAGAATCGCTGGGGGTTATGCAGCGGGTCGTTCCCATGACGGACGACATTGTTTCTACGGTCGTTTCTACCCCGGAAGGAATGATGCACTTTCAGGAATTCTGGGTAGGGCGTCGGGGGAAGCCGGAGGTTTTGTCCCTCTTTTTTGCGGGTCTGGATGCCGCCCTTCCCAGCCAGGCTTTTCTGGATCTGCTGGAAAAGGAGGACACCATTCTCATCGGTCCCAGCAATCCTGTCACCAGCATCGGCCCCATTTTGGCCCTGCAGGGCGTGCGCGAGCGGCTGGCAGATAAAAAAGTGGTAGCGATGAGCCCTTTCATCGGGAATAAGCCGGTGAGCGGGCCTGCTGCTAAATTCATGACTGCCATGGGCGTTCCACCTAATGATGAAGGCGTGCGATCTATGCTTGGCAAGGTGGATCTCTTCTTAGTTGACAAAAAGAGCAGCTACCAGGGAGAGTGCCGGCGCATGAGCACGCTCATGAGGACGAGAAGAGAGAGCGGCAAGGTGGCGAAAGAGCTGCTGGAACTCATCTCTGCGGCCTGAATCGAGCAAGTGTCCTCTTGCTTTTCTCTATCACAGGCTTGATCTCTGCTGGCCGGATACACTTATGAATGCCTAGCGGAAATATTCCATCTGCCAGGAATCCAGGCATTGGGCTGATCTCATGTTTATTGGAGTAGACCACGGAACCACCGCCATAAGATTCGCCACTTCGGAGGGACGCTGCTGGGACCTTGACAGGCAAGAGGCCAGCCATCTTTCTGCGGAAGAGATTGTCGAGCGGATTGCTCAGAATTTGGGACACGACATCGTCGACCTGGTGGCCCTCAGTTACTCCATGGGAGACGGCTTAACCAGGATTGTGAGGCTGGAGGATGCGCCCAATCGCGGCCTGGTTCGGCTGGATGGAGCGGGGCAACATGTCGGCGGCGGCACAAAGGTTTTTGAGGCTATTAAAGCGTCGGGCTGGCCTGCCATTCTTTTGCCCGGCATTCATCGCGCCAGCGATATCGATCCCCGGATGAAGGTATTCTCCCACGGCATGAGCCCGGAGAAGGTGGGCCTGGCCTATGGCGTTTTTAGGGGAAAAAGCCAACGCTTCATTGTATGTGATGCCAGCTCCAACACCGTAACATTTGCCGTGCTGCAGGGAAAGATCATCGGGGCCATTGACGCGCCCATCTTTGCCCCAGGACTGATGCAGGGTCCGCTGGATGTAGAGGCCATAAGAGATATCGACTCCGGGAAGATGACGGCAAACCAGGCTTTCAATTGCGGCGGCATTCTCTCCAAGATGGGACGGGCAAATCTGGAGCAATGCCTGCCCGGGGAGGAGAGAATTGCCCTAGAATCCCTATCATTGTTTGCGGCCATGGAGATCAATGCCCTTCTCGTCCTCTGTCGCGACTGGGGCGAGCCAAATCCCGATATATTCCTGGCCGGCAGCCCCGCCGCAAAGCTGAGCCCGCGCGTATGCGATCTCCTGGGCCGGGAAGTTTGGCCCCTGGATAGATGTGCTGCGGCAGTGGGCTGCGCCTGGATCGCGGAGGATGTATTCAATGGCTCAAAGGGCATCCTGGGGCTGGGTGTGGACATATAAACGTTTTTTAAAGATGGTGTTATCTGTGGAGCCTGTGAATGAGCGGGATCTTGCAAAGCTTGAGGCGGAGTTTGCGGTTTCTCGCAAAGTGTCCGCACTACAATAAAACGTGCAAGATGGGATTAGTGGCTTCTCGGAGCCAAAAAGTCAAATCGCTGCATATCAGGCGGGCATAATATCATCTTTGCTTATTTGCCGCCCTGCATTCTCTTCAAACTCTTGATGATATCCACAGCCATCGCCGAAGGAACTCTATTGAGCTGACAGGTTGTCAATATCCGAAAGAGCTCGTCTCTTTGCATCGATGCCATATGTTGAGCAACATATAACATTGCTCCTTGATATCCTTCATCATGCAGACTCTTTTGGACGTTCTCCATAACGCCCTCATCGATGTTTATCTTTGTTGTGCCGATCTCGTTTATCACTCTTGATAGATTATCTCTGCTAAAATTCGAGTTGGCTTCGATTGAAACCGCTGATTCCTGGACAAAATTTAGGGCCTTCTTAGAAGCCCCTTTTAATATCATTTCTGAGGCGAGTTTCTTCAAGGTCTTTCCTTGTAGAATGGCTTCCGCCTCTAAAGCCATGTATGCTTCTTGGGTTATTTCTATCCTGGTATACTTGACGCTGGGCATTTGCTCGCCGGGCCTTTTTTTGTTTTTTCGTCTGCCTTCATCAGTATTAAAGACTATGGAAGATTTGACGGGAATTTTTCTTGCTCTTCTGAAAATGAGATGCTCTAATCTTTTGGCTTAGGTATTTCCCGAAAGGGCTAAATATCATGAATGGTCAAAAAGCCCTTTGGCGAGAAAGGCTTCATCGCGAACGATTATCGCCAAATGCACCACCTCCAAAGTCTCAATGTACTTTCTCGCCAGACCACCTAATAGGAAATTATGAATAATTCCTAAATGGGTCGTGATCCATAAATAGGTTGGAGTTTTTTTCTTTTGAAACCCGTTTGTGGATATCGATACTGTGAACACGCGTCTATGGTGTTCATCCAGATATGATTTGTGTCCGAAAATGCAGATTTCTGTCGCGGATCCAAATTCCAACCTACAACTGATCCACGATCGTCAGGCCCGTTTTTAGGTTAAATCCGGCTGGCAAATCATCAGTTTTACATATTCCGTAAGAATCGGAATCTCTCTAGCTTTCATCGGCTTCCAGCTTTCATCGACCATCGGCTCCCAGGCATCTCCTTTTTTCGACCAATTGAGTATTTCTTCGATGCTGCATAGACCCGAGGCCAGACCATCTGTTTTATTCTCAAAGAATCCGAAGAATTTTTTGCCAATGGGACCATACTCTGCCAGATACCAGTGCATATTCTTTTTATTAAAAAGGTGCATATAAATTATTTCTTCTCCAATATATGCGTGATCATATGTTAAACCAGGCAACTTGGCCAGATCGCTTGATTTTAGATCGCAAAATTTGCGGCTCATATCCTTAGTCTCCGAGGCATAATTGCCCTATTCTCAGTTCGTCCTTCATTAAGTATCCGCTCTATGGCTCTGCCTTGCCAAAGTTGTTCTCGGTTTTTTTAAGACTACTGGCAAGGGTTCCTAATAGCCTCAGATTTTTCGCGTGGCTCTATAAATAGTATTTAAATGCAAGCAAAATCCGGGGGGTTAATCGGAATTCATCATGGACTGATCATTACCCACCACCAAGCGATACAGGCAGCCACCATCAGAGCTAATATTAAAGCATCTCGTGTTCCTTTTGTCAAATCTCTCACCTCTTTTAATCTCTACTAATCAGGCCTAACTGGTGTCTGTTCGAATCTCTACACCCGAAATCATAATGCTAAAATGATCAGGCTAGACTCTTATAATAATATAGCATCCAAATCACCCAAAAAAATTGTGCTCATCTATCGATATCGTCCTCAAAAACCAGATAGGATCAATACGATGATAATAAGCAGCAATATTCCTATCCAAAGAGGGTACACACCCATTTCTAGTTTACCTAGCTTCATATTATCTCTCACACTCCTTTTTGGCAATTTTTTCTTCTTTTTGCAATGACTATTTTCCCATACCGGTCCGATATTGATCTTCCTTCCAATTCATGGTTCAGAGGCCTTCGAAGGAACAACGCTTGATGGTTTATTATTAATAATCATAAAACCTATACCAGCAAGGGCAACTAACGCATCCCCTCCTGCCAGGAACATCTTACTGCCACCAGAAATGAACATCACGACGATCCCAATAACAAATAGTGCGGTCGGGCCAATTAGGCGAGAATCCATTTCTTTATCACCTACCTTTTGTGATGTATTAATGGCTATTTACCTTTTTCCCTTAATGGAATTTTGGATTTTCAGTATAGTGCCAAAAAGGTAAAATAGGTGGAATGAGTGTTTGGGATAGGCAACAGGATTGAGGTGAATTAAATGTCGGTTACTGGGATAACAGATCAAATGATGCAATATGAGAGAGGCACCGAAGTGATTTATTGCAATAAGTCAAAACATCCAAAAGCATATGGAGTCAAACGGCCGGAGGCAGTGAACATCATAGCTGTGCTAACTGCTCTCTTTGTGGTCGTTGTAGTTTTTGCTCAATCTATGTAACTTGAAAGGAGAATGGCCGGGAGGACCACCCTATTTAATATTTTTTTAAAAATGAGCAGAATTGAGATCAAAACAGCTTTTGTAATATTGCGTTCCGGCATTCCTGTTTCGCATACCGTCTCTCCAGCCAGCTTACCCCGAACAGGAATGCTGCGGAGACCGCCATACCAAGGAGAGGATATGTTTGGCCCAGAAAGATTGCGGTAAGTCCGCCTCCAAGCAGCGCTGCCAGTGCCCCGGAAGGCGTAAGGCCCAGCCGGTCTCTATAAAATCCGGCAATAACCGGCAAAAGCAGGCCGCTGGTAAAGACTGTATAAGCGATAAGCAGTGTCTTGATGATGCCCGGCATTGAGACTGCTAATGCCAAAGCCAAAAGCCCTATGATGAACACAAAAAGCCTCGACATGACCATCAATTTCTCATCACTTGAGGCTGGACTTGCCTTTCTGTAAATATCTAGAGTTAAGATGGACGTAGCTGTCATCAGGCTCGTATCTGCTGAGGACATGAATGCTGCTAAGAGAGCTGCGGCCACCAGGCCTTCAGAGCCGGGCGATAGCAGTCCCGTCATCATTACTGGAATTGCCTGATCAGGTGATGCTGCCGGGTAAAGCGACCGGGCGAATATGCCCAGGGCTGTAATCAGAAAGGCCAGGGGAATCAGGATGATGGCTGCAATTGCTGCTGATATCTTTGCCTCTCTGGGGCTATGGGCAGAGAGCAAGCGCGAATACATATCCGGTCCGATCAGGTATGCCGGGCCGACAACAAGCAGCATGGAAAGTACATCCCAGCCGCCCATCTCGGCAGAAGTAGGAAAGCTCTGGCGAAAGAGCAAGCCGGGTCCCGTAACCTCTAATGCTTTGGAAAACAGGATTATCATTCCCGCTAATATTATCATGAGCTGTATCAGGTCTGTCCTTATCACCGACCCTTGCCCTCCGTGAACGGTGTAGAGCACGAAGACGACCGTACCTGCGGCCATGAATAATGTCTCGTTTCCTCCAAATACAGCACCCAGCACCTTACCGCAGGCCACAATCTGAACGGCAATGACTCCCACCCAGGAGATAACAATGAGGACGGAGGCGACAAACCTTGCCCGCTCTCCATAAAAGGAGCCCACCAGTTCTGGCAAAGTGTAGCATCCGGTAGCCCTTATTTTCTTGGCAAATAATGTCGCCAACACCAGCAATCCAGCCGTACCGGAGAGCATCCACCATGCACCAGGCAGGCCTTTGCTAAATCCAAGGCCCGCCATGCCAAGAGTTGCCGAAGCGCCAATGATACTGGCACAGAAAGTGCCTGTAAGAAGTACCAGTTTTATGCTCCGTCCTGCCAGGTGGAAATCCTCCAGTCCTTTCAGGCGGATCCCACAAGCGCCTATGGCAAGAATCGCCAGCAAATATATTGCTATTATAACAGCAGCCGGATCCATAAATCATGTCTCGTAAATTGTAAACTTTCTATTTCGTGCAGGGTTGACGAACTATAAAGCTTTTGCTGTAAACCAAATGTTTATCGATAATTTGATGATGGCAAACCAAGCCTTCAAATGCTAAGACATCCCCACCCGAGGCGTTGAAGGATAACTTCTGCAGAAACACCTAGTGCTCTTATTGCAAAAAATGCAAAATGTGGTAATAATAAACGCGATCCTAGCTAAAGCCAGGATCGTAGGATCATTTTATGATTTACCTGACTCCTGCTCTGCCATCAGACCACTTATTTAATACATATGGCAGTGCGACTGTTAAAACGCCAAGTACTATTACGGCGATCAATTGATCCGTTATGTTTCCACCTCCTTTTTGGCAATGAATACATTAGGCGGAAAGTCTTCCTACTGCATCCCACATAAACTTTGTGGCTCCCATTCTTTTGGTACGACCAAAGCCGCCCGTATCTTGATAAGGCGGGATCTTTCTGATTTCATTTTTTAGGTATCCTTGCAGATACATTCTGCTCTAAATACTATGCATACCAACTCAAAGATACTGGGAAATTCGGATATGACTGAGGCATTTGTATACACGGAGACGGATCGAACAAAATCCAGATGGGTAGCGAGAGCATATCAGGATTTTGTGAAGAACACAGGCAGATCAAGAACCACACTGCGAGGATTATTTTACCACGCGCTGCAGATGAAGGCCTCTGATTATCCCATTTGCGGCGGATTCGTGGGCGAGATCAGAATCACGAGGCCATACCATGAGAGCGATGGCGAGAAGCTTTCTAAATGGATGAGCAAGGCAAGAAGGTTAGGATTCATTCCTGCTGACGCAATACTGGAGGATACGGGTGGCGAGCAAATATTCCTGCCGGATATCGGTTGGGTGCGGCCCTATTCCCTGGAGGTTTGGGTCGCAAAGTCCTCCTTAAATCCGCTGCTTTATCCCATCTGCCAGAAGCACGGCGCTGCTTTGGTCTCAGTCAATGGCAGGCCATCAGAGGCGGCAATTTCTGCCCTGTGCCAGCGCAGCCGCTATCCGACTATCATCCTCTGCCTGTCTGACCTCAGTCCCAGCGGCGCATTTTTTTGCAGCGATCTGGCAAATAAGATCGCCAGGGCCGGGCCAATAGATTTAAAACTGAAATGCATTGGCCTTAAACCGGAACAAGTCTTCGACCTGAAGCTTCCCCTGGTCAATGCAAATATAAATTCAAAAGAGGACCATAACCGTTTCAAGAGATATCTCAAGCCCTATCCCATTGATCCACGAAAGATGGCGGAACTGGATTGTTTGGAAGTCCATTATCCAGAAGGTGTAGCAGGTTTCCTGAATGAGTGCCTATCCAAATATACAAAAAAGTAAATGAAAGCCGGATGGCAGGCCATATGGCCGGCCATTAAGTCTCTTCAAATGGAAGTTGCTGCTATTACCACTACTAGAACTGCAGCCGCGGCCAGTAATAAATTTCTCCACTCAATATGCATCACTTGATCGTTACTGCGCTTAGGCCTGTGAGCCACCACCTCTGCGATCGTCTTTTCGTGCTGCAACATAGCATCGCTCTTTACAACTGTCATGAATCTCACCTCCCAAATCATGGCGCTGGGATAACCCATGCCGCGCTTCCTATAGATCTCTTTAGGAGAAAAACTTTCCGAAAGCCAATCATGTAGATTTGCTCTGGATTCTTCGGCCGGGGTGGCTGCGATATATCCTGGCATCACTCGAAATCTTGCCTTCCTGCGCTAAAGTTCGGACCTCCCTCGCGACCGCCTCGCTTCTCTCCTGAAACTGATCGGAAACCAGTTTCTCCAGCAGCTTCTTGTCTGCCATTTTCCCCTTTCCTGTTCCTGGGCAGCTCTTATTGCATGATATGTTTAATATTATGTCACCTTGTGGTGTGGTCTCCTCCTCCACACGAAAGGGAAAGAGGCGGCAGGCTTTTGGCCGTATGGAGTAAATCGTGCAGCCGTTATCAAAAAATACGCAGGTAGTATCCGCCTTGCTCTTCATTACCGGAAAATCCAGGACTATTCTCTTTCCTGAATCATCAACGTGAACTATTTTCCCATCATATCTGTAAAGCGTATCCACAAAATCTGAAGGATCAAGGCCTGTTTCGCGACTGATATTCTCGATATCATTTGCTGTCAAGTAGATCAGATTCGACTTCTCCCAGAACTCCGTGAGACTTTCCAGAGGGACCAGATCGCCGAATTCCTCCGGCCTCTTGTGATGGCAGCAGGTGTTGCATCTCTGGCATTTGAATCTGATATTATGAAAAACGGTCTTGATGAGAACGCGCGGCAATAGAGAATCCTCGAAAAAAAGAAAAAAAGAGTACGACTCACAGAGTCGTATTCTTGGGATGCTTTTCAGCCAGGACTTTCAGTCCCAGCTCCTCAGCCGACTCCGCCTTCATGATATCCACCATGGCCGCAGCCGGGAAGATCATGGGGGCGTTTTCAATGGGCCCGTAGAGGTAGTAGTCAGCACCTACGATTCCGGCCACCAGATTGGAGCCGATATCGACCGGAGAGAATGCCTCCTTGTGCTGTTTCTTCCACTTCTTCATCCAGTCCCAGGCAGAAGCGCCGTTGTGGAATCCTGCGCCTACAGGCAGGCCATGCATGGCCTTGACGGCAATGACGGCGCGATAGGTTGCGCCGGAGCCGGCTCCCAGCGGCATGGCTGCGACATCGATGAGGGGCCTGGTGATTCCGCACTCCTTGGCGTAATCCAGCAAGCTCTTCTTCGCGCCGCCAGCTGCCTTGGTCAGCATGTCCATCTTGCCCTGGGTTCCCTTCTGCATGGCATTGAAGGTCAGGATGATCGCGGAATCAAGGTCGCTCTCCTTGACCGCCTGCAGCTCCTCGGGTGTGATAGATGCGTTGATGGAGTTGTGGATGGCTCTATCGGCCACGCCGATCTCAGAGGCGTACTTGACGCCGAAGGCGCGAACCTCTGGTGCAGAGGAGTCGATGAGGAACGGGTAGTCGGATATCTTCACGAACCAATCGATCTCCTTCTTCATGGCCTCGTTGCTCTCTGCGACGATCTGGTTCATGCAGGAGTTTCCTGTGACGTCGCTCATCTCAACCTGTGCATTCCAGAGCCTCTCCGCGGCTGCCGCGTCAAAGACTCCATGCTCCGGATCGGAGACAATCTTGTGCCTGGCATAGAACATGGTGCCTATGCAGCATGTGGCGTACTCTCCAGGCTGGCCCCCTACCTTGAACTTGCCGAAATCGAAGGCCTCTTGCTTTCTATCAAACCTAAACACTTAAATCACCCTTGTCCAGTGGCCGGCATATACGAACAGTATATACGCCAACATTATGATCAACCCAGCGCAAACTCCGTAGGCTGTACCAAGATCCCTGCCAACGGCCTTGCCGGCGCGCAGGAACTTCTCGCCTGAGTAGAACTCAATCTTCTCATCGATCCTATCCAGCCTTGCCATGATCTCATTGAACTGTTCCTTATCAACCACAGCTACCGGAACCGCTTCTCGCCCTTCATTCGCCATAGCTCACAGCCCCCCTTGGAATACGAAGAACGGCCCGAGCATCAGCAATATTGCTAAGACGAAACCGATGGCAAATCCCATGGAAACGGTTGCCATGACTCCTGAGGAGAGCTTCGTCTCCCTGGCCAGGAGTTGGGCCTTGTACTTGATGTCATCCACCATGTCCTGGAACGGCTGTATCCTTGGATCAATGACCTTGGGGATGCCCTGGCCGTAGATTACCTCTTGTTCTTCAGCCATCTTACTGCCCTCCTACCATTCTAAGGATTATACCAAAGAGGACCAAAACGACCGTCATGCCCAGGGCCACGCCTTCGATCTTGCCTGCATAGATGCCTGCCTGGAATTTGTTGAGGAGACCGTCATTGGTGACTGCGGCATCCATCAACCTCATTCTTCCCAGAATATCCGCAGCCTCTGCGGCCATGGGTCTCGGGCCGGTCACTGCCTCTTCTTCCCCACCCTCTTTGATCTCGATTCTCATGGGCTCGACATCTAAGGCACCCGGATCCTTGGAGACCAGCTCCGCAATCTTGGCCTTGATGGCACCCATGTCCTCGGTGTCCATCATCATGATGGGCTCAATCTGCTGTTTGACCCTCTCAATGGACTCTTCATTCAGGTTCTGGATGAAGGGAATGGCTCCCTTGGCACCGACAATTCTTCCTTCCTTATCTATGCCGTCTTTGAGGAAGGCTCCAACGGCCTGACCTGTGATGTGTCCTTTGACCTCCATTCCCGTGATGATCAGGTACCTGATGTTGGGGTTGGAGACGAGGTTTGCCACCATCTTCTCAATGCCGATGTTCTCAGTCTTGCACGGTCCTGCCAGGGCTGCTCCGGCGGCCAGGAGTTCCGAACCCTTTATGTGAGACCCGCAGGTACAGACAGCTACTGGGTTTTCCGGATTTCCTGCCTCATACTCGCCGGTGATGAGCGGCCAAGGCTCAGATGGCTTCTTCTTGAGTGCCATTTTAGGCACCTCCTGCCGGCATGAGTGCTGCCCTTATTATCTTCAGTCCATCCTCGCTGGTGAAGAGCGTGCTGATGAGGACGACAAAGGCCACTACCAGGCCGATGATAAAGCCCATCCAGATATTGGTGTACAGGCCAGCGTTATAGGATGCCTTGCCCCTGTTAGCATAGGACTCCATAAGCTCGGCGTCCGGAGCCAACTGGTTCACAAGGTCATCCGCAATATGGTCCAGTCTCTCCACCATTGGGTAGATTGGATCGAGCGAGTACTGAATAACGTCGTCTCTTTCCTCTGCGACTATTCCCTTTAGTGGATCGAATGACAGGCCCAGTTCCGATGATATTCTAACAATTCCCATTTCCTAGACCTCCTCATTGCACCGTTGGCGGCAGAAGCCCAGTTCCGACCACTGCAGAGGCATCTCTCTTTGCCAGTCTGAAGAACCACACAAAGAAGTAATACCAGACGGCAAAGCCCACTACGATCTGCACCATGCCTGCGGCAAGGCCCAGTGTCATCAGCGCGCAAACGCCTGTGGCTACGGTTGACAAGCCACCGACCATGACGCCGTTTATCAGGGTTCTGTCCTGCGTCTCATCCGGGCCCAGATTGGCATTGAAGGGATGCAATATTGCCAAGCCGCCGCAGATGAAGATAATAGCCAGGAAGCCTGTGTTGATGACGCTATGGACAATATCAGCATAGCCCAGAGATCCGGATATGGCAAAGGACCAGCCCAATATGGCCAGGGTTCCTGCGCCGGAGAGGTCGGTTAAGCCTTCTTCCATGACGGGGATGTTAAAGCCCATAACCCTATTGGCGATAAGCCCGACTACATAGCCGAAGATCAGCGAGTAAACCAGGGCAATGATAACGCCCAGCAATCCTATGCCCATCTGTTCTGCAATGCTCAGGCCGAACAGAACGGCGACTACTCCCATTCCTAATGAGAGCATTCCTATAGAAGGCACACCGGTACCGATACCATAGGCGCATACCCTTCTAACTGCGTTGGCGCCCCAAACCACGCTGAAAAGAGCGGCCAAGGCTCCCACGAAGGAGAAGATGTTGGTTCCTGTGACGCTGTTCAAGATATAGGCCAGATATATGCCCACAACAGAGCCAACCAGGCCATATATCCTGAGCTTCTTAGGATCAATCTTAAACCCCTTAACGGTTTCTGCCATTTTAGACACCTCCAACCAGGGGTGTAATCAGTACCGCCACTACTGCCAGGATAGCTGTGGAGATAAGACAGGCTTTGAAGGCCTTGGGCCACTTCTTGAACTTAGGATCATGGAAGCCTTCGATGGTTCCCTGAATGTTCCAGGAAGCGAGCACTGCATCCACCATGAATATGCCGATAGCGAAAATGGCGCTCATGGCCGGATTGCCGTTGATGAGCACGAGCGGGAAGTAGATCAAAGCACCGCCGAGTCCGCCCATGGCCGCTCCAATGGTTCCGCTCACAAAGCAGACGGTGGGAATGCCCTGTCCGACTGTACCGGGAGCGACATAAGGCGGCTGGGAGAACATGGTGATTGGATCATAGTTAACCTTCGCTGATGCGAAAGGCGCACCTACTGCATAAGCGTAGATCCAGCTACCGGTAAGCATCGTGGCATCCATCATGATCATGGCACCCACGGCTCCGGTGAGAAGAATTGGCCAGATGCTGTAGCCGTCTTGTGCAAAGGTCGGGCTCAGGCTCATGGCATGCATCATCAGGCCTGCAGACAAGAGACCGGTAAGGCCTGATCCTGCGGCCAGTTGCACTGTGCCTGTTCCTATACCAGTGGCCTGGGCCATGGCTGCGGGCGCGCCGCCCACGGGCACGAAGTGGACTCCAATGCCAACCAATAGCCCTCCCACGATGATCTCCAAGAGATATATAATAGTATTAGCATCGAAGTTCATGCAGCTATATCCCCCTTGTATCCTGGATACGGCCCGTACTTTCTCCGAGCAGAAACCTCACAGTAGAAGTTGTACAGGTTCATCACTATTACAAAGAACACGCCCATAGCGATAGCAGCGCCTGCCTGAGTGATGGGGTCGAAGACTGTTGTTCTCCAGTTGTCCAGGAAAACGGTCAAGCCGAAGCCCATTCCCGTGGCCGGTCCGCCGAACTTGGCGCAGAACCAGGCGTTGTCTATGGAGTTTCGCAGACCAGCTTCTGCCTTCCTCACGATCTGTCCGGAAAGCATGGTGTTCAGGCCCTGTCCGAACAACCTCCACTGGAACTCACGCTCACCACCATAGTGAATATCACCCACAGACGACCCGATAGCACCGACGGTCAATCCCCAAACCAGGGCGATGACGGGAATCGGGAAGGGATGATGAGGCGTTAAAACATAAACTTGCATTATAGCAATCAATACGATACAGAAAGATGTAATCCATACATGTGCCATGATGGAAGGCGTAGTATACCTTATGATATCCAGGTAGATCCACTGATTGAACCTGGCCTGGCTGGCGTTCCTACCTAGGTAGGCGCTCACGGACATTACACCGTCGAACAGAGCGGCCAATGATGCGCCAGCGGCTGCTGCAAAGAGCAAGGGCATATGATAGCCTTCGATAAGCACATAAGCCATGATGGCTGCGGTTGTGCACCACAGAGCGTTCGATGGCGGCTCGCCTGCAATGGCCTTATTGTAAATCCTATGGGGATTTCCGACCTGGGCAGCCAGTTGAACTTGCGAGTTGGGGTTGCTTTGAGAGCCTATATCCGAGTCGATATCCTCAGAAGCACCCGCAACTGTCGCAAGGGCACCCATAGCAGCTACGAGTCCCATGCCAAATGCGTCCATTTATTCCTCCTCCTTTTCATTTCACCAATTTCATGCTGTTTCAGGATAAAATTGGCTATGACGCTCTCGGTATCAATTACCTAAACTTATAAACCTTTCGCGATGGCCGACATGGAAAATATATGAGCTTACCAGGGTTCTCTCTTAGCACCCATCCTGTAGCCTATGATATTTGTAACCCGGTGCAGAATGGGGGTTATTATGAGCACGATTAATATTATTGTGGATGTAAAATGCTGCATAAACCAGTCCGGTGCTATGAGTAGGGTGAAAAGCCATGCTCCTATGACAAAATCGAGCTGATCTATGATAAAAAGAGGCGCACCGCGCCGCAGACCCATGCGGCGCTTGAAGAATGCCGCTACGATATCACCCAGCATCGCTCCCAGGGAGAGGGCCATGAGAATGGACAATTGCTCATAGCCGCTGCCAAAAGAGGGCAGGCCGACAAAGGGGGCGGCCATGTTTTGCAAAAGCCCTACTGAAATGCCGCAGACGGTTCCCGCGAAGGTTCCCCTAAAGGTTTTGCCGTCGCCAAGCAAGCGCTGGCCGTCTGAGAAGATTCTGCCGCCATCCAGAGGCATGCCTCCTCCAAAGAGTGCGGCACAGTTATTGGGTATGTATGCGGGCAGCATCAGCCAGAAGGCAATGATCAGGGCATTCATTCGTATATCCTGAGACGTTTTCGCGTTCTTTCCCGTATATCAACGTATCTGAGGTACTTTCAGATTTTGGATCGAAACAGTTAAGTTCAACCTGTGCTACCTAAGGGGCGGGCGTCGATGGTCTAGTGGTTATGACTTGGGCCTTCCAGGCAGATTTGATTCTCTGCGAAGCAAGCCTACAACCCGGGTTCGAATCCCGGTCGACGCACTTCGTTTTTGATCTTCATTATTGATGCTATTCTTACGTTGAATGCCGAATTATTTTCGCTAGATTTATATCCTAGTTTGACCAGTTGTTGTTTTATGAATTATGGTGGGGAGATCTCCAATGCACGAGGATTACTGGCTGAGAAGATCGCAGGAGAGATCACCCTTTCCCAAAGTCCAGGCGATACTCTGAGGAAATGGCGCAGAAACTTCGCCATAACCCAGACCGACCTGTCCAATCATATGGGCATGTCTCCTTCCGTGATCTCTGATTATGAGAGCGGCAGGCGAAAGTCCCCCGGCATAATGATCGTGAGCAAAATCATTGATGCGCTCCTGCGCATAGATGAGAGCCGCGGCTGCAATGTTCTGCGCGCCTACGAGAACATGTGGGGCGACATTTTAGGCCTGGACTCCATATGCAGCGTCTGCGAGTACCAGGATCCCATCCACCTCGCTGCCATTGTCGACAAACTGAATGCAGAGGTCATCTTCGGCCACACGGATATCACCATCTGGGGCTATACGGTAATTGATAGCATGAAGGCCATTATTGAGATGCTTCCCGACCAGTTCCAGAAGATCTACGGACGAAGCACTGCCCGCGTCCTGATATTCACGGGGGTACATTCCGGTAAATCGCCCATGGTGGCCGTGCGGGTCAGCAACCTCAAGCCCGGCGCGGTAGTCTTGCAGGGGATAATGCCGTCCGATGTTGATCCCGTTGCCATAAAAATCGCACAGGTCGAGAACATTCCACTTTTAACGACACATTTTTCCGTTGACGAAATCACCAGTGCATTGAGCAAAGGGTGAAATCTCTTGGTCTCTGGTATTGTAAGTTATGGGGTCTATATCCCGCGATTTCGTATAAGGCTGGACGAGATTGCCAGGGTTTGGGGGAACGGAGAGGAGATCACAGAGGGTCTGCGCGTCTTCGAGAAATCGGTGCCCGATCTGGATGAGGATACTGTGACCATCGCCGTGGAGGCGGCAAGAAATGCCTTGCAGCGCGCAAGGATTGATCCTAAACGGATCGGTGCTATTTACGCAGGCTCGGAGAGCCATCCCTATGCAGTGAAGCCCACTGCCACCATCGTGGGTCAGGCCTTATGCACCTCATCCTCTTTTACGGCGGCGGACTTCGAGTTTGCCTGTAAAGCGGGCACCGCTGCCCTCCAGGCTTGCCTGGGTCTCGTCGGATCCAATCTGATCGATCTGGGCTTGGCCATAGGCGCGGATGTGAGCCAGGGCGCTCCGGGAGATATGCTGGAATATACGGCCGCGGCTGGCGGAGCCGCGTATTTAATCGGCAGCAGGGATGTGGCTGCAGAGATTGAAGGCACCTATTCTTTCACCTCCGACACTCCTGATTTCTGGAGGCGGGAAGGCATGCCCTATCCGGAGCACGGGGGTAGATTCACAGGAGAGCCGGCCTACTTCAAGCATGTGACAGGCGCCGCGCGCGGCCTTCTGGAACGGCTGGGCAGCGCCCCTGAGGATTATGATTATGCCGTCTTTCACCAGCCGAATGGCAAGTTTCCCGTACGCGTGGCCAAGATGCTGGGCTTTTCCAAAAAGCAGATCGAGCCGGGATTGATTGTGCCCCTCATCGGAAACACGTACTCTGCATCCTGCCTCATTGGTCTTGCCGCCACTTTGGACATTGCAAAGCCCGGTGAGCGCATATTTGTGACCAGCTTCGGCTCAGGTGCGGGAAGCGACGCTTTCAGCATAAGTGTGAAAGATGAGATTGAAGAGATCCGCTGTGGCGCTTCAAGCGTTCGCGACTATATCGGAGAGGCCGAGTATCTTGATTATGCCATGTATGCCAAGCATAAGGGCAAGCTGAGAATATGAGATCCGTATCCATAATAGGTGTAGGCTGCACCAAGTTCGGAGAGCGATGGGATGTCTCTTTGCGCGACATGATCGCGGAGGCCGGTGTGATGGCCATTGGGGATGCCGAGATCACCGGCGAGCAGATCGACGCTCTCTACGTGGGCAACATGAGCGGCGGTCGGTTCATCGAGCAGGAGCACATCGGGGCGCTCATCGCCGACTGCGCCGGCCTCTCTCGCCTGCACGTGCCATCCACGCGGGTGGAAGCGGCCTGCGCCTCCGGGGGCCTGGCACTGCGCCAGGCGGTACTGGCGGTGGCCAGCGGTTATAGCGATATTGTCATCGCGGCGGGAGTTGAAAAGATGACCGATGTCTCCACCGGCACTGCTGCCGACGCGCTGGCCGCGGCGGCAGACAGGGAATGGGAGTGTTTCTTTGGCGCTACCTTTCCTGCGCTCTATGCCATGATGGCCAAGCTGCACATGCGTCGCTATGGCACAACGGAGGAGCAGATGGCCCAGGTGGCCGTAAAGAATCACCATCATGCCTGCATGAATCCCATAGCGCAGTATCACATGGAGATAACGATTGATGACGTGTTCAAGTCTCCCCTGGTGGCGGATCCTCTGCATGTCCTGGACTGCTCGCCCATCTCCGATGGGGCGGCGGCAGTAGTGCTTGCCCCGACTGAGATGGCGAGAAGGTTTTCCGAAGAGCCCATAAAAATCGTGGGCAGTGCCCAGGCCAGCGATACACTGGCCTTGCATGATCGCCGCGATCTTACCACCCTGGATGCCACCGTCCATGCCGGGCGCTCTGCCTTTACCCAGGCCGGTATCGAGCCGCGTCAGGTTGATGTGGCCGAGGTGCATGACTGCTTTACCATCGGTGAGATACTGGCCATTGAGGACCTGGGATTTGTGGAGAAGGGTCAGGGCGGCAAGGCCACACAGGATGGCATGACGGCCCTGAGCGGCTGCCTGCCTGTCAACACTTCCGGAGGGCTGAAGGCCTGCGGCCATCCCGTGGGCGCCACCGGAATCAAGCAGGCCTACGAGATCGTCCTGCAGCTTCGCGGGAAGGCTGGCAAGCGTCAGGTGGATGATGCACAGGTGGGCTTGGCCCACAATGTGGGCGGTTCGGGCGGAACGGCCCTGGTCCACATATTTACGAGGTGATGATGACAAACCACGCGCCCAGATTCTGGAGAAGCATACCGCAAAGATACAATCTTTCCGGGACACACTGCACTTGCTGCAATGAATATTTCTTTCCTCCCAGAAACCTCTGCCCCAACTGCCGTCGCGGGGCGCATTTGGAGGAGTATACATTCAAGGGGACGGGCACAATCATCACCCATACTACCATCTATAACGCCACTGAAGACTTCGAGAGGCTGACGCCCTACAATCTGGCCATCATTCAACTGGATGAGGGTCCCAAGATTACAGGTCAGATCGTCTCCGGTTCGACAGGAGTGAAGATCGGCATGCGCGTTCGGCCCGTATTTCGCATCCTGGGAAAAGAGGGTGACAAGGGCATAATCTACTACGGCACCAAGTTCGCGCCTCTTATCGAGCCGAGCTGCCCGGGCGGAAAAATTTTGGGATAAAAAATGATTCAATCACAGAGCTAAAGATTTATCCCAGGGCGGCAGCGAAATCTGTCCTGCCCACTTCCGGGCCGCCCTCTTCTGCACTGAGAAGAACGGGCCCGGTCTTGATTACATTCTCTCTATCTTTTATCTCGCTTAGCATACGGCCTAATCCATTTCTCTCTTCCGCCTGCATAACTAGAAAGAAGCTATACTCTCCAAAGAGACGATAGACGTCCCTTACTTCCGGCCTTTTTTGCAGATGGTCATAAACCGATCTTTCCTGGCCGGAGCTAACTTTGATCATTGTCATTCCAAATACCATTTACTAATTCCCCCACTAGAAGCCATTAAGAAGTCCATTCTAGAATTTATACTTTTCGCTCCTTTGAGGGTAATTGAGAAGGCGGCGCGAAGGATGTAAATATTTTGCAGCCTGATATAGAAAACATGACCCTTGTATCCCTATGCTTTGAGGTTCATCAGCCCATCCGCCTCAATAAAAATTTCTTCTGGGACGGATCTCCCTTAAAAGAGGTTGTTCCCAATTTGCGGGATTTTTATTTTGATGATTCTGAGAATCGGAGGATCTTTGAGCGCGTATCCGACAAATGCTATCTGCCTGCTAACAAGGTGATCTTAGAGAGCATTAGAAAGCATGAGGGATCAGACCGGCCCTTTAAGGTCGCTTACAGTTTCTCCGGCATCTTCCTGGAGCAGTGCCGTGCCTATCGTCCCGAGGTTTTGGACTCATTTGTCAGGCTGGTGGAGACGGGCGGGGTGGAGGTGATGGGGCAGACCTATTATCACTCATTGGCCAGCCTCTACGAGGATAAAGGCGAGTTTTTCGAGCAGGTTAAGATGCATAGGGAGCTAATCTGGGACATTTTTGGGCTGCACCCGGCTACCTTCGAGAATACGGAGCTGATTTACAATGACGAGATTGCTGGAATGGTCGAAAGCCAGGGATACAGGGCAATTTTTACCGAGGGCGTGGTGGCCGACCCCAACTACGTTTACCGGCCGCCCAAGACCGGCATATCTTTGCTTCTGCGAAACTACAAGCTCACCGACGACATCGGCTTTCGTTTCTCATTGCGCAGCTGGGAAGAGTACCCCCTCACCGCCGACAAGTATGCCGGCTGGCTCGCCGCTACCCCCGGCCAGTGCATAAACATATTCTGCGACTATGAGACATTTGGCGAGCATCAGTGGGTGGACACGGGCATCTTTGAGTTTTTGCGCCACCTGCCTGATGAGGTCGGAAAGCACGAGAACCTTCGCTTCGCCACTCCCGCAGAGATTGCCCGGGAGATACCGCCGCAAAAGGAGCTTTCCGTGCCTGATCATGTCTCCTGGGCGGATCTGGAGAGGGATACGAGCTGCTGGCTGGGTAATGCTCTGCAGCAGGCCTGCTTCATATACCAAAAGAGGCTGGAGGCCCCTGTCAAGGAGAGCGGGGACGAGAATCTCCTCAGGATATGGAGGACTCTGGGCCTTTCCGATCATCTCTACTACATCTTTACTCATGGGGGGGGCCCGGGTGAGGTGCACAGCTACTTTAGCCCTTACGGCATTCCTTATGATGCCTCAGTCACCTACTTCAGTGTTCTATGCGACCTGCACTACCGCCTCAAGAAGAAGATTCATCTGGCTGATTCGCCCTTCCGCTTTGCCACAGGCGTTGACCAGTTCACGGGAGAGGTCGCCTGGAGTTTAGCAGGTATGCAAAATATTCTTAAATCGGTATCTTTCGAATCATTGCAATACCATAACGGCCAGGGGGATCTCACCCTATGGGCAAAGACCAGCCTTGCCGATGCACCTCTCGCAGAGCAGCTGGCCAAATCAGAGAGCTTCAAGGGAGAAAGACTGCGAAAAAGCCTGATAACGGCTGTCGATGCCGCCCTCTCGGAGGACAAATGATGGCTGGTTTTTCCTTCCGTCCCAAAAGCTACGAAGAGGGCACGAGTCGCGAGTGGCTGCTGGCCAACGGCCTGGGCGGCTATGCCTCCTCCACAGCCGTGGTCGCCAACACGCGGGCCTATCACGGCCTTCTTGTGGCGGCGCTTGCCCCTCCGGCAGACCGCTGGCTCTTGCTCAGCTCCCTGGATGAGGAGATTGAGGGCGCTCTCTTAGCCAATCATCAATATCCCGGTGTGATCCATCCCCTGGGGTTCAAATACCTGCAGGAGTTTCGTTCGGACCCAATCCCCCGGTTTTGCTATCGGATAGGCGGTACCCTGGTCGAGAAGACCGTTTTCATGATAAGCGGTGAGAATACCACCATCATCAGCTACAAGATCAAGAATGGGCAGGGAACGTTTGCCATCGTTCCCCTGGTGCACTGCCGATGCTTTCACGCCGCATCCCCTTTGCCGGGCATGAAGCAGGAGGCCCTTGATGCGGGAACAATTCTCCGATCAGGTCTTCGCCCGGACATTCGCTTCACTCTCCTCTCGGACGGGCCCGCCTATGTGCCGCAGGAGATGATTTACAATAACTTCGAGTACGAAGAGGAGCGTCGGCGGGGCTTGGCCTGGAAGGAGAACCTCTTTTCGCCGGGCCGCTTCGAGATCGAGCTATCTGGAGATGCCGCCTTTGCCATTGCAGCTTCCACCTGGAGGACATCCATGCCGGACTGGAGGGCAGAACAGAATAAAGAAAATGAGCGCCTGGAAAGCCTGAAGGCTCCCCTTCCGGATCTGGCGAGGGCCGTGGACGCCTTCCTTGTGAAAAGAGGACAGGGCAAGAGCCTTATCGCCGGATATCACTGGTTTGATGATTGGGGAAGAGACGCCATGATCTCCCTGCCCGGCCTCTTGCTTTGCACAGGGCGCTTTGAGGATGCCAGGCAGGTCTTGAAATCCTTTGCAGTCGCCATGAAGGACGGCGTTTTGCCTAACGACCTGGGGGCCGGATCTTACAATACCGTCGACGCATCCCTGTGGTTTGTTCGGGCTGTAGGCAGCTATTTTGAATACACTAAAGACGGGCAATTTGTCGGGCAGCTCTGGCCCAGGCTGCTGGAGGTATTTCGTCGCTATTCTCGGTCGGGGGAGGACTTTGGAGGGGCCGAGGATGGTCTTATTATATCCGGACCCGCGCTCACATGGATGGATGCGCGACTGGATGGCAGGCCGGTATCACCGCGGGCGGGAAAATGCTGTGAGATAAATGCTCTCTGGTATTCTGCCTTAATTGATATGCATAAGCTTTTCGTGGCCTTGGGCAAATCCCTGGACCCAGGGTTTATAGAGCTGGCTGTGGGAGTTAAGCAGAGCTACCAGCGGTTTTGGAATGGTGAGAACGGCTGCCTTTATGATGTGATTGACCCTGAGGATGCATCCATCCGGCCTAACCAGATTATTGCGGCAGGAGTTCCCGATCTGCTGCCGATGGCTATGAGAGAGAGCATTCTTGATGTTGTAACAAAGGAATTGCTCACGCCTTTCGGCCTGAGAACGCTCTCGTCCCGCGATCCGCGCTATGCAGGCAGATACGAGGGCGACCCTCGCCGCAGGGATGGTGCCTATCACCAGGGCACCGTCTGGCCCTGGCTCATGGGGCCGTACATTGATGCTCTGCTCTCTGTGGAAGGCAGATCCGGGCCGGTCAAAGCTCGTGCTAAAGAGCTTCTTAGTCCCTTGATAACCATGCACTTCGGCGGGATTAACACCCTTCCTGAGGTTTTTGACGGCGACATCCCCCAGCGGCCGGGGGGTTGCATCTCCCAGGCCTGGTCGGTGGCGGAGGTGCTGCGAGCCTGGGACAGTGTGCAATAGTAGGAACATCTAAATATTGTTTGTTGTGTTGTCATATTATGTCTATTGACATCCCTGTGTGCCGGGGCGAGGAGGATCTCCACAGAACTCTAGTCGAGAGATCTACGCAAGGGTTCCTGGTTCTTCGAGGAGAATGCATAATTTATGCCAATAGTGCCGCATGTAAAATATTTGGCTGTACGACAGATGAAATGATAAATAGTTCTATAAAAAATTTAATTAGTCTTCTCTCACAAGAAGATTTTTATATTGACAATTTTTCTGAAATGAGAGAATTTGAACCGATAAATCTGCATTTTTTGCAAAAAAATGGTTCAAATGTTTGGATACGAGCCAAGCGATCTATAATTAATTATCAGGAGACGTACGCCTTGCTGGTGGCATTTTCAGATATAACCGATGAGGTGCGGGCAAAAGATGAGCTGTTCAGATGCGAACTGGAGTTGAAAGCTCTGGTGGAGGAGAAAAGCCGACAGCTAATAGATAACGAGCGTCTGGCAACGATTGGTGAGACTGCGGTTATGATCGGCCATGATTTGCGAAATCCCCTGCAGGCCATAATGAACACCACATACCTGGCCCGGCAGAAGGTAGTGGAGTTTTCGGCAGACGCAAATCTTGATACGCTTGGCATAATATCCGATTTGGCAGCCATAGAGAAACAGTCGCTGTACATGAACAAGATAGTCTGCAATTTGCGGGACTACTCTCTGCCATTGAATCCGGATATGGTGGATTTAAGCTTGCCCTTCATTATCAGTGATACTCTCGCCAGCATGAGTATTCCTGATAACATCAAGATCAGAAAGGAGATTGGAGGGAGCATAGCTCTGAGGGGCGATCCGACCATGATCCGCCATGTTCTCATCAATATCATCTCCAATGCCATTCAGGCCATGCCGGAAGGGGGTATGCTGAACCTTTCTGCATCCTCTACCGAAAAAGATGTTATCTTGGCTATTAGGGACACTGGTCCAGGCATACCTTTGGAGGTTGAAAATAAAATCTATCAACCTCTAATTACCACCAAAGCCAAAGGAATGGGATTAGGTCTTGCGGTCTGCAAACGCTTATTGGAGGCCATGGATGGCGATATTCGGATAGTGAGCGAGAAAAGCAGGGGCACCGTCGCTGAGATCAAAATGCCCCTCGCCGCGGGACGATGACGCTTTACTTGCGAGATTGGAGCAATTTATTCACAATATCCTCATGATACTTGATCTCATATTCTTGTTCTGCCAATTTTTTTGCCACGAATTCCAGCAATTTTCCTGGAGTCACCGGCTTTTCCAAATATGCGTTTGCTCCTAGATTCAGGGATTCAATGGCATTTTCTCGAGTGGAAAAACCTGTAATGATGATCTTTTTCATCTCCGGGTTGAGCTCGCGAAATTCGGATAGAAGTGCGGTACCATTCATATCAGGAAGCCTTATGTCAATTAATGCCAGGTTAAAATATTTGCTGCGCACTTTTTCTATAGCTTCAGAGCCGGTTTCTGCCGTATCTGTTAGATAACCCTTTCTCTCTAAGAGAAGCTTAAAGCCATCGAGTATGCCTCTATCGTCATCGATAATCAATATGTGCTTCTTATCCGTGCAAACTCCCCCAACATAAGATCGATCGAAACAGAAAAATTAAAGCCTCGGACGGGATTCGAACCCGCGACCTCGTCCTTACCAAGGACGCGCTATACCGGGCTAAGCTATCGAGGCGCCAAGAGCCCCTTGTGCCACTCACCCTTCAAGAACCTTTCGGTTGGCCTTGCTTTCTCGCCTTTTCATAAACGTCTTCCGTTCTCTTGGCGATGCGATCCCAGCTGAACTCGGCATCAATCCGGCTGCATCCTGCCCGTGCCAGCTTCTTCATCTCCTCAGGATTGGCGAGCAGCCGGTTTATGCACCATGCGATGGACTCCGGCTGAATATAGGCCAGGAGGCCGTCTTCAAAGTTATTAATTATGCTCACCGCTTCAGTCGCCACTACCGGTTTGCAGGCATCCCATGCCTCCAGGACCACAACGCCGAAAGGCTCGTTTCTGCTGGGAACGCACATGAGATCGCAGGCATTGACCAGCTCTTCTTTCTCTGTGTTGGATGTGTATCCCATGAATCGGCAGGCATCCGCAACTCCAAGCTCGCGAGCTCTTCTCTCGCAGTCCGGCCTCATGCCTCCCTCTCCTATGAAGACAAAACGAGCATCGGATCTGTTTCTCAAGATATGAGGCACTGCCTCTACCAGGAGGTCCGGTCCCTTCTGGGTGCTCATCCTGCCGCAGAAGAGCACCAAGGGCGCCATGGGGTGTATGCCGTACTTCTCTTTGACACGACCGGCGTCAAGGCCCTTCCGCATCTTTCCCATAATGATGCCGTTTGGTATAATGCTGATCTTGTCTTCGGGCAGGCTGTATATCCACATCAACTCATCTTGCATGCGCCTGGTGGTCACAATCACCCTGGATGCCTCATAGCAGCCCAGCCACTCCCTATGAGATATCTCCTGAGATATGCCGTAACCGAAGTGGTTTCCATTTCTGCCCCATTCCGTGCTGTGCATAGTCAGAAGGAAAGGCAGACCATAGTCCTGCTTTATGCGGGTCAAAGCATTCACCGGATGCCAATCATGACCATGCATGATATCGAATCTGCCGAAGAGCCTTTGCACCGCTCCGAAGCGATCGTAAAGGGCATCACACATGTTATTCATCTGAGCCAGTACGTCCCCCGAGATGTTCACATCCACTCTCTGGTAATGGACGCCATTTATCTTGTCGTAGGACTCAAAATCGCCTCTGCGCGTAAATACATGTACTTCATGGTCCCTTCTGGCCAGCGCTTCGGAGATCTCTGATACACATGGGGCCACCCCGCCGACCTTTATTGAGTATAAGCTCTCCCATGAGAGCATTCCAATTCGCATCTCTTCACCGGTATTGTCTCGCCTTGCAGCGATAGTTATTGGTCAGTTGTCTGTACGATATGCTTTATGAAATACATTAGGAATGAAATAAGCAAATTGTGATTCTTTACAGCCGGATAATTGATTAACTTTTCGGCGCTCTTAGATCGCTTTCAGCTTATGCCGAAAGCTCCGATGCAGCATGTTCCGGGGCAACGGTGTTGATGTACACCCCCGTGCTCCTCTCAAAGCCCGCAATTTTGGAAATGGCCGGCTGAATTCTGATATTGAGGTGGTAGCCTGAAGGAAGCTGGAAGATCATGCAGTTATAGGACGGATCGTTCAAGACGGATCGCATGGCTCCCAGGGCCCGCTTTAATAGAGCTGCAAGGCTTTTTCCTTCTGCTTCATTCATCTCTTTCAGGTTGGCTAAATGCCTCTTCGGCAAAATCCAGGTCTCATAGGGTGCCTGTGAAAAGAAGGGTGCAATTAGAATCCAGTTTTCGTTCTCTTCGATGAGCCGGCATGACTTCTTCTCTTGCTCTACGATATTGCAGAACGGACAGCGCGCTCTACGGCTGATGGCATCCATTTCTCTCTTAATCAGGGGCGGAAGAATAGGTAGGGTGACGAGCTGAGAATGGCTGTGAGACAATGATGCTCCAGCCTCCTTCCCCCAATTCTTGAAGACGGATACATATTTCACAAGGCTGTTTTTGCAGTAATGGATATAGCGATCCCTGTAGACAGAGATGAGCTTTTCCATGTGCTCCTTATCAAAGTCTGCGGGATTTTCTCCGTGCAGAGGGCTGTCTACAATTACCTCATGAAAGCCTTGTCCGGGCAGGGCAGTCCATTCAGTTGTGGCGGGCTCAGGGCACGGGACCATGGCCGCAAAAACATTGGGAAAGACACGCATCTTCCAGCCAGAAATCCTCTCCGGGCCATCGGTTAATACTCCCTGCTTGGTGTAGACTGCGTCGGCCGGCGGAGTCATCTCCTCGTTTCCCGCGCAAAACGGGCAAACGCTCCTGTCTCCCGGGGCTGCCTTTGCTAGCTGGAAATCAGATGGCCTCGTCCCGCGTTTTGGGGCGATGATGCAGTACTCATCCAGGAAGTAATGTCTTCTTAACTCCGTCATCGCCAGCATCCTCTCTTATCCTCTTTCGTCAAGCCACTTCCCTATAAATAGCCAGGGTCCTCTCTGCGGCTTTCTGCCAGGTGAACTCTTCTTGCACCCTGGTCCTGGCGTTCTTTCCCCAGGATTTGAGTCGTTCCCGGTCTTCCAGGGCGAGATTGATGCCCCAGGCGATATCTCTGGGGTCGCGAGCATTTACATGAACGCCCGTAGGTCGCATAGTGGCTGGATTTTTCACAATCTCTGCCAGACCGGATGTGCCTGCAGCACCCACCACAGCGGCCTTGCCCATGGCCGCTGCTTCGAGAGCGACGATGCCAAAGGGCTCGTAAAGGCTTGGGAATACGCACAAATCCGCCAGAGCATAATGGTGCATCTTATCCTCGGCATCCAGGAAGTCTGTGACCAGCGTGATGCAGCCAAGCCGTTTCGCTTCTGAAATAGCCCAGCTCTCCAGGCTGCCCTTGCCCACCACTAACAGCTTCAACTTGGGATGCTTTGCCAGAACGTCGGGAATGGCAGAAAATAGCTGTACAATCCCTTTTACGCTCTCCAGCCGGCCCATGAAGAGCACGATGACATCATCCAATGCAAAGCCGTATCTCTTTCGCAGGGCGGCCAGATGCTTGGGATCAGCCAGATCGGGATTGAAAAATGCGGCGTCCACGCCGTGGTAGCATACGCGAACCTTTTCCGACCTGACTCCCAGGCAGACCAGCTCCTGCTTCATGGCCTCTGAAACGGTAATGATCAGATCCGCTACTTCTGCGCCTTTTTTTTCCAGAGTCACAAGTTGGGGATTGGGATTATCCGAACGACCTGTCTCCAGGCCATGGACATGATAAATCATGGGAATGCCTTCTCTCTTAACGGCCATAGCTCCCAGGAGGCCGAGCCAGTCGTGAGCCACGCAGAGATCGAAAGGCCCATTTTCCATGAGTCTCGCCGCAGCTAGCTGGTTTAGGCTGAATAGGTCCAGTAGTAAGTAAAGGCCTTCTCCCCAGGAAATGGTCTCAGGGGAGAGGAAAATCTCCAGGCCATCCCTGATCGGGACGGGAGTCTCCCTGAATACCTCTACTCCATCCATATCCTGGTACCTCTTCAGTTTGCCGTCTCCCAATGTAAAAACCGAGATTTTTTCGCCCTGGGAGACCATTTCTCTGGATATTTCGTCCACGTACACACCAAGGCCGCCGAAGATCCTGGGCGGAAACTCAAGGCTCATGTAGGCAATTCTCATTGTTTTCTCACATCCGGATTACGCTACCAGGTTCTTGTAATACTCCAGTACCGGCTCCTTCCAGCTAAACTGCCTGGCCAGGGAAAAGGATTCTTCGCAGAGCAGCCTGTATTTGACCTCGTCCTCCAGATAGGTCCAGGTGAAGTAGTCCAGGGCCAGGGCATAATCCAGGACTGTCTCTTGGGGCTGAGCCTCAATGTTGTCCACAATCACCACGCCCCCCAGGCCGGGCACGCGGCGTTTGATCTTCTTTAAAGCATCGCTGTATCCTGCCGACCGGCTGACGATGTTTGGTGTGCCTTCCCTGCCCGCTTCCAGAGCGGTGAGAAGGAATGGCTCGTATTGGGAGGGAAAGATACCGGCAACACAGCCGGCCATGATCTCATCGGCGCTCATTTCCAGGCCGCCATCGTTCGGTCCCACCCACTGAGGATAGAGCAGTGCCGCCACCATCCTCTTGCCGGAGACTAGTTCCGACTCATCCAGGCCGCGCTCCTTGATCATATTCTCCAGGCGTATCTCCTCGCCCACCAGAACTTCCGGCGTGAGATTGATGGGAAATCCCTCCGGCAGCTTCTGCTTGTCTTTTGGACCGTGCGAGGCTATCAGGAAGCATACTACTCTTGCCTCCTCGGCATGACGCTGACCGGTTAATCTATGCTTGAGCAGGTGATCCTGAAGCACCAGGGCATCAAGGAGTTGAAGATATCCCTTATTCTCGATCTCTATGCGGGAGATGGTGAAGACCGGAATTATGTTTTCCCGCTTTATGCTCTTGCCGTCGCGGTATTTGTAGAGATTGTCGGCCAGAAACTGCTGGATCCTTGCCCGGCAGCGTTCTTTTTTATCCCAGTCGATCTCCTGCACCTCCACATCTATTCCATTCCGGATGACAATGCCCTTCAAGCGGTAAAAGAGCATGGCCTCTTTCATAGTCGAATCGCCCACGAATGTAACGGCATCGGCATAACGGGCTAAAGCCTCCAGCGCGGCAAAGCCCAGAGGCGTGCCGGGCTCCATTTTTGAGTCGCTTTGGGCTACCTTTTGCAGAGATTTATAGCCCGCAGTGCGACCGGGAACTGTGGCATGCAATGTGCAGACAGATCTAACAGGAACGCCTAGCTTCTTCAGCCTGGCTGCCGCATAGAAGACTCCAAACTCGTGGCAGTGCATGGAGACTCTTACTTTGGGCATAACCGACTTGGCAAATTCCGAGACTGTCCTATCCGTGTACTTTTGCGTCATCTCTTCCGGGACGCGGGCCAGGCCTTTCACCAGCTCGGATACGGCATAGGAGAGATTTAGGTAGTGGTTGTACTCAGAGCCATAGTGAGCTCTCTCGAAGTTCATGGAATCAAGGCCCACCAGATCAAAGGCCTCCGTCTTGATGGCGTTATTCTGGGTCATCTCCTGATTATTCCAGCGCATCGTGTGAGACTGATAATAATTGGTATTGAAGAGCACATAGCCGATAAAAACGCCTTCTACATTTCTTTGCCCGGTAACTGTCTCAATGCCGGAAGCATTCAGTGCCGTTAAAACGGCCTCTAGTTCTGGCCCTCTCTCCAGCTTATCGAGTCTCGTGAGATCTGTGACCCGGTTTCTGCCTGTATTCCAGTCTGAGCCGGAGGCCGGATAGTTGGGGCCCGCCACCAGGATGTGCAGGCCGCTTTCAATTTCACCTCGCGCCACCAGCCGGGCCAGCATCACAGCCTCTGCATCCACCACATTCCAGATGCCGCCCATCTTATTCGAGACGGGACCTGCTTCCTCTGCAGCCAGGACGATCCATCTTTCTATCATTTATGCACCCTCGATTTCATTTGCACTCAGGAATAGGGCGAGAGTGAGGACACGGATATTCCCTCATCGGATATGTCCAGGACCCTGATGCTGTTGGCGATCTTTGAGCCGCGCATCTTCATGATATATATCGACCGGATGAGTGTATTGCCGATGCGCTCACGGCTGAGCATGGTGGCTGAGTCCGCTCCGTACTCCAGGAACTGGTTGGTGCCAAAAGCCGTGCCGATGGTGATGACCGATGTCACGCCGCTGGCGCGAATGGTGCCGAAGAGGTCGTCGGTCAATGACCGAATTTTAAAGGGCTGCTCTACGGCCATGAAGAAGGCAGTCAGATCGTCTATGAAGAGCCGGGCAGGCTTGACCTCTTCCAGCTTTCTCTCTACTAGCTTTCTAAAGTTTATAAGAAAATCCACCGGATCGACGTCGATGCTCTTTTGCAGGCGCAGCACAGGATCAGTAACATCAACGATGGTGAGTTTTCCTTCTTTTTCCATTGCCGAGAAATCCCAGCCGAAGGAGGACATCATCTCTCGCTTCAGGTAATTTGCGCTCTCCGAGGGGGTGATGATCATTCCCTTTTCGCCCATCTTGATGCCGTAATTTATGAACTGGCCGGCAAAGACTGTCTTGCCCGTGCCGGAAGATCCGGTGATGGTGTTTACCGTTCCCATGTGAAAACCGCCATCGACCAGTTCATCATATCCAGGTACGCCCGACTTGGACCTGGGGATTTTGCTGCTTTGTAATACCACAACCAACCGCTCCCTCACTGCAATTTGCGCCGCGATTTGCAGCGCTGGATACTTGTTATTTCGCAACCAAGGTAATTAGGTCTTTCGGTGATTGAGACATCACAGAAAAAACGCACTACTTAAGGCCACCCATTAAGAAAAGCGTCCCGACCGGGATTCGAACCCGGGTTGAAGGCTCTCTGCGCAAATATGGCTCCGCAGGCCTCCGGGATGTCCACTACCCCATCGGGACAAAACATCCCTCATGGCATGCTTTTAGTTATTAAGCCTGTTGGCCAGAAGCCCGGGCCTGAGCCGTGCGGATGGCGCGCAGAAAGTCGATCTTTCTAAATTCGGGCCAGTAGGGTGCGCAAAAGTATGCGGCGCACTCATTACCGTTGGCCTGCCAGGGCAGGAAGTTGGAGGTGCGGCAGTCCCCGCCCGTCCTGATGATAAGATCCACTTTGGGCACAGAGGTCCCGTCTTGTGGATAGAGATGCGAAGCGATCAGATCCTCATTCACATCGTTTGCTCTGATCTTTCCTTCTCTTATCTGGCGCGCCAGGGACCGCGCTGCGTCTACCAGTTCGCGCTGACCGCCGTAGGCCAGGGCAATGTTCAGGTACATCTTCTCATACTCTCTCGTGGCCTCTTCTGTGCGGCAGATCTCCTCTTGAAGGTCTTGCGGCAGCATCTCCACTCTACCGATGGCCCTTACCCGGACCCTGTTGGCATGAACTTTTTTAGAGCGGCAAAGCTGTGCAAACTTGTTTTTGATCAGGTCAAAGAGATAGCGCTTCTCCAGCTCGTCCCTCCCAAAGTTCTCTGTGGAGAAGGCATAGAGGGTGAGATGCTTAACACCCACCTCCAGGCACCAATCGGAGACCCTCTCCGAGGTGTCTGCGCCAAGGCTGTGCCCTAGTAACTTGGAGAGGCCTTTTTGCATGGCATATCTGCGGTTTCCATCTTGGATGATGGCCACATGTTCCACCGGCACTCCGGTAAGAATGCGTGACTTTAGAAGCCGCTCATAAATGGCATAGGCTGGGTTTTGCAGGATGAAACTCATTCGTTTTATTAGCTTCGCGAATTACTATTTAAATAATTCCTGTGCGTCGGACGAAAGTGTGTTTGCCGTTCTCTTCTCAAGGGCAAGATACAAATAGCTGATGACTTACTAGGCTTACTCCGAGGGCCTGTGGTCTAGCTGGTTATGACATCGCCTTCACACGGCGGGGATCACGCGTTCGAATCGCGTCGGGCCCATTTGTATTTTGGCCGACACAAGCTTTAACTATTTAAGAGTGGTTTTTAGCAGAAGGGCGAAAAGAAAGATACTTAGGCTACTCGGGGAAAGAGCGGCCCCGAAGATTCCATGAGTCATATGTCCATAATTATTATTTGAGGTGATAAGCTGTATAATAGAGGTCGTGGCAGGGAAGAAGAAGGAGCTGTAATTACCAGAGTTCGTCTCCCCCGCAAACAGGATCGAGAAATATTCGGTCATGTGGAAAGTTTGCTTGGAGCCAATCGCATAAAGGTGAGATGCATCGACGGCGTTACCAGGATGGGTCGCATACCTGGTAAGATGAAGAAGAGGATCTGGATCAGACAGGGTGACGTGGTTATTGTCATTCCCTGGGAGATCGAGAATGATAAGGCCGATGTAGTCTGGAGATATACCGGTCCTCAGGTGGACTGGCTGCAGCGCAAGGGATTTCTGAAAGGAACTTCTTGAAAGGAATCTTCTTGAAAGGCACTATATGAGCAGGCGTACCAAAGATGAAGATTTCGATACCAAGATCGATGTTCTTCGTACCAGGATAAAGGACTCCGATGATCTAAACGTCCAGGATGCGGTCTTCGATAAGCGCACCCTGATGGACCTTTACCACCTGGCCAGCAAGGGCGTAATCGATGCTCTGGGCGGATCCGTCTGTACTGGCAAAGAAGCCAACATTTTTAAGGCCATCGTAGGCGAAAAAGAGCTGGCCCTGAAAATTTACCGCATCTCTACCAGCAATTTCAATGCCATGCAGGACTACTTGCATGGCGATCCGAGATTTGGAAATGTCAAGGGCACAAAGAGAGCTATTGTCGCGGCCTGGACCCGGAAGGAATTTCGAAACCTGACGCGGGCGGAAGAGGTGGGTGTAGCCGTGCCCCACCCCATAGCCATGAGGGAGAACATACTGGTTATGGATCTTATCGGCAACGGTGAAAATGTTGCTCCTCCGCTAAAAGACGTGGAACTGGAGACGGATGACGCCAAGCGCATTTTTGAAAAGATTGTTGAATATATCTCTGTGCTCTATAATCGCGCACAGCTCGTTCATGCCGATCTGAGCGAGTTCAATATACTTTATGACGAAGGCGAGCCGGTGATAATAGATATGGGACAGTCTGTTACGCTGGACCATCCCATGGCCAGGAGATTTCTGGAGCGCGATATAGCCAATGTGGCCCATTACTTTAAGAAAAAATATAACGTTGGCTCAACTGAAGAGATCTGGGCGAGGCTTCGCAAAGACAAAGATGAAATCGATGAGATAAACAAAAAAGAAGGCTGATTAAATTGGATATCAAGATTCCAGAGGAGCGCGTAGGTGTGCTGGTGGGACCGGGCGGGTCCATGAAGCGCTTTATCGAAGAGAAGACCAAGACCACTCTTGAGATAGACAGCGAGACCGGCGCGGTCTCCATCGCATCAGCTGTTGACCCATTGCAGGGCCTCCGAGTATTGGACCTGGTAAAAGCCATCGGCAGAGGCTTCTCACCGGAGAGGGCACTGTCCATCCTTGATGACGATATGTTGATGCTCGATGTGATGGACCTGTCCAAGATGGCAGGCACCAAGAGCGATATGGAACGCATCAAGGGCCGCATCATAGGCAAGGACGGCCGGTCGCGCGAGATCATGGAGAGGCTCTCCGGCGCCAAGGTATCTGTGTATGGCAAGACGGTAGCCATCTTAGGCTATCCGGAGCAAATGCGAGTTGCACGCACCGCCATAGAGATGCTGCTTGATGGCGCTCCGCATGGAAATGTCTATAGCTTTTTGGAGAAGAAGCATCAGGAGCTGGCCAAGGATGAGCTGAGGGAGCAGGGCTTACTCTGAGGTCTTTGCATCTCTTTTCTTTTTATTATCCCTGTGTGAATGAGTTGATCTCCAAGCCGTGATTGCCCGGTTAAAGGGCCGGCAAGCAGCTTATATAATGGAATCGTATAATGACTTCGCGAGGAAAAAGTTTTGGACTTCCAGTTACAGCTTGATTATGTTGATTGGCTGCTCGTGGCTGTAGCGTTGATCGGCCTGTATTCTATACTTCTTTTGCCTTTGAAAGATAGCGAAAAATGGAAAAGCCGGGGCATATCAGTCGGAAGTGTTCTGGGCGTTCCTTTGGCCATGTTTTTTCGTACCACCAGGGGCTTGAATCTGCTGGACTGGCTGGCCCGTCCCAAGCGATTTTGGAGGATTGTGGCCTCAGCCGGCATACCTCTGGTCGTATTGAGTATGACCTATTTTTTGCTGCTGGTTTTGGCCATGACCTATTACATGATTCAGGAGCCACCTCTGCCCAGCAGTTATAACGCTCCGAGAAACATCCTTCTCATTCCCGGCTTGAATGAGTACATTCCCTTTGTCTGGGGCTGGATTGCTCTCTTTGTGACCATGGTAGTGCACGAGTTCGCACACGGCATACTCAGCCGCGTAGAGGGCGTGCGTGTCAAGTCCATGGGAATTGTCGCCGTTTTATTTGCCCCAATTGCAGCTTTTGTTGAGCCGGACGAAGTGGATCTCTTCGGCAGCAAAGATATGCCGGCAAAGGTGAGCAAGGGGGCAAGAATTCGGATTCTATCTGCGGGCGTCATCTCCAATTTTATCGTGGCGGTAGTGGCTATGGCCCTCTTCTTCGGGCCGGTCATAGGAGCCATATCTCCTGTGGACAGGCTGATCGTAGTCGACGTTCAGGACGGCTCCGCGGCAGATAAGGCTGGTTTTGAGAGCGGCATGGTGCTGCTGGATGTTGATGGAAACAGAGATAGCAGCCTCGCGCAGCTTTACAGTCATCTGGGCAGTTCAACTGCTAGCATGCGGGTGATTTATGAAGACCGAGAGCAGATCTTGCCGCTCTCCGGCGAACCGGCGCGAGGCATCATGGTGGCCTCTATCTTCAAGGGCTCGCCCGCTGAATCTGCCGGTCTTCCTGCCAGGAGCATAATCACCAGGATCGACGGAATGGAGATAGTAAACCTGGAGGGCTTCAGAAAGCAGATGAACGCCACCAGTCCCGGCCAAACCATTGCCATAACCACCGGTCAGGGCAATATCTATCAGGTCAATCTCACTACGAAAGAGACGGCTTCAGTGGATAGCGGAGGATTCATAGGCATCGGCATCTCCGGGGATGTGGTTCTATCTGGTGGCGCGCTTTTTCAGGAGGCTCCTGCCAGACAATTTCTGCAGGTTCTAAAGACGATACCCAGTAGCGGCATGCAGGGCTTCACCTACATGTTAAGCCTGCCTTTTGCAGGAATTCCCGGATTCACCCAGAAGGGCTTTCCCGGTTTTAGCGGCTGGCTGACCGCCGTCTTTGAGCCCAGCGGATGGGCAGAGCCACTGGGAAGCAAGTTCTTCTGGATTGCCAATCTACTGCTCTGGATCGGCTGGATCAACCTTTATGCAGGCCTGTTCAACTGCCTACCTGCGGTGCCATTGGATGGCGGGCACATTTTCAGGGATCTGGTGCAGTCCGGCTTTGAGAGGATTGTCCGGCCCCAGGAGGCGGAAAGGTTCACCAGGACGACCGTGGCCATTCTTACCTGGATAGTGCTGACATCCCTGCTCATAACCTTGATCGCGCCGTTTACCAATTGGCTGACTATTTAATTTCCCTTTTTCGATACGTTAGTTTTAAACCTATTCAGATAATACAGAATCCCCGGCAATTGCCGGCAGGTAAGGTATCTATGAGAATCCGTGCGGTTTGGCATTTAGCGGCCCTGGTGGTCCTGGCATCTCTGATGGCTATGGCGGGCACAGCCCTTTCTTCGGAGGTTGCCAATATCTACTCCAGCATAGACTCGGCTGATGTTACTCTGGAAGGAGACGTGTCCGGCATGGCTTTGCGGCTGGATCTGATCAATGAGGGAAGACTGCTCACGACCAGGAACCTGACGCTGGATGGTGCGGGGACCTGGGTCATTCGCTGGCCGGCCGTACATGCCGAGAAAGGCAGCTATGATGTATGCGCCGGCCTATGGAAAAATGGGACCGAAGTCTCCCGTAAATGCTATAACTTTTATTACGGGGGGGTGGAGCCCATAAGGTTTGACGTGCGCGACTTTCGTGCCGACTCTCGCGGCATGCACCTTGCCATCAGTGCCAGCGATCCTACCGTTGTAGATATTTACTATATGCTCATCGACGGGAACAAGGTCGTGTATGTCACCAGAGAGCAGGTGATACCCATCACTGGAAGCTATGTCCAGCCGATTACCAAGGACTATGCCTGGAAGCAGATCCTGGAAAACGGACACGAGTATGCGGGCCGGGTGAAGATTGTGGAGCTGAATCACAACCAAACGAGGTCCTTCATGAATTCCTTTTTGGCTGTGGATGATGCCATGATCACCGAGACCTATCAGGATGAGACCGGTGCCAGCGCCACAGTTATGGGCAACTCTCGCGTTCCCTTTGAGGGATCTTTGCGGTTTATTCTATCTCAAAACGGTTCCGTTCTCAATACCACCGAGAAGAAGACGCCTGTCCTTCTTACCGGAGACGATGAGACTGTGGAGATCACCTGGAACAAGACTCTTGAGCCGGGCATTTATTTGCTGCGCACCGTTCTGCTCGGCCAGGGCGGCGCAGTTATGGATTTGGAGGAGAATGTGGTTGAGGCCAAGCCTCTGGCGAGGAGCAACGCCACAGATACTGCAAAGAATGCAGACCTTCCGGCTGGATCTGCAGCATTAGCCTTGCTCACGATCGTTCTTCTCAGGAGACGGAGATGATTATTATGCAAAAAATTCTTGTTGGCCTTATCTGCACTCTCGCGCTGCTGGCATTTTTGATGCCTGCCACAATTGCAGAAGACAGTCAGAACGCTACCGTGAATATCACGCTAAACGAGACTCAGAACGTCACGGCAAATATCTCGATAAATGAGACTTCAAATGATACCTTGAAAAGCGCACCTGCCACCATCCAAATGGGTTCCGGGAAAGCTGCTTCTCACACCACGGTTCTTCGGGCCGGCTTCGAGAAGACCAAGCCCCTGAATAACCTGGATGTGTACGGCAACAAATCTACTCACAATCTATCTTCCAGCACATCCCCAAGTACCGCATTCAATGCGAGCCAGCGCCTGGGTAATGTATCTCTATTCACCTACAATACCGATAATTACAAGCCCCTTTATAACATCAGTCAGTACTCAAGAACCAAGCCCCTTTACGAGGTGCCGAACAGTCTTGGGTCCAAACCGGTTTACAGCATCTCCGGCTATCCTGAGATCAAGACCGCCAATAGCATACCTTGAAATTGTGCTTAACGGCCACCAGTGCCTGGAAAAAAGAAAAGGCAAGAGAAATGAAAGATCCCCGGAAGGTTTGTCTTCAGAGGAACTTGCTGATTTTTGCGGCTAATGCGGGCTTGGGGTAGGCGCCCACCATTTTATCGATGAGTTTGCCGTCTTTGAAGATCATTAGTGTGGGAATCGCCGAGATCCTGTACTTGTTGGCGGTTACCATATTCTCGTCGACGTTCAGCTTGCCGAAGACTACCTTTCCCTTCATCTCCATCGCGAGCTGCTCGATAATCGGCCCGATTGTGCGGCATGGTCCGCACCACTGCGCCCAGCAGTCCAGAATAAATATCGGATACTGGCCGGCTGCTGCATCAATAGTCGCGTCCGTGACCACGACAGGCTTGTCCGGCAGCTCTACGAACGGTTTCGCGGATGCGTTCATCTCATTTTTCATCTGTTCCATTTTCTTCCTTTTTATCTCTTCCAACTCGTCCAAGCTCAATCCTCCAATCTTTCTTTGGCCTTGATTATGAGGGATTTGAAGTGGCCCAGATCTACGGGCATAATCTCGAAGGGCAGGTTAGTGAAGTCAAAGAATTCCAGCAGCTCTTCCTCGCGTGCCTGAGCATCTTTCAGGGTGTCGAGGTAGACAGATCCCCGAAAAGAGCCCATCTGCATCCTGGCCTCCTCAGGTCCCCAATTCAGGCGGCGGAAGATGTCCTTCCAGGCATCCAGCCAGCCTGGGGAGAGGTAGAAGAAAAGCCCGTCTTTGGCCTTCTTCTCCAGCCCCTTGCGGGTGATGAAAGCGTCCACGCAGTTCTGGCATGCCGCAAGCGACGCATGGTAAGGCGCGAGGATTTCCTCAATCTTGGGATGACACTGGCCGTATACTACTATCATGCCCTCGCAGCCCTCTGTCCGGCATTTCTCAAGCTCTGCTACAAGAGCCCCTTTGAGATCATCGAAGTCCACGTGCAGGCCTGCTCCCAGGTAGTGGGCCTCAAAGGGAAATCCAAGTTCCGGGCGCAGCGCTTCGATCTCTTTTTCAAAAATGCCGCAAGCGATGATTGAATACATAGCTGAAATGACTTTATGGCGGCAATAGGATATATCTGTGATCCTTGATTCTTTCACAATATCAAAAGCTATTTATGTAGTCTGGTTATGTAGTCAAGAACATAAAAGAGGATGCAAAAGTGAATACCAGGCCAAAGTCAGTCGATTTTGTCGGCAAACTTTATACACCCGAATTGGGGCGGCAAATGCCCTACGGTGCCGTAATAACCTCCAAAGGTATTATTAAACGGGTAATGACAAAAGAAGACTATCCTGAACTTGACTAAGAGTGTCGGTAATGAATATAGTTACCGATACCGATGTTTTATTTGACTCCATTAAAACCAGGAATCCAGAAAACATCTTGACTCGTCTTCAGTCCGTTGGTCATGATATTTTTGTGCCATTGACTGTTTTGGGTGAAGTTATGCTCGTTGGTTGTCTATCCCATCCAAATAGAAAAGACGAACTAATCGAAGTAATGGATTATTGCCAAAAAATTGAACCTTCGGTGCTAATTCCAAATATAAAATTGCGGCGATGCTGTCAGTGTATTGATGAAATCGCGGAACGAAACGGCATTACTGATCGGACGAATTTAAGCTACGCAACTGCATATAATACCAAAAATAATCCCATGAATTATTATGTAACTACTGACATACCAGTTCGCCATATTAGATTGCCATGTAAAACAACGTGCTGTCTAAATCCTCCGGAGATTGTCTCTCCTGGGCAGCTGAGAAAAATTCTCTTAACTAAATAAAATCATCTCGTTTTTGTCACGAATCCTGCCAGCTGTGCCCATAAGGCTCGTTCTTTCTTCTGCCAGTGATTCCTGGCAACCTACTATCGCTTCCCTGATGTTCTTCAGAGCCTCCTTTGCGCTGTCGCCCTGGGAGTGACATCCGGGAAGTGCTGGGCAGCTCACTATATAGCCGCCCTCTTCTGCTTCCTGAAGAACAACCTTGAAATTCATGACGGTAAATTGATCTAGGAAGCCAAAAAGCTTTCGAGGGATAAACATTTGATTGCCGACTCAGTTGAGTTTGCTCGGTTCAAAGATCTCCCCTAAAGGCCCGCTCCAGCACAGCCGGAAGGAGCGCGTCAAGCTTTGCGGCGGTCTCCGCTTGGTGGCGCTTGAGGGCGTCGAGTTTGGATTGCATGCCGTCAAGGTAAGCAACGATACGATGTTGTTCCTCCAATCCAGGAAGCGGAATGGAGAAAGAAGCGATATGACCTTGATTTATCTTCCAAATTCCCGAAGTTGTCTTTGCTGCTTCTTCGATTATATCTCGCATAGTTTTTGAATTCCACCAAGCGACAAAAAACTCTGGAAGAATGATTTTAGTGTCTAAAGGGACTCGAATAAATAAATCCGGAAAAATAATACCATGTAGTGCTTTTCCTATCATCCCAGCACGACCGACCAAATACTTGCTACCGTTTCCACGCACAATGAAAACGTCCTTGTCCTTAACTTGATATTGAAAGACTTCATTTTCATTCATAGGTATCGGCTTTGAGTCCAAACAATCAATCTTGCCGTTCCTTAGTGCGGACAACCTAAGACATCGGACCTGTGATTCTGCATTCATGCTTTTTACGGATAAACCATTTTTCAAATTTTTCCTTCCTACAAGATCCTCAATTGTAATAATTGATTTCTTTTTGAAATTAAATATAGACTTCGCTATCGATGCTGAAAGCGCATTAGTCTCATCCACCGCCCGCCTTCGCAGCTCCCGCGCTTCCTCGATCCGGGCGGCCAGCTCCTCGATGCGGGCCACCATTCGGCGCTGATCTGCGAGAAAAGGAGGTAGTTCTGAAAATGGATTTTTTCCTCCATCCAGCCTTGATCGGACCGAATCTAAAAATTTGCTTATGAGAATCTGTGTTTCGCTATCAACCATAGGCACTTTGATTTTTAACAGCTTTTTCCCATTAACATTAGGTTGTGCAGATCCTTCTTTTTCATCTAGAACTTGCGACCAATAGGCATTTGATTGGAAAAAAGAATAAAGATATTCAGGTTGAATAAAATTATTAGGATGTAAACGAATCAAGTATGAGGCAAAAATTGCATAAGGTGCTTGCTGAACCAGATACGTTTTGCCTGTTGTTGCCCCGGTTCGTGCAAATAAAATATCATTAGGTGAAAGCAAATATTTTTCAGGATCATCGCAACGGCAATATGGTACTGTATCCCAATTTATCATGCCATCCTGAATATCAGTTATTCGAACAAATTTTGGACCTACCTCTTCGTAACATGCACTTTCTGTGAATCCATACTGAGGAGTTTGAGCTAGTTCGGAAAGAGGCACTAAAGGATAATCTAATTTTGATAGTGCATTGAATAATATAGTGGACGCAGCCCTAACCATCTCTTCGGCTTTAGTCTGCCTAAAGGCAAGCTTTAACACTCTGCAATCGTTCGCCATCGTCTAAACATATCCTAGGATAACGCTTGCTTAATCTCAGCCAGTATCTCTGTAATTCTGCGCTCTTTCTCGATTATGCTGTCTACCAGCTCCTCGGGCGGCAGTTGCTCCAGATCCTTCTTTCCGTTGGGGTTCTTGATATCCAGATTGTATCCATTCCCGGCAATCTGCTCCGCCTGCACCCGCCAGGCCCTCTCGCCCTCCGCTCGCTCCTTCCACCAGACCAGGCAGCCGGCAAACTCCTCGAACTGCATTGGCTTGGTCTTGGTGTAGTTCTTGCGGCCCTCGGGCAGGGCCAGCTCGTAGTACCAGACCTCCTTGGTAGGACCGGAGCGGTCGAAGAAGAGCAGATTGGTGGGAATATTGGTGTAGGGCGAAAAGACCCCGTTGGGCAGCCGGACAATGGTGTGCAGATTGAACTCCCTCAGCAGCTCCTCTTTGATCCTTGCTGCCACCCCGTCACCAAAGAGCGCCCCGTTGGGCACGACCACGCCCGCGCGTCCGGGCGCGGGAGCGCGCCTCAGCTTTCTCATGATGAGCTGCAAAAATAATAGAGTGGTCTCCGAGGTCTGCTTGTCCTCCGGAAAATTGCCCAAAATGCCGCGCTCCTCCTCGCCGCCGAAAGGCGGATTGGTCAGGATCACGTCTACACGCTGGGCCTCGCCGATCTCCCGCAGCGGAAAGCGCAGGCTGTTCTCAGGATCGATCTGGGGAAACTCGAGACCGTGCAGGAGCAGGTTCATCTGGCAGAGCATGTAGGGCAGGGGCTTTGCCTCGCCACCCTTGATGCTGTCCTTTTGCAGAACCTTTGAGTCCTCCACGGTCTTGCATTGCTCGTACAGGTGCTTGTAAGTCTCCACGAGAAAGCCGCCTGTGCCGCAGGCCGGGTCCAGGAAGATCTCTCCCAGCCGCGGGTCGGTTACTGCCACCATGAAGCGGATCACCGGACGGGGCGTGTAGAACTCACCTGAATCGCCAGCCGCATCTCGCATCTCCTTGAGCATGGACTCGTAAAGGTGGCTTAATGTGTGAATCTCTTCTGTGGAGCTGAAGTGGATGCTGTTTATCTTGTTGATCAGATCCCGCAAGAGGTAGCCGCTGATCATGCGGTTGACAGTGCCACGGAAGACTGTGGCGATCACGTCCCTCCGGTCGCCGCCGTTCTCGCCTCGCAAGCTGCGCAGGTAGGCGAAGAGGCCGGGACCCTCCTTGCCATCGGACCGAGTGGCCCGGTCCTGATTGATGAAAGCGATCAGTGCATCGCCCGTGACGCCGTCCTCGGGCGCTGCCCAGTCCCGCCAGCGGTAGGGTGCAGCGATGGCTGGGCGGAACTTCTCCCCCTTCAATACGGCCTCCTGCTCACGCATCAATTCCATGTCGTCTATAAATTTTAGGAACATCACCCAGACCAGCATGGGAAGGCGGTCCAGGTCTCCGGAGAGGCCCTTGTCCTTACGCATGATGTCCCGACAGGACTTGACGATGCTGCCGAGTTGCTGCGCGGTGGTGAGAGCGGCTTCTGAGGCATTAGTTTTACGAGTTCGGGCCATGGAATTACTACTCCTAATATTATGCAGCGTACAGCAGCACCTGCAACTGGTCAACCGCTTCCTTTAACCTTTCCGCTCCGCCAAAGATGCCGATTATCTCGCCCACATTCCCGTGCTCGGAAATAGGGGGAACCTTCAGCACCTCCGGCATCTCAAACTGCGCCGTCCCGTGCTCCGAGTACTTCTCCAGCAGCTCATCCAAAATGATCCTGGCCTCCGGTCCGTACTGCCGGAAGAAGTCCGGCTTCTTTCGCTTCAGTTGCTCCGCCCGCTGCCTGCGCGTCTGCAGGGGCGCATTGAAGGCCAGATGGCAGATCAGGTCGAAGTGATCAGCCAGCGGCTGTCCGGCCTCGCGGGCCAGGCTCTGGAAATCGATGCCCCGCTCCTCCAGGGCGGCCATGATCTCCGCCCTCTGCTCTAGGTCTGCCCACCTGGCCCGCAGGACTGAGGCAGTGGGATAAAGCGTCCTCACCTTTTCTGCGGCATAGTCTGTGAATTTGATCACTCGCAGTTGCTTTCCATCCGGGTCAAGCTCGGAGACGTAGTGCGTGGCGATCTCAAAGTGTCCGCCGTCCACGTAGTACTTGCGCGGAGCATCTTCATCCTCGTCAGAGGCGTCCGCTTTTCCCTCTTCTCCGCCACTGCCGCCCGCTCTGCTGGCTCCTCCGCCCTTTTTTAGGCATCCTTGCTCGATGCCGATGGGGTCCCCATCAAAATCAGGGTCCGCGAAGAGCAGCGTGGCGCTGCCTGTGTAATCCAGAATGGAGAAGAAGAATTTGCCGTAGTCGTCCCGCACACGAGTGCCTCTGCCAATGATCTGCTTAAACTCGGTCATGGAACCAATGACCCTGGCCAGGACGATGTTCTTGCAGGTGGGCGCGTCCACGCCTGTCGTGAGCAGCTTGGAGGTGGTCAGAATCACTGGCGTGACCGTTTCCAGCTCCTGAAACCGGCTCAAGTGGCCAATTCCAATCTGCCCTTCATCAGATGTCACCCGGCAGACATAATCCGGATACTGCGCCACCAGGTCTGAATTGAGGTTGCCAAGCTCCCGGCGCATGTCGTCGGCATGTTCCTGGTCCACGCAAAAGACAATGGTCTTTGCGAATCGATCCGTATTTCTCATAAACTCGGCCAGGTGGCGGGCGATGGCCTGCGTGCGCGCCCGCAGGGCGATCACCCGCTCGAAATCCTTGGTCTGGTATTCGCCATCGGGAATTTCATGGCCAAAGCGGTCCTTCTCTCCCAGGCTGGGCCTCCAGCCGGCAGCATCCACATCAGTGACAATGCGATGCACCCGGTAAGGGGCCAGAAATCCGTCCTCAATTCCCTGCCGCAGACTGTAGGTGTAGATGGGATCGCCAAAATATGCGTAAGTGTCCCGATTGTCATCTCGCAGCGGGGTGGCAGTCATTCCCAACTGGTAAGCGGGCCGGAAATACTCCAAAATTTCCCTCCAGTTGCTCTCGTCTCTGGCGCTGCCCCTGTGGCACTCATCTACTATTATCAGATCAAAGAAATCGGGCTGGTATTCCCGGAAGAGGCCCGGCCGCCGCTCGTCCTTGGCTAGGGATTGATAGATGGCAAAGTACATCTCCCGGCTCTTGATCGCATCACCGTTCTCAATCTTCCAGCGAGCGTCTCCGAAGGGCGTGAACGTCTTGTCCTTGGGGTCGTCGATGAGTATGTTCCTATCGGCCAGGTAGAGAATTCTTGGGCGTCGCTTCTCGCCGCGCCCATTCCAGCCGGACTCCCACAGCTTCCAGCAGATCTGGAATGCCACAAAGGTCTTGCCTGTCCCCCGTGGCCATGGTCAGAAGAACGCGCTTCTTGCCCTGCAGTATCGCCTCAATGGACCTGTTGATAGCAATCTCCTGATAGTAGCGAGCAGACTTTCCAGGCGAGTGGTAGTAGGGAGATAAAATTCGCTCTTTGGTCTGCGCGTCATCAATTTTATTTGCCCGGCAATAGCGCGACCACAGCTCCTGCGGGGAAGGAAACGCCTCCCGAAAACATTCTTTTCCTGTGGCAAAGTCAAACTCGACTATACCTTCTCCATTGGTGGCATAGGCAAATTTCAGCCCCAGCATCAGTGCGTACTCTTTGGCTTGCTGCAGCCCGTCGCCCGGGTTTTTGTATTTGGCTTTGGCTTCGACGACGGCAATCTTGAAATCACGTGTATAGCGAAGCAGGTAATCGGCGCGCTTGCGGCTTTTTCGTTTAGGCTTATCGTCCACAACAAATATGCGGCCATCTGTAAAGTTCTGCTGTCCTGTGAACGAATGGGGCTCATCGTCCCAGCCCGCTTGGACGAGTCCGGGCTCCACATATTTTCTGCAGGTATCCGCTTCATTTAATAGTGATTCAGTTTTGATATCTCCCCCAACCATTGACATTTGCCTTTACAGGTCTTGATAGTGTGAATTATTTGCTAGTATTTCAATTTATCAGTATTTATAGCACCTATCTTAACTTTTGAAAATTTTATTATTTCCTACGCCATCACTGGAAAGTATCAGCAGTCTCAAGCAAGGGCCGGGTGATGATGATTCACATAATCAGAATCTGGCGAGCAATTGCTGGGCTAATGGACGCAAAATCTTCATGTTATGAATTGTTATGAACTTTTCTTAAACAAATTTAAATAGAAATTATACTGAATATACATGAATGATCAACTCACAAAATGACGCTTTACGGAGAATAAAGACATGTTTAATACTGAACGGAAGAACGAAATGGGAGAAGCAGAGGTAGCGATCTGCCCTCTATGTGATTTGCGGGTAGAATTTATAGGCGCTCCAATGGTTAGGTGTTATTCGAGAGGAGAGACGTACGAACCGGCAAAAATCAGATGGACTCTAAAATCAAAGGTTTCAAGAGAAACCGGATACGATGTGGAGAATATCCGGGGAAATGACAAAGTGCAGGATTTCTTGCCTAATGCACATCAGCTCGTAGATGAGATTGAAGCATGAATCCTTGTTCGATGCAACCTCTTTTTCGCAATACCGGTCAAACGGTGCACCCTATGAAATGAATCGATATGATTGGAATGGAAATTACTGATTCTTCTTAAAACAGACTCTACTAAAATAATTTTATAGGTTCAAAAGAGAACGCTCGAAAAAAGATTTATTGATACAAACGCTTCTACTCGCAAGTGTCGAGCAGTCCCTTCTTCTTGCCGCCTCTCTTGTCACCGAGTTTGACTGGCTCAACCTTTACTTCCTTTTCTTCCTTCTTCTCTTTCTTTTCTTCGTGGTGTGTCATTTAGCATCCTCCAATTATTTTTGTAGCTAACAATCTTGCGGCGTATCTTAATTATACCTTTCGGTGAACAATATAAACAATTTTATTGGTTTGCGAACTGCCGCCAAATAGCTTAAAAAATTGGTCAGAGGCTCTTCTGCTCCAGAATGCAGGTGGGGTCCTCTGCCAATATGTCTCCATGGTAGTGGTAGGCCTTCTGGCGGCATCCACCGCACAGGTCCAGGTACTCGCACCTTCCGCAGGCACCCTTGAGGTTGGACTTGATATCCCGCAGCGCCTGCAACTGCGGGCAGGGGTGATCTATCCAGATATCCCGGAAGGAGCGCTCCGTTACATTGCCCACAACCACCTGGGGCATGAAGTGGCAGGGGTGCACATCTCCTCGCTGATTGATGTTGGCCACCTTCACTCCCGTGGAGCATCCGCCTGCATTGGTCAGCAGCTTTCGCACGCTCTCGCGCCGGGGGTCATCCTTCAAGAGTTCCAGCAAATAGGCTCCATCCATGGGCGAGTCAGTGGTCAGAATCTCGATGTTCTCGCCTTTCAGCTCCTCTGCCGCCTCGGCCAGCAAACGGATAACGCTGCGCCGTTGCTCGGGCGTTACGTCCCTGTCGGCCATGTCTGCTCCTCGGCCAGTGGGGACAAGGTGGTATAGACAGAATCTGGGAATGTTCTCTTGCACTGCCAGGCTGAGCAGAGCTGGGACATCCTGCCAGTTGTCGCGAGTAAGCGTGATGCGTAGCCCCGTCTTCAGGCCGGCGTCGCGGGCGTTTTTGATGCCCTGCAAAGCCCTGGCATGCGCACCGGCCACGCCCCGGAAGGCATCGTGATGCTCCGGCTTCGCCGCATCCAGGCTTACCCCCACATATCTGATCCGGGCCTCTGCCAGGAGCCTTGCCACCTCCGGGGTAATCAGAGTTCCATTGGTGGAGATGACCGTCCTCAGCCCCACCTCGCGGGCATGGAAGGCCAGGGCATAGAAATTGCGGCTGAGGAGGGGCTCTCCGCCTGTGAAGATGAGTATGGGCACTTTCATCTCAGCCAGTTCATCTACCAGATGCATGCTCTCTTCCAGAGACATCTCCTCTCGCGCCTCATGGCCGGCATCCATGTAGCAGTGCTGGCAGGCCAGGTTGCAGTGCGCTGTCAAATTCCACATCACCACAGGTTTGGACTGGGCCGAGAACCTGAGTAAATCAGGCGGCAGATTCTGGCATGACTCGGAAGCGCGCAGAGCCTCCCATACCGTGGCCTGATCCGCCAGGGCTTTGGAAAATATAATCATCTTACTTCTTCTTCTCCTGTAAAGCTGCGAGCATAGCCTCAAAGGTGAATTTGTCCGGCATCACATCCACCTTTACGCCCAGCCGGGCCAGCTCTTCTGCAGTGGGCTTGCCGATGACAGCCACAGTGCCGGCGGCAAGCGCCTCACGCAGCTGCTTTTCCAGGCCCATTGCTTTGGCTCTTTCCATCAGATAGCGAGCGGTAGAGGAGCTGGTGAAGGCAAAGATGTCCACGCTTCTCGCCCGCTTTATCAGTTCATCCAGACGGGCATCCCCTGAGCGTACAACCTCATAAAGGGCGATGTCATCCACAAAGAGTCCCGCCGCCTTCAACCCCTCTGAGAGGTATTGGCTTCCCTGAGCGCTGCGCAGGAAGAGAATGCTCCGGCATTTTCCCCGTAGCATCTTCTCCATTCCGTTCGAGCTGTACTCTTCTGGCACCGTTGCCGTCAATCCCAGCTCAGCCAGAGCCTGGGCGGTCTTCGGCCCAATGGCCACGATCATCTTTTCCGTCAGAGCCTTGCGAATGGTGGGGCTATGCAGTGCCATATTTACCCCGTTGGCGCTGGTAAACGCCACGCATTCCGCTTTAATTAGCCTCTCCAGCAAATCTTCGGGCAGAGGCTTTTCCGCCAGAGCGATGGCAGGAGCCAGGATTGGTGAAAAGCCGTAGCTTTCAGCCAGGGCTGCCGACTCCTTCTGCTGGGCAGCGGGCCGAAGAATAGTGATCTTCTTTCGCCCCAATTTATCCGCCAGCAAGACCACATCGCCTACTACAAGTATAGCTGGCGACTCGATCATTGCCTCTTTGGCCTTTTCGGCTATGTCGGCCAAGGTTGCTGAGATCATCCTCTGCTCCGGCCAGCCTCCTTTTTCAACCATGGCCGCCGGAGTCTGGGGCGATTTTCCTGCTTTGATCAGGGCCGCTACATTGTGCTCCAGGCGCGATACGCCCATCAGGACCACTAAAGTTCCGCCCAACGCTGCTATCGCCGCCCAGTCCAATGGTGTTTCTTTTCCCGGTTCCTCGTGGCCGGTAACGATGATCAGCGAAGAGGCCACACCCCGGTGTGTCACAGGAATTCCGGCCAGCTCGGGAGCGGCAATAGAAGAGGTCACACCGGGCACAACCTCAAAGGGTATGCCTTTTTCCTGCAAGGCCAGCGCCTCCTCTCCGCCCCGGCCAAAGAGGTAGGGATCTCCTCCCTTCAGCCGTACAACAATGTTTCCTGCATTTGCTTTTTCGATGAGAAGCTGGTTGATGCCCTCCTGAGTCAGCTTGTGCCTGCCCGCGTTCTTGCCTACATCGATCAGTTCTGCTTTAACCCCCTCCAGCATCCTGGGGTCAAGCAGCCGGTCGAATAAGACCACGTCTGCTACACCTAGCAGCCTTTTCGCCTTCAGGGTCATAAGCTCGGGGTCACCAGGGCCGGCTCCCACCAGATAAACCTTACCGCGCGCCAAATTCCTTCACCGCCTCATCTACCAGCTCTCTTCCACCCATCTTCATGAGCCTTCGCCCCATATCCTCTGCCCGGCCAAAGGGATCATCGTGTATTGAGATATTTTCATCCAATCGCACAAACCTCTTGCCGTCCAAAGAGAGAACCTCGGTCAGGACACGCGCCTGGCCGTTGGAAACAGTGGCGTGTACTGCCATAGGCACCACGCAGCCGCCACCTACTGTTTCCAGGATCTTGCGCTCGATCATGGTCTCGGTTCTGGTGGGTGCATCATCCAGTGATCTGGAATAAAATTCTGCCTTTGATCCCTTCTTGGCTACGACTATTATCGTTCCCTGGTTGGCGGAGGGAACGAACCTCTCCCCATCCAGTCGCACATAATCCCTCTCCAGGCCCATCCTCTCCAGGCCGGCCTTTGCCAGGACTATAGCATCGTAGTCCCCCTGATCTAATTTGCGCAGCCTAGTCTGCAGATTTCCTCGCAAATTTGTTATCGACAGATCCGGCCTGGCCCGGCGAAGCTGCGCCGTGCGCCGCATGCTGGATGTGCCTATGTTCGCGCCCTCTTTTAGCTCTTCTAGACTTTTCGTCGAGCCGTCCCTGCAGAGCATTATATCGAAGGGCGAATCGCGTTTCAAGATCGCGGAGATCGTCAGCTCTTCCGGTCTTTTTGTGGGCAGGTCCTTCATGCTGTGCACGGCTAAATCGATCTCGCCGCTGAGCATTCGTTCGTCTATCTCTGCCACGAAGACGCCAAAGCCGGTGAGCTGGTGCAAAGGCTTGTCCAAGAAGACATCTCCGCTGGTCTTGACCAGAGTCCGCTCCGTCTCGATGCCCTGGGACAGAAGCCTATCCTGCACAATCTGGGTCTGTCGCATTGCCAGAGGGCTACCCCGGCTGCCCACGATCAGCTTTTCAGACAGGACTTAAACGCCTCCAGGGTGGTTTGTATGACTTCATGGCTGTGGGCTGCCGATATAAAATCAGTCTCATACTGGCTGGGGGTAAGGAAAATACCGGCATCGAGCATGCGGCGGAAAAAGTCCAGATAGCCATTCTTGTCGCATTTCAGGGCCTGGGCATAATTATGGGGCTCCTCTCCAAAGAATATCTTGAACATGGAGGCTATGCCCACCACGCTGTAGGAGAGTCGCAGGTCGTCTACAATCTCCTGCAAACCTTTTCTCATCAGCTTTCCTGTGGCATTGAGCTTCTCTAAAACATTCTCTTTTTCCATGATGTCCAGAGTGGCCATGCCGGCTGCCAAAGAGACGGGACTGCCGTTGAAGGTTCCTGCCTGGTAGATGCCGCCACCGGGCGCCACCTGCTCCATCAGGTCGCGCCGGCCGCCAAAGATGCCCACGGGAAATCCTCCGCCTATGATCTTGCCTAAAGTGGTAAGGTCTGGATTTATGCCGAAGAGCTCTTGCGCTCCTCCCAGGGATAGCCGGAAGCCGGTTATGACCTCGTCGAAGATGAGAAGCACATCATGCTCCTTTGTTAGCCGGCGCACGCCCTCCAGGTAGCCCTTCTCCGGCAGCACCGGACCGATGTTGCCCAGGACGGGCTCCATGATCAGGCAGGCTATCTGGCAGGGATTGCTCAACAGTACGCTCTCCAGGGCCCCTAGATCGTTGTAGGGTACCTGCAGAGTGTTCTTGGCCGTGTCCGCAGGCACGCCCCGTGAATCGGGAATGCCGAGTGTCGTAGCCCCCGATCCGGCCTTCACCAGGACGCTGTCGTGCGCCCCGTGAAAGCCACCCTCGATCTTGACGATTTTATCCCGGCCTGTAGCGCCGCGTGCCACGCGAATGGCTGCCATGGTGGCCTCTGTGCCGGAGCTTACGAACCTGGCCATTTCCATACTGGGGTAAAGCCTGGAGATACTCTGTGCCGCGGCAACCTCTAGCTGGGAAGGCGTTCCATAAAGCCATCCGCGGCTCATTTGATCCGTCACGGCCCGGATGATGGCGGGGTGGCGGTGGCCCAATATCATGGGCCCGTATGCTAAGCAGTAATCGATGAACCGGTTACCGTCCGCATCCCATAAATAGGGGCCATCTGCTCTGGCCGTGTAAAAGGGGCAGGGTGAGATGGCGCGCACGGGGCTGGATACGCCGCCGGGCATCAGCTTTTTGGCGCAATCAAAGAGCCGGATGGAAGAGTCAAGATGCATGAGAAGTGCTACCCTGCGGGGCAGATTAATCAAACTTTCGTCTCGTGCATGTTGCTACTATTATTATTTGCGAAAAGTATATATAATATCAACTACAACTCTAACTATATTAGTATTATAAGTATGTGATAAGAATTAATGCAGCTTAAGGGGCGAGTTGGTTCGGTGGTATAGTAATAAAATATGATATATGTTTGAAGGGATGGCACGAATCAGGGGGCTACCGCCCGCCACCCCGCCTCTTCCACTTTTTTGATGACCATGCGCAGGGGCTGATCAGTCTCATCAGCTATTCTCTTGCAGTCTTCATACTCGGGCTTGACGCTTAAAAGCTCGCCATCCATGCGGCTCACCTTCACCTGAGACTGGTAGATACGGCCGCACATCTCCACCTGCACATTTCTTTGCTCCCGCTCCGCTACCAGGCGGTGTATGCTGGGAAAGACGCGCACGCCCAGGGATCCCGTCTCCCTGATCATAATTTTAGCCAGCAATTCCGTCTCTAGAGCCCCGGCAATGGCCCTTATCACAAATCCGGCGCGCCCTTTCTTCATCAGGGCAGGCAGGACGGAGACATCCAGGGCCCCGGCCTGCATGAGCTTCTCTATAAGGTGGCCCATCACCTCGCCTGTTAAATCATCCACATTGGTCTCCAGCTGCACAATGCGGTTTCCGTGCTGGTCGTGCTTTGCCGCCTCAGAAGCTGGGACGGTGTCTGTTGCAATTGTCCGCAGCACATTGGGCAGGGCCAGCTCTCTTTTGCCTGCGCCGTAGCCCACCCCTTTCGCCCGGATGAGGGGAAACTCCTGCACAAATTCGTCGACGAGAGTTGCCAGCAGGGCTGCGCCCGTGGGGGTGAGCAGCTCCTCTTCTACCGGCCCTCCTTTCCAGGGTATATCATGAGATCGCAAGATCTCAAGGGTTGCCGGCCCGGGCACGGCGAGCAGGCCGTGCGCCGACGGCACGTAGCCGCCGCCTGCAGAAACTGGCAGAGAGAGCACGCGCTCTGCGGCGATGCAATGTCGCGCGGCGCAGGATCCGGCGATGTCGGCCAGAGCATCCAGAGCGCCGATCTCATGAAATCGAACCTGCTCTGCAGCCACGCCGTGCACCCGGCTCTCCGCCCCTGCCAGGATGTCAAGGGCAATCAGGGCATTTTCCAGGGCTCTTCCACTCAAGCTCGATCCCTGCAAAATGGATTTGGCCTCGTCCAGGGATTGGTATCTTTTGTCCGAGATCACTTGGGCCCGGCAGGCCATGATGTGGCTCTTTTCCTGTCGGGATACCTCAAGGGTGCACCCCGTGGACTCGACTGCTTCGCGGACAGAGTCGACATCTGCCCCCAGGTCGAGGAGAGAGGCCATGATCATGTCTCCGGAGGCTCCGGCGCAAGGATCGAAGAGGAGGACTTTCATGGAGCAGCCATTATTTCTGTGCCGTTAAATACGAATTGGTCAAATATTATATTGTGGCATGAACTATCGATAACAGGTTGCTTACCATCCTGACGTTGTTTGCTCCATGGAAGTAAGCCTTTTTGTAATCCTCGCTTGTCACATTCTGAATCTGAGAAAATCCTCGTTTGGCCAGGAATGATTCCACAGTCCCTTCCGGGATGCCGAACTGAAGCGGCTCTCCTGCCTTTTCTGCGTATTCCCTCATATTCCTTCCCGCGTCACATGTCCCCTTGATTACAGAATCCGGGAAATAGTCGAAGAGAATGGCGCTGCCTTTTCCAGAATTTCCTATGATGAAGGTCAGAATATCATCCACTGCCTCTGCGGGAAGGTACATGACCAGCCCTTCCATGACAAAGAGGGTTTTTAGCGATCTGTTGTACCCGCACTCCATTAGCCTTTGACCGAGTCTTTCTGCATGGAAATCGACAGGAACATACACAACGTGGTCCGGGAGCGAGCCGAAAATTTCTTTGATCTTTTCCCTTTTTGCCTGCAGAGTCTCAGGGAGATCCACCTCGAAGACCAATACTTTGTCCTTCATGCCCTCGATCCTGTAGGCACGGGTATCATAACCGGCACCAAGGATGATCAGTTGTTCAAGCCCTTCAATAACTGCGCTCCTAATGAAATCATCGAAATACCTGACTCTTGCTCGGATGGAGTTGCCAAGTCCTGGGAAAAGGCGCTCATAGTGTTCGTGTGCCGCCTTCGCCTTGCCCGGGTCCTTGAATGCTTCCATGGCTTCAGGACTTATGAAGCGGACTGCATAAGGATCGTAGCAAATGCGCTCGCCCTTGGGCCTTGCAGATTCCATAAACCTGTGGAGGGCAATTCCCTCGGCCATCTTGCTTGGACCATTTCGCTTCATGTTCATCTTACTCGAGTCGTCAATCCCTGTTGAATCCTTCAATTCTTGCATATACACTCCTACACTCTTGCATCCTTCTTGGTCTTATTCTCAAGCATGCAGTGCACGAAATCGGCAACATCTGAGAAGAATTGATGCTCTGTGATCCTCCGGCCTTCCAGTACCTTTTTGAGGTCAGGTCGCATTTCCGTGATCCCCTTGATAATCACCATCAATAAAATAGCCACTTCCTCGGGGTCCAGGTCTGCTCGAATCGTCCCTTCCTTCATGCCCATTTTTATGGCGTTGCATGTTATGACGAATGTCTCCTGGCGCAGCCTGAGAATCTCCTTTGCATCCTCACTGACATCCACTCTATCATCAATTGCAAACCTTCCAGACCGGAAGTAGAGATATGCCCTATGGTAGTTTGGATACCTGTTGACGAAGTCAAAATAGGTCGATGCTATCACATCGAGCACGTCTTGGCTGGTTTTGCAGCTTTTTGTATTTTCTTCAATCATGGCGTTAAGAATTCTAGCTCCACGCAGGACTACAGCAAAAAACAACGACTCTTTGTTCTTGAAGTAGACAAAAAGCGTGCCTTTGCTCACCTCTGCAGCGTCTGCAATCTCATCCATTGAGACGCGATCGTAGCCATTTGAGAAAAACAGTCTTTCGGCGGCGTTAGTGATGTCGTTTCGCCTATGCTCTTTTTCTCTTTCTTTTCTCTCTGCGATGGACACCTGCATTCACCATTACTGACTAATGGTCAATGATTGACTTACAGTCATTGTATTACCGACGGTATTTATTACTATAAATATCTGCCGCATATTGCCGTTTGTTTGAGGAAATATCTGCAGAAGCCCTCTCGTCTGGGCTCGCTGCGCAGAAACTCAGAGCGTATCCAATGGCCAATCCCAAAAGCATTATATAGCTGGATGTCAATTGTAAACTTAGCCCAACGCCGTGGGTTTACACCATTTGATGGTGGACCTCTCCACTATCTGCCCGACGATAAAGAGCCGGCATTCTTATGCTGGCTCTCTTATCCTCCGTATCTTATTTCTAATGCAGCAGCTATGGTTGCCGGAAAATCACTTTTTCCAGAACTCCGGTAATAAAAGCACCAGAGCCGTCACTATCTCCAGCCTTCCAATCCACATGCAAAAGAAGAGCAGCATCTTTCCCGCAGGATGGACCTCTGCGAAGCTGTACATCGGCCCTACCATGCCGAAGCCCGGCCCCACGTTGCCGATTGTGGTGGCAACCGCTGAGAGGATGGTCTCGATGGTCATGCGCGGATCGTCATAGGAGATGATGGCCAAAAGCAGCGAGGCCATGGCGAAGATGATGATATACATGGCCACAAATATGTTGCTGGGCCGGAGAATTTCATCTCTTACCGAGACACCGCCAAGCTTCAGAGCAATGACTGCCTTGGGGTGAAGTACATGGAGCAGCTCCCGGTATCCGCTCTTTAGCACTAATAGAATTCTCGCCACTTTTATGGCTCCGCCTGTGGAGCCGGCACAGGCACCTATGATCATGAGCAAGAGGAGTGTGTACTTTGCTGCTGCCGTCCACTGGTCGAAGTTTGTTGTGGCAAAGCCGGTGGTGGTCATGATGGTTACCACATGAAAGCCGGCTAACTGGATCTTTCTGAATATATCTCCTTCCAATCCGCCCCAGAGGACGATGATTGCCGTCGCCGCCAGCACGATCAATGCATAGAATCTGAACTCGGCATCCTTGAACAGGGCTTTTCGGTCGGAGTTGAGCACTCTGTAGTGTAGGGCAAAGTTTGCCCCGGCTAAGAAACAGAACAGTGTGATGATCGCATCGATTATCCAGCTCTTATATGCCATGATGCTCTGGCCTTGCGGTGAGAAGCCGCCCGTAGCCATAGAGGCAAAGGTATTGCAGAGCGAATCGAATAGGGGCATTCCCGCTACATAGAGGAGCACGATCTCAGCTACGGTCATGAGGATATAAACAACCCAGAGCACGCGGGCGGTCTGCTTTATGCGCGGAGTCAGTGCATCTTTGTCCGGGCCGGGCACTTCAGCCCGGTAGAGCTGTCGTCCCGCCACGCCCAGGCGAGGCAGTATGGCCACGAATAATAGTATTATCCCCATTCCGCCCAGCCACTGGGCAAAGGATCTCCAGAAGAGCAGACCCATGTAGGTCTTATCTATGCTGCCGCCGACCTGGAGCAATGTGCTGTTGGCAGTCAGGCTCCTTATGGAAAGCTCCAGGTGGTGCGCCAGGCTGCTGTTGGCCAGAGCTCTGTTGATGATCCAGTACCCTTGGGCATTTGACTCCGTGAATATGGACGAGCCGGTGGTGGTAAAGGCGGACATGGACTCGAAGAGGCCGTCGATGAGGCCGGTTCCCAGGAAGACGTAAGGCAGAGCCCCGAAGAAAGCTGCTCCTAGCCACCCTAAAGAGACGAGGGCGAAGCCCTCTTTCAGGCCCGGCTCCTCGCTCGAAGAGAGCCGTCCCAGGGCTATTCCGGAGGCCAGGGTGAGAAGAGATGTTATGGCGAAGGCGATCACGCCTCCCGTCTCTCCATAGTAGGCAGCAACAGCCCCTGGAATCAGCAGTAAGACCGCCAAAATCTTAAGAAGCGACGCAAATAGCCGAAGGAATACCCTGATCCTCATCGAATAATATCTCTCCAATCAGGATATGAAGAGCTTCTTTACCTTGGAGACGACATCGGGCATGGACATCACAAAGACGCGGTCCCCTTCCTTGACCTTGAAGCCGTCATCTGGCATCATCGGTCTTCCGTCTCTCAAGATCATGCCAACCATGGAGTCCTTGGGCAGCTCTTTGGAGACGCTCTTTCCTATGATTTTGGCTCCCGCCTTGGCTATGAAATCCACCAGCTCCATCCTCTCGTCGCTCAGGGTTATCACCTCTTCTCCTCCGCTCACCCTCTGCAGCACTGCATCAGCAGTTACCTGACCAGGGCTTACTGCTCTGTCCACTCCCACCAGCTCGAAGAGCTTTATGTAATCATACCTGTTTACCCGGGAGAGTATTTTCTTCGCACCCAGCTGCTTGGCAAGCAGTGAGCAGAGCAGGTTTTTTTCATCCAGGCCGGTGACAGCGAAGACCACATCCATGCATTCAGCGCCCTCTTCTCTCAAGAGCGAAATATCCGTTCCGTCTCCATTGAGGATCATAGTACCGGAGAGCTTGTCTGCAATCACCATGCATCGCTGCGTATTCACCTCGATTAGTTTCACATCCAGTCCCATCTTCTCCAGCTGGCTCGCCAGGTAAAATCCAACCATTCCACCTCCTACGATCAGGGCCTTATGTGGTGAGGACTCTTCGTGAAGCATTCTTCTCAGTTCGGGAAGAGATTTGGGGTCGCAAAGGAGGAAAAGGTGATCATCGGACATGATCAGATCTCTGTCTATTGGTATACTGATATCTCCCTTTCGGTTTATGGCCATGATTTTGCAGCCATCCGGAAGGTTGACCTTGACCTCACCCACCGGCCCTTGCAGAGGCATTTCTTCGGTGACCTTGAACTCGATCAGCTCGACCTTGCCACCAGCCAGCTCCCTATCCAGGAGCATGGACGGGAAATACAGAGACCTCGCCAGATCCTCGGCCATGGCCAGCTCCGGACAGATCATGTAGCTTATGCCGATCTCTTTTCGATCCTGAACCGGCTGATCGATATACTCCGGATTGCTGACTCTGGCAATGGTCTGTCGCACGCCCAGATGGCTGGCTATGATGCAGGTGATCACATTCACCTCATCGTTGCCGGTCACGGCCGCTACTATATCCGCTTTATTTATGCCTGCTGAAATGAGCAGACGGGCATTGGCGGAATTGCCCTGCAGGACCTTCACGTCCATGTCCTGCAGCCTGGCGCAGGCAGCCGGATCCTTGTCTATGACGGTTACGTCATGATCCGCGTAAAGCTCGCTGGCTATGAGAAACCCTACCTCGCCAGCTCCGGTAATCAAGATACGCATGTTATTTCCTCCATAGTTCTGGAATAAATAATAAGAATATGGGCATCAGCTCCAGCCGTCCGATGTACATGGCAAAAAAGCCGATCATCTTGGCAGCATTTGACATTTGCGACCAATCAAAGGCGATAATGCCAAAGCCCGGACCCACGCCGCCCATGCAGGAGGCAATTGCCGATGTCACGACAGTGAGGTCGACTCGCGAATCGCCGACTGAGACCATGGCCAGGATTAGAGATAGTCCCAGCCAGGTTGCGAGGTAGAAGAAGGAGTAGAAGAGCATGGGCCGGAGAACCTCTTCCTGCACTCGAGCCTCACCCAGGCGGACCGACATCACAGCATGGGGATGAATCATATGGCGAAGTTCGTTGTAAGCATATTTGGAGCCCACAAGAAGCCGTCCCACCTTTATGCCTCCTGCAGTCGAGCCTATGCAGCCTCCTATGAGCATGACCATGATCAAAGCCAGCTTGGCCGCTGTTGACCATTTATCGTAATCCAGGGAATTGACAAAGCCGCACGTTCCCATGAAAGAAATGACCTGGAATGATGCAAACCGGAAGCGTTCCGTCAGCTCCCCGTCTATCCCGCCGAAGAAGATAAGGACTGTAGTGGCTATGGCCAGGATGGCGATCATGAACCTGAATTCTTCGTCTTTGAACCAGGCCAGCCGATCCGAGGTTAGGGCTTTGTAGTGCAGCGTGAAGCTGGACATTCCAAGGACGATAAAGACTGCGACAATTGCCTCGATGATGGGGCTATTGTAGGCTACGAGGCTGGCTGCCTGGGGGGAGAAGCCGCCTGTGGCCAGGGTCGAAAACGCTGTGCATACTGCATCGTAGAACGGCATTCCTGCTGCATAAAGCAGTATTATCTGCAGGCCATTGAGGAGCAGATACACCTTCCAGAGAATTCTGGCTGTGGCCGTGGCCCGCGGCGTGATGGTCTCCTTGGATGGCCCTACCGTCTCCGCCCGGTAGAGCTGGCGGCCGGCGACGCGCAATTGGGGAAAGATGGCCACCACCATCAGGATTATGCCCAGACCTCCGATGAGCTGCTGGAAGGAGCGCCAGAAGAGCAGGCCGTAAAATGTTTGGCTATTTATGGCCTGGAAGGCGATATTGTAGCCAGCCATGTCGCCGGTAACACCATTAATAAGTGCGGCGCAGATACTATTGTTGGCCAGAGCGGAATTGACAATGTAGTACCCTTGGGCGTTTGACTCTACAAGAATCGTGGCTCCTGTTGCCGAGAAGCCCGATACGGATTCAAAGAGTGCATCCACTAGCCCCAGGCCCTGAAATACAAAGGGCAAAGAGCCGAAGAACGTGGCAGCGAGCCATCCCAAAGAGACGGCGGCGAAGGCTTCTTTACTTCCCACATCTCCTTTTGTCCCCAGTCGACTGAGGATGATGCCCGTGATTATGGAGAGCAGAGAGGTCAGGGCAAAGGCGGCAATTCCGCTGGTTTCGTGGTAGTAAGCCGAGACCAATCCCGGCACCAAGAGCAACAAACCCATGATCTTTAGCACGGTGCCGATGACATCAAAGACGATTCCTAGCTTCATGTCTCCCCTCCCTTTAATTCAAGCCCCGGGTTTTTGGCTTCAAGAATGGAGAATAAGGTTCGAGAATCTCGGATTTGATTCGAAAAGGTCCTTCTTCTCTCAGGCTAAAATGGTCGTTAATTTTTTCCAAGGTTCCAAACCTCTGTCAAATGCCTGTTGGAGATGCGCCTTGCTGTGAATAAGCAGGCATCCTGGCTAATGCTGAGATAGACATCCCTCCAAAGTGCAGTTGGTTGCATCTGAAGCTCGCCGTAGTGGCGATCTTCGGATATAAAAGTTTCCGTTAAATTTATATTATATCTTTTTACGTGACGAATTCGCCTCTCCTGTCTAAAGCCAGGGCCAGAACGTTCGTGAATGCTTCCAGCAACCTCTTCTGCTCAGGCTGCAAGAGCTGTTCCGCTTTGCCCAGTCCCACACCCAGCACTCCAATGGTGACTTCCTTGGTCTTGAGCGGCAGGTAAAAGAGCGTAGCTGAGGAAAGAGTCTCGGTGCCGTGTCCTGCTTCCTGGCCGTGTCTGAGGACCCAGGTGGCCACACCCAGCTTGCGCTCATCAAATATCAGGTGTTCTCCCATCTTGGCCCGTTCCTTGAGCCTTCCGGTTTCATCGGGCAGCAGGATCATCACTTCACACTCGAAGGCTTCTGAAATCTCTCGGGCGGCGCAGTTTAAGAGCTCCTCCCCGTTTCCGGCAGCAATGAGGTTGCGACTGAAAGAATAAAGGGCTGAGACAAAACGCTCCCGTTGGCGAGCGCTCTCGCCCTGCCATCTCACCAGATCCGCCAGAAAGCTGGTCATTATTCCAACTATTACGAAGACGATGAAAACGGGCAGATAGTGCAGATCTTCAACTGCCAGTGTCATTCTAGGTGGCACGAAGAAGAAATCCAGGGCAACTACGGCCAGGAGCGATGTGATCAGACCGGAGCGCCTGCCCCAGGTCATCCCGCTGTAGATAACAGGCAATAGCAGGATCATGGCGATGTTGATGAGGCCCAGCTGGCTTTGCAGCGGCCAGCAGAATGCGACCGTTGCCGCTACGATTAAGAGGCTGCCGGAGAGCTGTCGCCAGTTCATGTCGCCTGCAAGCGACGCTGCCTCACGTTTAGCCGGATCGACCTCTGCGCCGCCTATGACGAGCACATTGATCTGTCCGCTCCGTTTCATGATCTCGTTTACCACTGATCCTCTCCACCACCTGTTCCACAAACGGCGACGCGGCAGTCCGACGACGATTACCGTGATATTACGCTCTCTGGAGAAGGCGATGACCTCCTCAGCGATATTCCGTGCGCTCAGAACCTGAACCTTTGCCCCCAGCTCCCTTGCCAGCGTCAGGTTATGTGCCAGTTGATCCCTAGAGGCAGATGTCTCTTGAGGAGATTCTACATAAACCGCGAACCACTCGGCATCCTGGTCTGCAGCCATGCGCTGCCCTATGCGTATCAGGCGCTCAGTGAAGGTACTGGAGTTTATGCAGACCAATAATCTCGATCCGGCCGGCCATGGGCCCAGGATGCCATGCCTCTCCATGTAGGTGCGCATGTCCTCATCCACCATGCGGGCTGCATATCTCAGAGCTATCTCTCGCAGTCCCAGCAGGTTGCCTTTGCGGAAGAAGCGCCGCACAGCTTGCTCTGCCTGGGAGGGCACGTACACCTTGCCATCTTTAAACCGCTGCAGCAGATCCTCCGGAGTCAGATCTACAACTTCGATCTCATCTGCCAGCTCTAATATCCTGTCCGGCAGAGTCTCTCGGACCCTCACGCCCGTGATCTGAAATATGATATCGTTGAGGCTCTCAATGTGCTGGACGTTCAGGGTTGTGTAGACGCTGATGCCCGCATCCAGCAGCTCTTCTACATCCTGGTAGCGCTTGGCATGGCGAAGGTCCGGTGCATTGGTATGAGCCAGCTCATCCACCAGGGCGATGGCCGGATGGCGTGCCAGGACGCCGTCCAGATCCATCTCCTCTATCACCAGGCCGCCTCGATCGAGACGGCAGCGCGAAATAGCCTCCAGTCCCTGCAGCAGGACCTCGGTCTCCTGCCGTCCATGTGTCTCCACCAGGGCGACGACGACATCCACACCGCTCTTTTTTAGTTGCTGCGCCTCTTCCAGCATTTGATAGGTCTTGCCGACGCCCGCAGCCGCGCCAAGGAGAATCTTGAGGTGGCCGCGGCTGCTGCTGGCCACGCTCTCCTCGTGCGTTAGTCGCTCTAATAATTGATCCGGATCCGGTCGGCTATCCTTCTCCATTGTCTAACTCTCCTTCGTCGCCTCATCCAGGGCCAGGTTGAGCCTGAGTACGTTCACTCTCTCCTGCCCCAGTATGCCAAGCATGGTCGGCTCAACATTCCCATCGACCAGCGCCTGCACCGCAGAACGCGTGAGCCCTCTCGCTTCGGCCACGCGCGCCACCTGTTCCATTGCACCCTGCCGGCTTAGGTGCGGGTCCAGGCCGCTGCCTGAGGCCAGGACCAGATCGGCGGGCACGCTCTGATCTTTTGACAGACTATTCTCGCGCCGGACTTGATCTACCCTTCGGCCTACCTCTTCCATGAGCCTGGCACTGGTTGGCCCTAGGTTGCTGGCACCTGAGCCGTTGGCGCTGTAATTGACATAAGAAGGCCGTCCATGGAAGTAGCCGGGGCTCTGGAATGTCTGGCCTATGAGCTCTGAGCCCACGATTCTGCCGTCAACTACAATCAGGCTTCCCTCGGCCTTGGCCGGCATGGTCGTCTGGACTATGCCTGTTATGAACAGAGGATAGGCAATACCTGTGAGCAGAGTGAAGGCCACAAACAGAATCACTGCAGGCCTTATTTCTTTTGCAAATTCGAACATCTTCCTCACTCCAAATGCAGGAAAATAACCAGCATGTCGATCAGCTTGATGCCTATGAAAGGCACGGCCAGCCCGCCCAGGCCGTAGATCAGCAAATTGCGTCGAAGCAGCTGTGAGGCCGTCGTGGGCGTGTAGCGCACACCCTGCAGAGATAGCGGTATCAATAGTGGGATGATGATGGCATTGAAGATGATTGCGGAAAGCACGGCGCTGCCCGGCGTAGCCAGATGCATGACGTTCAGCACACTCAGCATGGGATACTCGGCCGCAAATATGGCGGGGATGATGGCAAAGTACTTGGAGACATCATTGGCCACGCTAAAGGTGGTCAGCGCCCCCCTGGTGATCAATATCTGTTTGCCAATCTCCACTATGTCCAGCAGCTTGGCCGGATTGGAGTCCAGATCCACCATGTTGGCCGCTTCCCTGGCCGCCTGAGTTCCTGCATTCATGGCCACGGCCACATCGGCCTGGGCCAGAGCTGGGGCATCGTTGGTGCCGTCTCCAATCATCGCTACCAGGTGACCTTCCCTCTGATATTTTCGAATGGCCTCCAGCTTGACCTCGGGACGGGCCTGGCCGATGAAGTCATCGATTCCAGCCTCTGCTGCAATGGCTGCTGCCGTCATGGGATTGTCTCCCGTGATCATGACGGAGCGAATGCCGACTTTTCGCAAATTTGACAATCGATCTTTGATACCGGTTTTCAGCACGTCTTTCAGCCGAATGGCACCTAAAATCCTGGCTCCTTCCGCCACAACCAATGGAGTTCCGCCTTCCCGAGCGATGCTCTCCACCGCATCTCTGATGCCATCCGGCATACTGCCGCCTCTATGCTCTACATATTCTCCTATGGCATCGTGTGCACCTTTTCTGATCTCCCGTTTGTCCCAGTCTATGCCGCTCATGCGGGTCTCGGCGCTGAAGGGGATGAATGAGGAGCCCTCCGGCGCCCGGATATCTCTGCCGCGGATGCTCAGAGTCTCCTTGCACAAATCCACTATGCTGCGGCCTTCAGGCGTCACATCTGCCAGCGAGGAGTACATAGCGGCCAATGCCAGCTCTTCTTTCGTTACTCCCTCGGCGGGCAGGAACTGTGTGGCCATCCTGTTTCCGAGAGTGATGGTGCCTGTCTTGTCCATGAGCACCACATCCACGTCGCCCGAGGCCTCCACTGCCCTGCCGCTCATGGCGATGACGTTATGAGAAAGCAGCCTGTCCATGCCGGCGATGCCGATGGCGGGCAGCAGGCCGCCGATGGTGGTGGGCATCAGGCAAACCAGCAACGCCACCAGCACAGGCACGGGAACGATGATACCCATGTACCCGGCAAAGACATCCAGGGTGATTACCACCACCATGAACAGTCCGGTAAGACCTATGAGCAGTATCTCCAGGGCCAGCTCATTGGGTGTCTTCTGGCGCTTGGCGCTCTCCACCATTCCTATCATCTGGTCCAGGAAGGTCTTGCCCGGGTCCGCAGTGATAAGGATCTTGATATTCCCGGAGAGAACTCTAGTGCCGCCGGTGACGCCACAGAGCTCTCCTCCTGCCTCGCGAACTACTGGTGCCGATTCGCCTGTGATGGCTGATTCGTCCACCAGTGCGACTCCCTCTACAATCTCGCCGTCGCTGGGTATGGTCTCGCTATCCTTTGCTAGGACAAGATCGCCTTTGACAAGCTGAAGAGCCGATACCTGCTCAATCTTGCCATTGTCCAACAATCTTTGGGCTATGGCCTCGCTCTTAGCCTGGCGAAGGGTCTCTGCCTGAGCCCGGCCCCGTCCTTCCGCCAGAGCTTCAGCGAAATTGGCGAAAAGGATGGTGAACCAGAGCCAGAGGCTGATCTGGCCGTCAAATCCGGCGTTTCCTCCTGAGATCAGATCGAGCGCCGTGATCAGTGTGGTCAGGATGGCGCCTATCTCCACGGCAAGCATCACCGGGCTACGCCAGAGGCGGCGCGGGTCCAGCTTGGGGATGGAATTTAAAATGGCCTGCTTTATCTGGGATGTTTGCCATAAATTGGACTTATTGGTGTGCATATTGTCCCCCCTCAAAATGTCCTGCCCGCCTGCATCAGCAGGTGCTCGAGTATGGGACCAAGCACAAAAGCGGGAAAGAAGGTCAGAGCACCGACTATGATGACCGTGCCTACCAGCATGATCACGAAGAGCGGACTGGCGACCGGGAAGGTGGCCGTGCTGGTGGGCACAATCCTCTTTGTCGCCAGGGAGCCGGCTATGGCCAGCGCCGGCAATATTGTGGCAAATCTGCCCACCAGCATCGCCAGAGACAGGGCCAGGTTGTAGAAGGTGGTATTGGCGTTCAGGCCAGCAAAGGCGGACCCGTTATTGCCGCAGGCCGAGGCGAAAGCATAGAGAATTTCTGTGAGTCCGTGCGGCCCGCCGTTGTTCAGGCCGAAGAGGCCCTGGGGCAGTACTATGGCAAGGCCTGCCAGAATGAGCAGGACGATGGAAGGTGCTAGCAGACCGATGACTGCCATTCTCATCTCGAAGGGCTCCAGCTTTTTGCCGAAGAGCTCAGGAGTGCGGCCGATCATCAGGCCGGCTAAGAACATTGTCATGATGGCATAGAAGAAAATGCCTATCAGTCCCACCCCGACTCCGCCGAAGATCACCTCGCCTATGCACATGTTAAAGAGCAAAACCAGGCCGGCCAGAGGCATCATGCTGTCGTGCATGCTGTTTACGCCTCCACAGGAGGTAACTGTTGTGGACTGGGCAAAGAGCACCGATGCCGCTATTCCGAAGCGCACCTCTTTGCCCTCCATGTTGACTCCGTCAGCCACGCCCAGTCTCTCCAGCAATGGGCTCCCCTGTCCTTCTGCCCAGAGGGCGAAGCCCAAACCCATCAGGTAGAGAATGAACATTGCTGCAAATATGGCCCAGCCCTGTCTGGAGTTATTAACCAATGCGCCAAAGGCGAAGGGAAGCGATGCCGCTATGAGCAGCATGGCCAGCACCTGCAGGAAGTCGGTGAGGGTCGTGGGGTTCTCGAAAGGATGGGCGGAGTTGGCATTGAAGAAGCCGCCTCCGTTGGTCCCCAGGAACTTAATGGCCTCCTGCGAAGCCACGGGCCCCATTGAGATCGACTGCCCCCCACCCTCAAGGGTATGGGCAGTGACATTCGGGCCCAGGGTCTGAATTACGCCCTGGGATGCAAACAAGAGAGCCCATATGAGTGCCAGGGGCAGCAGCAGATAAAGAATCGACCGGGTGAGGTCGACCCAGAAATTTCCCAGGGTGGCGGCATTTTTGCGGGTGAAGCCTCGAATGACGGCCATGGCTGCAGATAGCCCCACAGCTGCAGAGAGGAAATTTTGCACAGTCAAGCCCAGCATTTGGGTGAGGTAGCTCATCGTCTGTTCCCCGCTATAGGCCTGCCAGTTGGTGTTGGTGGTGAAGGAGACGGCAGTGTTGATGGCTGTATCCCAGCGGACTGCTCCCAGGTTCTGAGGATTGAGTGGAAGAAAGCCCTGCAATTCCTGCAGCAAAAAGACGGCTGCCAGACCCAGGGCATTGAAGATCAATAGTGAGGCAATATAGCTCTTCCATGACATCACCCTCGTCTCGTCCACACCCGCCATTCTGTAAAACGCCCGTTCGACAGGCCGCAAGAGTGGTGTAACTCGAGTAGGCTCGCCATTGAAAACTTTCGCAATATACCTTCCCGTAGGCAACGCCAGAACTATCAGAGTGCCTAACAACAGAGCTATGTACGCATATTCCATTGACATTTATGTCGCCTTCGAATGAAATAATCTTAAGGAGATTATCTGGTCAGACTAAATAGTCTCTAAATTTATCTGGCACGTTGGCCGGATACAAAATAGATTGACCTTGAAGAATGTCTGCAAATCCTCACAAAGACACCAGTTTTGCCGATCTTGATCATAGCGGTCCCTGCCGCTACTGTCATCAGCCAGCCGGAGATCCTCAGACCACCCTGTGCCATGCCAGGAATTGACTCCATGAAAGGAATGGACAATCCGGCCTTGGTATATAAATATATCCAAAAATTCGGTTCCATTCAACAATACTCCAAAAAAATGCAACCAGAACAATATTTAATGTAGGAGGCTTACGGTTATGCCAGATGACCGAGATCAGAGATCCCGTGCACGGCTACGTATTGCTGGAGGGCCTTGCCCTGGAAATCGCGGACACACCCCAGATGCAGCGGCTGCGCTGGATTAAGCAGCTCGGCCTGGCGAGCCTGGTCTATCCCGGTGCCAATCATACTCGCTTCGAGCACAGCCTGGGTGCCTATCACCTGGCTGATCTGCTCGCGAACCATCTCGGCCTGCCGGAAGAGGATAAGATGCTGGTCGGCGCTGCGGCACTTCTGCACGATGTGGGCCACGGCCCGCTCTCCCATGCCACGGAGGCAGCCCTTGCCCCCTACCTGCGAAAAGAGCACGAGAGCATCATTGATATCCTGAAAAAAGGCGAACTGCGGGCGGTTTTAGACAACTATGGCCTGAAAGCCTCCGATATTCAGTCCGCCATAAATGGAGTTGGTTTGGGACAGATTGTGAGCGGCGAGATCGATGTGGATAGGATGGACTACCTGATCCGGGATGCTCATTACACCGGCGTAGCCTACGGGGTGATAGATCGATTGCGTCTATTGCAAAAGATGACCCTTCATGGCGGAGAGCTGGTGGTGGAGGCAGGAGGCGTGCAGGCGGCTACATCTCTGCTCATCTCTCGGCTTCTCATGCATCCGTCCGTATATTACCATCATGTCTGTCGCATCTCTGAGTGCATGATCTCGGCGGCCATCCGGCGCATGATTGAGGAGGGAACCAGTGCTTCTGCCGTAAAAGATATGGATGATATGCAGCTCTTCAATTCCCTGCAGGGAGCCGGCGGCTACGCGTCGGAGATGGCTTTGCGCATCAGATCCAGGAGAATTTTTAAGCGGGCGGTGTATGTCGGCCTGGAGTGCCTGGACCCTTCAATTCTCAAGGTGAGCGAGAAGATGCTGGCCCAGGAGATTGCTCATGAGGCAGGAGTAGAGGCAGATTACATTCTTGTGGACAATCCGGCGCTTCCTGATGCACCGGAGGGAAACTTTCCGGCTCTTGTCGAGGATGAGGTGAGACCCCTACGAGAGGTGTCTCCTCTGGTCAGCATACTGGAAAGAGCGCACAGGGCTACCTGGCGCTTTGGCATCTACTGCCGGGATGAAGACCGGGAGAATGTGGCCCAGGCTGCCAGAAGATGTCTGAATCTCAAGAAAAATAGATTGATTTATCGTTATATAAATACATTTTAAATTATATCTACAATCGTAATAGTAACCCATTGATACGTTTGCAGGGTGGCGAATTAGACCTTTATTTCCCGCAGTATCATTTCCCAAAAGGCCAGATCGGCGTCGCTGGGCATGTAGGCCACTTTGCAGGCCAGGCCTGCCACACGCAGGTTGTGCGTGCCTGCGGCGTAGAAAATGTGCGCAGGGGCTACGCCCGCAAAGGCCCCTCGCCAGGGAACGACGGCACCGACCACGCCGCCGGAGCGGCCCGCGATGAACCGGTCACCGGATTGGATCAATATTCTAGCGTGCTGGTTTCGCCCAGCAAAAGATATTTGTCTCTCCCAGCCAACTGTGATAAAGGTGAACGCAGTTTGCATTCTCGAATTCTAGCTTTAGCCTTTCTCCTCCTGCTCGCTGCCGCATCGCCTGCCTCCGCCTACGGCAAGAGCGTGGAGGACCTAGTGGGCTCCTTTTCCATTGAGAAGACCGTAAAGATTGGCAGCAGCAGCGAATGTTTTTCCTCAGCTGGCGCAGCCGATCCATTGATCCCGCCCCAAAGCACTGCGAGCCTGCTGGCCGACGATCAGCCGCCTAACGTTGCGGGCTTCACCATCCAGCCGCTGCAGATCTCTGCCGCATCGCCCCAGACCATAAACCTGGCCGCTCACCTCATCGACGACCAGGGCGTTTGGGCGGCAGAAGCGGCGTTTTCCGGTCCGTCTGGAGAGGAAGCTGCCGCGCTCTTCTCTGCTCAAACCCTTACATCGGGAACGGCAAAGGATGGATACTACAGCACAACGATGATTCTTCCCCAAACCAATGAGACGGGTGAGTGGAATCTGCGGAATTTGACCCTCGTGGACAGGGAAGGCAACCGCAGGGTATTGTTATGGGAGGACTTGCAGGACATGGGCCTGCCCACAGTAATAACGGTGATTTAGCTTCGGGAACATTCGTGTCCAACCCATTAGAGTCAAATAATTATTTATCGTTCTCCCTGCATATCTATCATGATGGCCTATTATGAGACGGTTCGTCGCATACTGATAATAATATTTGCAATTAACATAGCCACTGCCCTTGTCAAGGGAGGCTATGGCCTTTTCACCAACTCTTTGAGCATGAGCGCAGACGGCCTGCATTCTCTCTTCGACGGCACATCCAATATCATAGGCTTGGTGGGCATCTCCCTGGCGGCTCGCCCTCCCAACAAAGAATATCCTTACGGCCATGCCAAGTTCGAAACCTTTGCTTCTCTGGGAATAGCCGTGCTGCTATTTGCCGGCTCTATTCAACTGGTCATCGCAGCCGTAAATCGCCTGCAAATCCATTCCGCCCCTCAGATAACCGAACTGTCTTTCGCAGTTATGGGCATAACCATACTCATCAATATCGGCGTCTCGGCTTACGAATATATCCTGGGCAAGAAGCTGAAGAGCAGCATCCTGGTGGCAGATTCCATGCATACGCGAAGCGATATTCTTGCATCAGTTGGCGTCATCCTGGGACTATTTGCCGTCAAGATAGGCTATCCTCTGGCCGATCCGGTCATTGCCTTGCTCATCTGCGGACTGATATTCCTGACCGGCCTGGAGATCTTAAAAGACAACTCCCGGGTATTGCTGGACAAAGCTCTGGTCGAAGAGAACATGATAGTCGATCTGGCAAAGTCGGTAGACGGAGTCTGCACCTGCCACGGCGTTCGCACGCGCGGCACGACAGGGGAGATTTTTGTGGATCTGCATATTGGAGTGGACTCGTCGCTTTCCATAGATGCAGCCCATAATGTGGGCGAAGAAGTGGAGAGCGCGATAAAGAGAAAGATCCCGGCTGTCAGGGATGTGGTCGTGCATCTGGAGCCCAAGGACTATTGCGAGCTGAAGGGCCGGATGGCCTTGAAATAAATATTGATGGTAATAACTAAGGGGTGGCCAAATATGCAAAATATCACAATCACAGTTTCGGAGGAGGGAACCGCCGCTGCCAGGACCTTTGCCTATAAAATCCAAATAGAGGGCAATGTCGTAGCAGAGAGAACACTCACGCCGGTTCAGACTCAACAGGTACTGGAGACTGCATCTCAGTACTTCTCTCTTCTGCAAGGACGAGGACAGGCTACGGCGAAAAGCTATCTGGCCATCCTTCGTGACGGATTATTTCATCTCTTCTTAGAGGCGGGCTGGCAGGATTTTGGAGCCGTGATCCTGCCTGGCGCAAGGCTGACGGTTGCTTCGGAAATCCCGGAAGTGCTGCAACTTCCCTGGGAGCTGCTCCATCTTTCCGGACAGTCGGACGGCAGTGACTGCTCTGCCGTCATTCGCCTGCCAAAGGCGGCGAACGGGCCGATTGTCTCCCAGGCCTCGCTAACGCCGGGGCCGCTGCGCGTACTTTTTTTGGCTGCTGAGCCGTTAGACATTGAAGAAGAAGAACAGTCGATCCAAAAGGTGGCTGAGGGTCTGGACATGATTCTCGCCATCTCTGAGAGCGGCACCTGGGAGGAGCTGTTGGACCGGGTAGAGTCCTTCCGGCCCCATCTGGTGCACCTGGCAGGCCTGGGAAAAGTGTCCGGTGGCAGCGCAGCATTCTCAATGCAGGGACCGGCGGGCCGGGCCGATCTAAGGTCTGCCGAAGATCTGGCCGCAGCCCTGAAGGACACCGGCCTTGTGGGCATCATTCTGAGCGGTCGGCAGAGCGAGCCTCCTTTAGCTCTGCATCTGCTCTGCCAGAGGCTGGCGGAAAGCATTCCTCTGGCCGTGGCCTGGAATGCACCAACATCAGCCACCGGGCCCCTGTACCAAGCCCTGGCCGCAGGTCTTTCAATGGACGAAGCGCTTATATCTGTGCGCCGGGAGATTGCGGCGGCTTTCACTCCGGTTCCAGTTTCAGTTCCAGCTCTGTACTCGATCTATGATCTGCCCAAGATCTACGATCCCCAAGAGAGAGGGCCTGCGCCGGCCAACCTTTACCGGGAGCAGACCGCCCTGTCGGGACTGACGGAGGGCCGGGCAGAGCGCTTTGTGGGCAGGAGACGCGATCTGCAGCAGCTTGCTGCCGCCCTGCGAGAGGGCAGGGTGCAAACTCTGATCATCACCGGCCCAGACGGCGTGGGCAAGAGCGCTCTGGCTACCCATCTGGCCCGCCTGCTGGCGCCAGCCGGCTACAGCGTTCTTCCCATTTACGGCTCGCCGCATAACCGCATAAGCTCAGCCCGGCTATTGGAGGCGGCAGTGGGCCATTTGAGCGAAATTGGTGAAGAGGCCGCAGAAAAAAGCCTCAAAGACCCAAAGCGCTCAGTCCGGAAGAGGCTGCAAAGCCTGGTGGAAGTGCTGAAAGCCTCTCGCATCCTGATGGTTTGGGATGGTCTTGACCTGGACGGCAATACCTGTAAAATTTCCGATCCGGATCTGGCCGAGTTCTACTTAATGATGCTAAAAGGCATGACAGCAGGCCGCGCCATCATAACCTGCAGCGTTTTGCCAGCAGATGCCCTGAGCTTGCCGGCCCGCGCTGTGCTGTGGAAGCTGGATGGCCTGGGCCAGGCGGCATTTATCAGATATCTTCTCCAGTACGAGGGTCTGGCGGATCGCTATAAAAGAGGCGAGATCTCTTATGCCGCTCTTGCCGCGCATCATCTCACGGCCATGGGCCATCCGGCTCGCCTGGCCCAAACAGGCAAGGCCTTGAGCCTGGGTGATCTCGCCGCAGACGAAGATCCGCTGGCAAAGCTCAGCTCTCGCCTCAGCTCTTCCTCCAGCCATGCCCTCTCTCAAGCCGCGGTTTTTAGCATCGCAATAAGCCCGGCGGGCCTGGTAGCCGTCTCCGGCGCGGCGGAAGAGCAGGCCGCCGCCAGCGCCGACGAGTGGCAGGATCTCTCGTTAGCGTACGCAGCGGGAAAGCTGTGGGCGGTGCCCTCAGCCATTCGCGCCTCACTCCTGGCGGCCTTAAGCTCAGAGGAGCAGGGCACCGCACAGAAGGCAGCCGGCGATTTCCTCAGGGATATGGCCGAAGCCGGGCGCTCTGCAGTGCTGGGTCTCTCTCGCTTAGATGTCTTGCTGGAAGCACGCTGGCATTATCTGGCAGCCAAAGACAAGGACAATGCGTTCGCCGTGACAGCCCGCATCAGCGGCTATCTGCAGAGGCGCGGTTACTACTCCGAACTGATAAGGCTGAATCAGGAACTCCTAAATCTGGATCGGCAATCTGCTCCTATTGCTTGGATCGCAAGGGCCCATCTGGATCAGGGCGAATACAGAAAGGCAGCAGAGTGGTACGGGCGAGCTCTTCAGATTGCCCCCGAAGCCGCCTCTTATCATGGCCTGGGCACAGCTCTCATGCACCAGGAAAAGCATGACCTGGCAAAAGAGAGCCTGCAAAAAGCGGCGGATGCATTTTATTCCGCAGGCGACCTGTCAGGCGAAGCCGTCAGCCTGAGCAGCATCGCCGCTATTGACATGTTGAAAGGCGAAAATGATGCCGCGAAAGAAAAGCTGCAGAAGATCGCAGAGATAATGAAGAGCCTGGGAGATATGAAGGGCGAAGCTGCTGCTTTGCAGGAGATGGCCCGCCTGGATATGGGCAGGGGCGACTATAACGGCGCGCGCCAGATGCTCGCGAGATCAATGGAGTTGCTGGAGGCCGCAGGAGACAGGAAGGGCGCTGCGTTTGCCCTCTTCAACCTGGCCAGCCTCGATCTGGAGAAGGGCGACTTCCCGCCGGCAGGCGCGGAGTTTGCAGAGGTTCTGCCGCTCTTTCAGGAAATGGGCGATCGGGCCGGCGAAGCCGCTATTTTGCACAGCCAGGGGCTGATTCATTCTCAGGCTGGAGAGAAAGAAAAGGCCATGGAAAGCTTCCAAAAAGCTCTGCGGATCAATCAAGAGCTGGCAGATAGACCCGGCGAGGCGGGAGCCTTCTTCCAGATCGGCGCTCTTGCCGTGCAGCAGGACAGGACGCAAGAAGGTCTGCGGCTCATGGCCCTGGCCGCCATAGTCCTGCGGAGCATCAAGAGCGATGATGTGAAAAACGTCGAGCCGCTGGTGGAAAGGCTTGCCGCGCAGCTTCGCTTCAGCCAGGAGCAGTTCATGGTGATGGTGCAGGAAGTGCTACAGAGCTATGCCCGAGATCGCGGCTGGGGGCTGGTGGAGAAGGCCGGGGGAAAGTAGAGCAGTCTGCCAGATAAGACTCAAATTTCTCACAAAGTGAAACGGCGGCAGCGCACCCGCGCAGCAAGCTGCGATGGTATTCATTTAAATTTAAAATAAGAAAAGACGCTGGGCTCGGCCCGTCGTCTATCCGCCCTTTGCAGGCTCGTCCACCCCGCAGGCAGCGATCTTCTCGGCCAGCTTGGCCAGCACATCCTTTCTCATGCCGCCCACGAATTTGATCGATCCCACTACCAAATGCCCACCGCCGGAGACGCCGCCATTGGGAATCTCCTCCATCAGCTCTTTGACCATCTGGGGAATGTTCATTTTTACGGCTTTGCTTCGCAGCACGGCAAAATCCGGGCCGTAGCCAATGGTGACAACGGGCTTTCCTGCATACTTTTTGCAGAGTCTATCATGCACCTCGCCTGAGGTCTTGCCGGGCGGAGGGAAGGTGAACTTGTGAGCGAAGTTCTCCACATCCAGCACATTCATGATAATGCCATTGGGCAGTTTTGTGCTCTTCACATTGCCCATGCTGGCCCGCAGTTGCTCGTCAATAGCGGCGTTGGCCTGCTCGCATAAAAGCTCCACTATCCTCTGGTGGCGGTCCAGCCGGCCCAGGCATAAAATGTCGTTTATCACGCCCCGCCCATCATTAAAGCGCTGCCAGAAAGCCTCGTAGTCCAGGGCCAGAGCAACTTTCTTGAGATCCTCTCTGCTGTACCTGTCCTCGACAAGCTTTATGTAGGCAGCTGCTTCCGGCGCTTCGCTTCTGTCGCCCACCGCCGAGACCGCTGGGAAGTGCTTGATCTTGCTCTCCACCGGGGGATAGATCATGCGGGCGATCTCTGTGGCAAGCATGCCTGTAGTCAGACCGAAGTCGCCGCCGGCGTGCGCGGGATTGACGTGAGCGATGAGATACTGGTCCACGATCTTGTGGGGATGATGGTGATCGACGACCAGCATATCCATTCCGTAGACCTGAGCCTGACGCATGGCCGGAACATCTTCCTCAGTGGAGCCGTTGTCCATCAAAACGATGAGCGGCATCTTCTGGCCGTGCCGGGTCTGATCCTCCAGAGCATAGGTCAGATCCTTGGTCACATCCTCCAGTTCGTAAAAGGGCGCTTTGCTGGGGGCGCGCCGGTAGTTGTGGTACTCAGCATCAGGTCCGCCTACCTCAGTGATGAGCGGCAAGATCGCCATCTCGATGGCTACCGCTGCGGTGATGCCGTCGGCATCGGCGTGATGGCGCACCACGATGGGCTGGGATTTGAGAACCGCCCGGCGAATCTCCTTGGCAACCTGCTTCATGGCCGGGAGAAGCCTGGTCAAGATCTCGCTTTTCACCAGAAACTCTGTCTTGGAGGGCTCAGCGCGCCGGTCAATCGCCTGCTCAATCAGCTCCTTGACGCTGGATGCCTCTCCACCCCAAAGGCGCTTCATGGACTTGATCTCGACCTGCACCTGATTGTTGCGCAGGCTTACCTCGCCGATGACCCGCACCATCATCTCATTGTCGATATCGGCGTAGGCCCGCACACCGGCCCGCTCAAATGCGGCACAAAATACCAGTCCGCAATCGTCCGCAATGGTGAATATGGTGGGCCCTCCCGTCTGCTTTACCTGGATGATCTCCCCCTTGATCATGATCTGCTTGCCCACCTGCTTTTGCAGATCTGCGGTCTTGGATATAGGAAGCTCCTTTTCCACCTCAACAGTGTTGTACTCCATCAGCTCGGCCGGCTCCAGCTCTATATTGCCGTTAGCCAGAATATTTCGCACCGTGACGAAGATGCTGTCGCCCACCTCCGGCTTGCTCTTCAGGTATTTGTTGTGGGCGAGTCCCCTCACGCTCTCGGATAGATCCACAAAGGCCCCAAAACTGGCCAGGCCATTGACCTTTCCCTGATAGATCTCGCCTATAACGACATCTCTTACATCACACGCAGGATCGAGAATATGCACAAGCGGCTTTTTGGCACAGCGCTCGCATAGCTCTTTTTTGCTGGAAAGCTTGGACTTGCACACGACGCACAGGTACTCGCGCCCCAGGCCCGCGCAGGTCGGGCAGCTCTCTGTTACCGGCATCTTGCCCGAGCCTTGGCAGACGCTGCATTTCGTGGAGCCGCTATCAATAAGCTCCTTCATATCTTTGTCCGTTGCCTCTCCCAGGGAGATGGACTCGGTCTTTCCGCTGCCATTGCAGTTGGGACAGGGCTTCTCACCTACCACCAGGTAGCCCTTGCCCCGACAATTCTCGCACAGGTTCATCCTGGAGATTGACGCACCTTTGGAATTTAGCTATTTTGCAAGGGTCCAGTGACGGCGCAAAAAAAAGGCGGCCAATTAAGACTAAATAAGATGCCAGCCCTCCCGCGGCTATGCGAGTCGTGGTTTTGCGCATCGGGCACCGGCCGGAGAGAGACAAGAGGATCACCACCCATGTTGGCCTGGTGGCCAGGGCCTTTGGAGCGGAAGAGATGCTACTCTCCGGACGCGACTCTCACGTGGAAGAGAGCCTGGCCGATGTGGCAGAGCGCTGGGGGGGAAGCTTTTGCCTCCGGGCAGATGTCTCATGGAAGGGAGAGACGGTGCGCTGGAAAGAGGCGGGAGGAAAGGTGGTTCACCTCACCATGTACGGCTCCAACCTGCCCGATGTGATCGACGAGATTCGCGAATGTGATAAGATCCTGGTAGTTGTGGGCGCAGAGAAGGTTCCGGCCGAGATGTACGATCTGGCGGACTGGAATGTGGCCGTTGGCAACCAGCCCCATTCCGAGGTGGCGGCGCTGGCGGTATTTCTGGACCGGCTCTTCATGGGCCAAGAGCTTCATGATGCATTTGAGGGCGGCCTTAAGATTGTGCCCTCTCCTCACGGAAAACAGGTATTGTATCCGGAATAAACACTATGAGAATATTAGTAATAGGCATCAACATCAGACACATTGCCAGATCCGCCAGCATGGCCGGCCATGAGGTTTTTGCGGTCGATTGTTACTGCGATGTCGACCTGGCCGGATGGGCAAAAGAGACGGCCAAAATGCCGCGCGAAGGGGCAGAAGCGCATCTTTCGTTTTATGTGGAAAAGTTTCGCCCTGATGCCGTCGTCCTGGGGCCGGGCCTGGAAGAGGCATCTATCCGGGGTGTGCCTGTGCTCAATAACCCTCCAGAAAAAACGGCTCAGGTCTCAGATAAGCTCTGGCAGGCGAGCTGGCTGGAAGTGAATGGCTTTCCATTCATAAAGACGCAGCTTGTCGATGTCGCAGATAATCTGAGTTATCCCTTTCTTGTCAAGCCGCGCAAGGGTGCTGGTGGGGTTGGGTGCAGGATAGTGCAGAGGCCCTCAGAGCTGCAAATGCATGAGCGCATGTGGGCACAGGATGGCATAGGAGAAAGCCTCATCGCCCAGGAGCTGATCATTGGCCGGCCCGCCAGCGTCTCGGTCATTGGGAATGGTCGCGAGGCGCGCGCCATTGCCGTCAACGAGCAGCTCATCGGACTCTCCTGGGCTGGGGCGAAAGGATTCAGGTACAGCGGGAACATCACACCCCTCGCTCCCCCGCAATGCGCCATTGGGCAGATGGCTGAAGAGATTATCGCGAAGCTGGGGCTAGTGGGCAGCAATGGTGTTGATTTTTTGCTTACCGAAAAAGGCCCTGTTGTGGTTGAGGTCAATAGTCGCTTTCAGGGCAGTCTGGATACGGTGGAATTGTCCGGAGGGGACAATGTCTTCCAGGCTCATCTGCAGTCCTTTTCGGGAAGGCTGCCAAAGCGGCTGGCAGAGTACCGCTGCACAGCAGGCAGAATCATAATCTATGCCCCCCGTGATCTGATCATCAAGGAGGATCTGGTCAGAGACTGGACCGCAGATGTGCCCGGAAAGGGATCGCGAATCGCTGCAGACGATCCAATCCTGTCTGTAATGTCCCTGGGAATAAGCCGGGACGAAGTAATGGCCCAGCTAAAGACGAGGGCGGCAATGCTAGGAGATCTAATAAAAACAAAATGATAATAATATTGGATTACCAGGATACTACCCTGTAGAACCAGTTACTGATCAGTGTCCAGGCCTTGACAAAGCCTGATCCTTTCTCCAGCTTTTTTTTGTCACTTTCGCTGTACTTTTTTCCATCCTTCATCCACGAGTCCATGATGACAAGTTATTTCTCGTTTGAATTTAACAATATCGGTCTACAGCGATAACGCCATTAGTGTCCTGTGAAATAGGAATCGGCTTTCCGGAATCAGTATAAAAAGATAATGCTTGACAAAGATAATATAACATAAGAGAGACTGGTATTAGTAGAGCGAAATGTTGGGGATTAAATGAAGTCACCGGAAAGAATTACCATCGCTTTAGATGAAGAGACAGCAGGCCTGTTCAAGAAGATGAAGGAAGACCTGGGCATGTCACAGAGCGAGCTGATGCGAGAGTCCCTGAAGTTCTTTGGCAAACACAAGATGCTCTTTGACTTCGCCGAGGACAAGAAGGTTTACACCCATGCGGAAATGCTCTCCGCAGGCGAGCATGTGATCATGGATATCGATCACTGGATAC
>JBAQXX010000068.1:0-27899 GCA_049299735.1 Methanothrix sp. | reverse complement strand
ACTTTGTGGTTAACAACCAGCCCAGCAATACGGTCGTTGTAGATGTGTTTGCCAGGACTCCTGCAGGGTCAACGAAGCCTGTGCATGAAATGTCTTAGAGATTTTTGAGGTTGATAGCAGGCTCATTTCGGCCATCGAGCCTTAATGGCATCAATCTCCCATATCTATTTTTTAAAAACAGTGTGGTGATAAAATATGTCAAATAAACTGATTAAAATGATCGTTATTACGGTCATCTTATTCCTGGGAATTTCTTGTGCCATGGGAGAACGTGATGGAAACAAAGGAAAAGATGATGGTAAAATAGGATCCGGAGGGGATTGGCTTAGTCCAAACATAGTCTCCAGCGGATATTATTTCAACTTCCCCTGGTACACATCAGGTGGTTCCTTCTACAGCCAAGAGTATAGCGAAGTCACATTCTCGCCCTTCCGAGAGTATTATACAACCTCAGTTGCGCCTTTAGTAGGCGAGATCATCAGCACTCCTTCAAGGTTTGATATAGCGCAGAAAATGCCTTCTGAGATATACTACGGGACCGGTCAGGCGTTGCCATACTCCCAGTATGTCTCCACAGTACCATCCAGGAACAACGAGATCTGGGTCCAGGGAGCAACGAACTGGACACAGTACGTGATAAGCCCAGTCGGAACAGGGCTGAAGTTGATCGCCTACGCACCAGTTGAAGGACCTGCGGGCTTCTACGAGATAATTCAGACAGATAAAAACACGCTAGAGTACAAAACCTACCAGTTCTACTCAGGTTATAATACCATGGACTTTGCAGCCGATCAGGTAGGAAGACACATGCTCTACTTTGTGGTGAACAATCAGCCCAGCAATGTAGTCGTTGTGGATGTGTTTGCCCAGGAAGCACCAGGATCAATGGTGCCATCAACGAATCCCGTGTATTATGGGGGGCAAATATTGGCAGGAACCCCACAATACAACCCACAGCTTACTCCGGGACCTGCTTTCGGAGACGTGTCGGTGATCATCAAGTCCAATGGAATGAGAGGCTATGATGTTTACTTGGACGAGGTTTACATAGGTAAAGAGACCTCAGGAGATGGAAGCTTTGGCTTTAGCGTAAAAGGAAACATGTACCACGACATAAGGGTTTTCGACGGCCAGTTCAATTACCCCAAGAGAATGTACTTCCAGAGTGGAGTTACAAAGATAGTCAACGTCGAGCCTGGAACAGCCGTGTACATTTGACGGCCATCTTCTCTTTTTTATCTTATTTTTCCCAGACGCGGCAACCAACTTTTATGCAAGCAGCAAAAAAAGGACAATTCCGAAAAGAGGCTAACATTTAGGCACTAAATCTACTGTAATTATTGATGATCGGGCGGTATGAACTTGTTTCTGCTATGTACATATTCCGTCTTCTGAAGCTCTTTGACTATTTGAACTGCTTCGACATTATATTTAATATATGCTTTGCCGTTCACATCATCCATGTGGAACAGTTTATCTTCCTCCAGTTTCTTCAGGACCGTTAAAATCTGTTCCTCAGAAAGGCCGTCAGTCTTGGAGTATTTCATGACTTCAGACACGGTACTCAGGGCATAAGGATCTTCCTCACTTCCCATGCTCCACATATCTATGATTCGGCCAAAGACCTTTTTTTCCTGTACATCCAGATCTTTCTCGGTTAAATTGTCGCTCAATTCAATCTCACTCCCATGTACCATTATTTTTTCTTTATATCCTTGAGATTAAAGCCACGCTTCTCGAAAAACTCGATTAATGCCTCTTCGACCACCTGACTTTGTGCCCGCAAGCTGCTTTTGATTTGCGCAGTATAAATCTTCAGCATTTTGGCCACTGGACCGGATAGTGTCAACGTAGTTTTGGGCATTATACATTAACATAGTAGGCCCTTAGTTTATATAGATTTTGGTACTTCGGAATATAGATACTAAAATCTTTTTATTTTAAGATTTCATTTTATCTCCGACCAAGACTTCCTTTCTTCAGCACAAAGCCATACGTTGTTACAGCAGATGCCCATCTATTATCGCCACACTGCCAGGCTCCGGCGGAGAGATCTGGGTCACCGGAGCTGCAGCTGGATGTGCCGCACCATAGTTAGAATCATATGCATATCGATGCGATTTGATAATCATGCCTCAACTTTGACATCGTGCCTCTCAAAAAACTCTTTTAGCGCTTCCTCGACAACTTCACTCTGGGCGCGCATGCTGCTCTTTGTTTTTGCCGTGTAAACCTTTAGAGTCTTGGCTATAGGTTCGGATAGAGTCAATGTAGTTTTAGGCATAATTTCCAATTCACTATGCTACAGATATATAACTCTTGGCACTTAAAAATTTTAATATCAAAAGCTTTAAAGAATTCTTACGTGCTACACAAAATAAGCTAATGAAATAAAAGACTTTTGCCAGCCGTTTTATCCTGACGGACTATACCATCGCGAAAGAATCTAAAGAATAGATAGCCGGCAGGAAACTGTCGCATTATGCCTCTTAGCGCCAATTATTAGCGGTCTTCAGCGACTAATCCTTAAGACCGCCTTTTAAATCCCGAACAAAATCAGCTTGATACTGCCTATTTTATTGCTTGGGAGTTGTTATTCCCTACTTTTTCCACCCCTTTCTCGCATCACCTTTTCCAGGTGTCCCTTTTTTCCCCAAATCCGCTGCCCCTTTCTTTGCATCTGCGCTTCCAGAAGCCACTGTCTTCCCTACATCAGACGTTGCTTTCACTGCAACACCCTTTGTTCTCTTGTCTTTTTTATTTTGCATTTTAAATTCACCATTTAGACTTTTTCTGCGATTGGCTTTGTATGATATTTTTAAATATAAAGCTTTTGGTTCATAAATTGATATGTACCAAAATCTATATATACGTAATGTCCCATCTGGAACGGATTGATGCCCAAAACTACATTGACTCTATCCGAACCTATAGCCAAGACTCTAAAGGTTTACACGGCAAAAACAAAGAGCAGCCTGCGTGCCCAGAGTGAAGTTGTCGAGGAAGCGCTAAAAGAGTTCTTCAAGAAGCACGGCGTGTTGATCGAAATCTAATTCGAGATAAGGCCAAAATAGCCGGATTTCAGCCTTGATGATTCCGTCTGCAGGATCGCAGGATTGTCCGCGGCCACCGTACAGGCGCGGGCAGGCGGATGCGGCCTCATTGATGCGAGGCACCCAGGATTCAAGCTGCTCCTTCCTGTAGAGATAGTCGTATCTATTCAGCCTGTGGTCGTCCTTTTCCTCGCCCTTATACCAGATATCGTAGTTGCGGCCATGAAAGCGCACGTAGGCATGATCCGCAGTCTGCTCCGTGCCCACATGGTGTCCGGGTCCATCCATCAAGACATTGGCTACATTCCTCTCTCTCAGCGCCTCTAAAGCTTCTGGATCGATCTCCTTCCTTGCGCAACGTGCGGCAAACCCGAATGCTGCGTGCATGATACCACCGAAAGAAACTGGTGTCACTTGAGCTTCTTTCATTTCAAAACCTACATCCATTGCCGCGTTCCTTGCACGGAATGCAAAGACTGCGGAGCGAAGCAGGCTAAAGTTCCCTGGGCCAGAAAATGCAGCGGATTCACTCTGCTAATGGATTGACTGATTGTCTTGATGGCGGTGTAGAGAATGCTCGCCCTGCGTAAACCGCACCCAGAAATCCGCCCCCCGCACGCCTCGCGAGAAGACCGTCCTGCTGAGGCCAGATCAAGTTCAAGGACGGTCAGATAGAGACAGATGCGGCCAGTATTCTCTGACAAAGGAGGAGAAAAGAATCGCGGAGGCATTACTAAAGCAAAAATAAAAAACGCGAGACATGAGGCAAGAGACCTGTTAGAGCTGAAATGAGCCAATACTGAAACTTTGGTTAGCCAGACCGAATGTTTATTTGGATGAAGGTAGCTGTGAATATGATATGGATTGAAGGAAGATGAAAGCCCATGTTCAATACCAGAAAAAAAAATGAAAAAGGGGAAGTTGTAATAGCGATTTGCCCTCTGTGCAACTTACGCGTTGAATATATCGGCGCTCCGATGGTGAGGTGCTATTCCACAGGAGGCACGTATGAGCCGGAGCAGATTATGTGGGTTCTGGAATCAAAGGTTCCGAAAGAAACCGGATACGACGTGGAGAACATAAGAGGAAACGACAAAGAGCAGGATTTCTTGCCTAACGCGCACACTGCTGAAGATGAGAAAGAGTGAGGATAAAAGAAAGGTGCAATTCTAAAAAATGACCTATTTATTTTAAATACTGATAATAATATCGTGCCGGGACGTCTATAGTCAATATAATCTTTTATCGTTAGTTTTTTTTATTCGAACAGCATACCGTTCGCTGAGGCTCGCATGTACAAGATAGTCAGACGCAGGGAGATGGCTGGCGGAGATATCATTCTCAATGAGATCGAGGCGCCCAATATCGCCCGAATTGCCCAGCCTGGGCAGTTCGTGATTCTCAGGGCTAATGAGAAGGGAGAGCGTATCCCCATGACCATGGCTGACATAAATGCTGAAAAGGGGACCATAACCATCATCTTTCATGTGGTGGGCCGGTCCACGGCTCTCTTCAAGACCCTGCAGGAGGGCGACTATTACCTGAACGTGGCCGGTCCCCTGGGCCGGCCCACTGAAGTAGGAAAAGTGGGTACAGCAATCTGTGTAGGCGGGGGAACGGGCCTGGCGGTCCTCTATCCAATCGCCAAGAAGCTGAAGAGCCTGGGAAACCGGGTGGTGAGCATCATTGGGGCACGCACAAAGGAGCTAGTCATCCTTCAGGAGGAGATGGCCGCGGTCTCCGATGTGCTCTTGATCTGCACGGATGACGGTTCACTGGGGCGCAAAGCACTGGTGACACAGCTTTTAGAGGAGGCCCTGCAAAGAGAGACTCCGGGATTGGTCGTGGTCATCGGGCCCGTGCCCATGATGAGACTGGTCAGCGATATCACCCGGTACCGCCAGATTAAGACCATCGTCAGCCTCAATCCTATCATGATTGACGGCACGGGCATGTGTGGCAGTTGCAGAGTCGAGGTAGATGGAGAGACGAAGCTGGCATGTGTGGATGGGCCGGAGTTTGACGGGCACCAGGTGAACTACGAGTTGCTCATGGAGCGCCTCTCTGCCTTCCAGTCGGAGGAGATGAAGGCACTGCAAGTGCATGGAGAAGAAGAGGTGCACAGGTGCCGTATGAAGGAAGATCTGAAGGAAACGATCTCTATTGAAAATAGAATTATGCCTTATTCAAAAGACTTTCTGCGATCATAATTTCCCATAATTTTTAAGACTTGACCTCAAATAGCTATAAATTTGGATCGAAGATAAAGAGGCTCAAGGAGGCTAAGTAATGGCCCTGCAAACGAAGTCATGTGATCAAGTCTTTGAGGCAATAGACAAATTCAATGTGAGATTTGTCCGAATTTGGTTTACGGATATCCTGGGAGTTCCCAAGAGCTTTGCCATTAACCCCAACGAGCTGGACGGGGCTTTCTCAGAGGGCATGGGCTTTGATGGCTCCTCCATAGAGGGCTTTGCCCGAATCCATGAATCAGACATGGTCGCCAAGCCTGATCCAACAACCTTCCAGCTCATACCCTGGAGGCAGCAGGAACATGCCGTGGCCCGGATGTTCTGCGACATCCAAAACCCCGACGGCAGCCCCTATGAAGGCGACCCCAGGTACGTCCTGAAACGAAATCTGGAGCGCATCAAGGATAAAGACTACAGATTCCTGGTGGGCCCGGAGCTGGAGTTCTTCTACTTTAAAAATGAGCATTGCACGGAGGGCCTGGACAGCGGAGGATACTTCGACCTGACCACCGCCGACAACGCATCCGATCTGCGGCGGGACACCATCTTGGCCTTGGACTCGATGGGCATAGATGTGGAGTACAGCCACCATGAGGTTGCTCCCTCTCAGCACGAGATCGATCTGCGCTACAAGGACGCTTTGGATATGGCTGATACGGTGATGACCTACAAAATCACCGTCAAGGAGATCGCTCGGCGGTACGGATACCATGCCAGCTTCATGCCCAAGCCCATCTTCGGCCAGAACGGCAGCGGAATGCACGTACACCAGTCCCTCTTCCAGGGAAAGAGAAATGTGATGTTCGATGCCGGCGACCCGTACCACCTCTCCGAGGATGGCAAGCACTATATTGCTGGCCTTCTCAAGCACGCGCCCGAGATCACAGCCGTTACCAACCAGTGGGTCAACTCCTACAAGCGCCTGGTCCCCGGATATGAGGCGCCGGTCTACATCTGCTGGGCGAGAAGAAACAGATCCGCTCTGGTCAGAGTGCCCATGTACAAGCCCGGAAAGGAAGCCGCGACAAGAGTCGAGTTCAGAAGCCCCGATCCCGCTACCAATCCCTACCTGGCCTTCTCCGTCATGCTGGCCGCCGGCCTGGCCGGAATCGCCAACAAGTACGATCTGCCCGCACCCCAGGAACAGGACATCTATCACATGAGCGATGAGGAGAGAAAGAAGGCAGGAATCGCCTCTCTGCCGGGAAGTCTGAACGATGCTATGCAGCTAACAGAGCAAAGCACACTCGTCCGGGAGGCACTGGGAGAACATGTCTTCAAGGCCTTAATCGCCAACAAGAAAGCAGAGTGGGATGCCTACCGCACCAACGTGACCCAGTGGGAGCTAGATCGGTATTTGCCTCTGCTCTAGTGCATGGTATTGTGCTCATTTTTTTTGCAGCGGGAAAATGTCCTGATTATGCGATCACAGCCAGAAAAACGTCGGCGGATGGAGTTTAAGGTTATTATGCCAAGGATTAGAAGGGAGCTTTACAATAAGGAGATCTGTGCCTGCTCCATCTTTGGGGCCATGAACCAAGATGGGGAACGCTTTACCGGGGCCGGCGTCATGATGGCCATAGCCAATATGCACGTCCGCGGCAATGGTCTGGGTGGAGGGTTTGCAGCCTATGGCATATACCCGGATTACAAGGATTACTATGCATTCCATCTCATGTTCACCGGCCAGGGCATCGCAGCCAAACTGTCTGCTAAAAAGGAGCTGGATGCATTTCTCCACCAAAATTTCGATGTGGTCTACGATGAAGAGATCCCTCATTGCGATGAGGTAAATTTAAGCGATCCTCCCTTAGTCTGGCGCTACTTTGTCCTTCCCAAAAAGCAAGGCGAGGACTCTTTGCTTTCCGATGGGGATTACATCGTGGGCAAGATTATGTGGGTGAACACCAAGATCGAGAATGCTTATGTCTTCTCTTCCGGCAAGAACATGGGCTGCTTCAAGGGCGTGGGCTATCCTGAGGAGATAGGTGAGTACTTCATGCTGGACAAGCTCTACTCGGCCTATGCCTGGACGGTGCACGGCCGCTTTCCCACCAACACCCAGGCCTGGTGGGGCGGAGCTCATCCCTTCAGCCTCCTGGATACTACCATAGTTCATAACGGCGAGATCTCCTCCTACGGCACCAATCGTTGGTACCTGGAGATGTACGGCTATGCCTGCACACTTCAGACGGACACGGAAGTCATTGCCTATGCAGCGGACCTGCTCATGAGGAGGCAGAATCTTCCTATTGAGATTGTGGCCAGGATTCTCGCCCCGCCTATCTGGAATGCAATCGACCGGATGAATGACTCGGAGAAGAAGCTGCTCACAACTCTGAGGATGGTTTACGCGCCCCTACTCATAAACGGGCCCTTTGCAGTAATCATCGGCCAGACGGGAAGGATGATAGGCCTCACAGATAGAATCCGGCTTCGACCCATTACAGCAGCCACGAGAGGAGATATGTTCTATCTATCCTCAGAGGAAGCGTCTATCAGACTCATTTCGCCGCAGCTTGATCGAGTCTGGACGCCCAATGGAGGAGAACCGGTAGTAGGCGAACTAAATAATATGAGGACGGTCTTGCAATGAAATCATTCGTCTTTCCAGAGTTTCAGATCACCAGGGACGAAGTAAAATGCGGCCAGTGCCGGGGCTGCGAGCGACAGTGTGCCTTTGGCACCCACACTTACGATCCGGTGGCTGATCGGCTGGTATCCGATGACTCCAAGTGCGCCGGATGCCAGAGATGTGTCGTCTTCTGCCCCAAGAATGCCATAGTAGTTCGGCCCGCGCCCTCGTTCTACCGGCCCAATGCATCCTGGTCTCGCGAGAAGCTGGACGACCTCAAGAAGCAGGCGGAGACTGGAGGCGTGATCCTTGCCGGGTGCGGGTGCGACAAGCCATTTCGCATCTACTGGGACCACATCGTGCTCAATGCTTCTCAGGTTACCAACCCCTCTATCGATCCCCTGCGTGAGCCAATGGAGCTGCGCACCTTTCTGGGAGCCAAGCCAGACTTTATGGACATCTCGGCAAAGGAAGGAGACATAGAGATAAAGACCAAGCTATCACCCAATCTGGTGGTCGAGACTCCTATCCTCTTCTCGGCACTGTCCTACGGAGCCATAAGCTACAACGCCTTCCGCTCCCTGGCGACGGCTGCCTGCAAGGCCGGAACCTACTTCAATACCGGTGAAGGCGGCCTTCCCCGTGATATGAGGGAAGAGTTTGGAAGATGCGCCATTGTGCAGGTGGCTTCAGGCCGCTTCGGCATAGACGCCGAATACCTGAACTGTGGACAGGCAGTGGAGATCAAGGTAGGCCAGGGAGCCAAGCCCGGCATCGGCGGCCACCTGCCTGGTGAGAAGGTATCGCTTGCCGTGGCAGAGACGCGCATGATACCCCTGGGCACGGATGCCATTTCACCAGCTCCACATCATGATATCTACTCCATTGAAGATCTGTCCATGCTCATCTCCGCTCTGAAGGAGGCCACCAACTACGAGAAGCCCATATCCGTCAAGATCGCAGCCGTGCACAACTTTGCCGCCATAGCCTCTGGAATTGTGCGCGCCGGTGCTGATATCATCGCTATTGACGGCCTGAGAGGAGGAACGGGAGCAGCACCCAAAGTCATCCGGGACAATGTGGGCATCCCTACTGAGCTTGCCATATCCTCATTGGACCGACGCCTGCGTAGTGAGGGCATCAGGAACAGATGCTCCATCATTGCCGCGGGCGGAATTCGTTGCAGCAGCGACGTGATAAAAGCCATAGCTTTAGGCGCCGATGCCGTCTATATCGGATCTGCGGCTCTGATCGCTATGGGATGCACCCTCTGCCAGAAATGCTATACCGGCAAATGCAACTGGGGAATATGCACTCAGGACCCGCGCCTGTCCGGCCGACTGAATGTCGAAATCGCCTCGCAGAGGCTGTCCAACCTCATCTTTGCCTGGTCACACGAGATTCGCGAGATGCTGGGCGGCATGGGCATCAACGCCTTAGAGAGCCTGCGCGGTAACCGAGATCACCTGCGAGGTATGGGGCTGTACGAGTGGGAGCTTGATGTATTGGGAATCAAGGGTGCGGGAGAGTGAAGGAAGAATGGCGAGAGCAGTTCTTTTTGAATCGAGTTTAAAAGCAGATCAAATTGATGAGAGGACAAACGAAGTTCTGATCGATGCCACTGATGTGGAGACAAAAGAATTAAATGGCCGGATCAGGGACTTGATGCTCTCCGGCGTAAAAAAGGTCAACATCATAAATGTTTGCGGCCAGAGGTTCATCGGCACTCGTCTATACACGCCCCAATGTCTTAAAATGGAGATAGATATATTCGGCACTCCCGGAAACGACCTGGCCGCCTTTCTTCACGGCCATAAGATAACTGTGCACGGCAATGCTCAGGATGGCGTGGGAAATACAATGGACAGCGGAGAAATTTTCGTAGAGGGACGGGCGGGAGACGTCTTGGGTTTCTCCATGCGCGGGGGCGAGATCTATGTGCGGGACAATTGCGGGTACAGAACGGCACTGCACATGAAGGAGTATGAGGGCAGGAGGCCAGTTCTGGTCGTTGGGGGCAGCGCTCAGGACTTTTTGGGCGAGTACATGGCGGGCGGAATCGTTATCCTCCTGGACCTGCAAAGCCAAACTCACAAAGCCAACTTCATGGGCACAGGCATGCATGGTGGCGTGATCTATCTGCGAGGCAGCGTGATGCCGTCTCAGGTGGGTGAACAGGTGGACATTTCTCCCATCGAAGATGCTGACCGGGCAGTAATGGATAAATATATCTCCAGGTTCGTGGAGCGCTTTCCAGAGATTGGCAATCGCCAGGAGGTCTCGAACTCTCAGTTCGTCAAGCTCACGCCCAAGTCTAAGAGACCTTACAGCAATCTTTATGCGTATTGAATATCGCTTGAGATATCATTAGGGATTAAGATGAGGGATTAAATGCCTGTTTACATTGACATTTCCAGATGCATCGGCTGCCGCTCCTGCGAGGTGGCCTGCCAGCGCCTGCACGGGGGCAGCGGACACATCAATGTGTATTTTGTGGGAGATCAGGCCTCGGTCCCCATATTCTGCCATCACTGTGAGCAGGCCTCCTGCACTATGGCCTGCTTTAGCGGAGCGCTGCATAAAGAGGGAGAACGTACAGTCTTTGATGTAGAAAAGTGCACCGGATGCGATCTATGCCGTCTGGCCTGTCCCTTCGGTGCGGTTTGGACGAACAAGATCGCCCACAAATGCGATCTGTGCGAGGGCCGCGCACAGCCCGCTTGCGTTGCTACCTGTCCTGCCAATGCTCTATCCACTGATTTCCAGCAGGCGTCTCGCCGGGCACGCTCGCGCGCTGCTCTGGCTGCGGCTTTGGGAGGTAGAAGATGATTAAAGTTGATGCCGGCCTGTGTCTGGGCTGCCTGTCCTGCTCTAACGTCTGTCCCAGTCAAAATATCGTACGGACCGAGACGGAAGATATGCGCATCATCCATTGGAAGAAGTGCAAAGAGGAGTGCGATCTATGTGTGGAGTTTTGTCCGGGCCATGCGCTAGCGCTGGTACCCTTCGACGAGAATGCGCCCGAGAGCGAGGTGGCATTTGAATTGGTGGCCTGCAAGATCTGCAAATCGTGCTACGCTACAGAGCCCATGCTGAGGAGAATCGAATCCACTCTGCCTGCCAACATGCAGAGGGACTCCGAGGGCCTGGAATGGATCCGGGTCTGTCCTTTATGCAGACGCAATATTGAGGCGGAGAGGGCTACCAGGCAGATGGTGCTGGAAAGGAACAGAAAGAGATATTGAAAGGGTGAAGTCCTTCCAGGAATGGATGTCGTCGTAATATCGTCCGCTTTAAACGGAGAACACACAAATATTTATAGCTAAGTTGTCCCCATCTACCTCTGGAGGTTTTGCATGAAAATTATTCTGACGATCATCGCTTTTATTTCCCTGCTATGTCTCCCTGCGGTCTTTGCAGAGGATATCAGCGTCGATCAACTCAAGCAGATGATGACAAGATCTGCAGACAATCTCACCACCTATACCTACACCCGTTCTGCAGAAAGCACTATCATTTACAGCAACGAATCGATCCAGGACAAATTCGGTGCGATCAAGGCCACCGAGGGGAAAGTGAACCTGACTGCACAGTCCGGTTGGTGGAGCCATCGGCTTACTGATATTGAAAATGGTCAAGTCCTCACCTGGCAAGGATACTTCTTAAACGGCACTGAACTGTGGAAAGAAGGAGATAACTGGACCCAATTTATCATAGCCGATCCGGATGCCCTTCTGGCGGACTATAACGAGCTTCCCGGCCAGGCGTCGCTCTTAAACTATAGCAGCCTGTCGATCATAGGCTCAGAACAAATGGACGGCGAGGACTGCTACAAGCTTGCGGGAGCGCCGACTCCCATGATCGAGAAGACCATTTTAGGAACGCAGGTCTTTGCTTCTTACCTACCTTCACCTTTCCCTCTGCCCGACGAATTCGACAACAAGAACTTTGACTTCGACAATACCTCAATTCTCGAAAACAGCAATGTCACGATCACAGCCTGGATTTCCAGACAAACCTCTCTGTTAAGGAGAATTGAAATTGATTCAAGCCTGACCCTTACACCCTCGATCCTCAAGATAGATGAGCTGAACTTTACAATACAATCTGATCTGCATGAACAGACCGATTACAGTAATTTTGGCGATAGAGTGCAAATAGTGCTTCCTGAAGAGAGCCAAGATCAATCCACGCGCATGAAGGGAGCTGACTATAGATGGGCAATCTTCGGGCTGGTGGAGCCATAGAGGAGGGAACGAAAAAATGAAATTTGCCGAGAATATTCTGTCAGGCCTCTGTATCCTGGCATTTCTGTCATATGGCATGCTGGCGGCTATGGCACAGGATTCGGCCGACCCGGCACGCTCCTACTGTGTGAGTTCTGGCTATCTTTACAGCACATCTCCCGGAATTAATGATGGTCAGGGAATGTGCGTGTTTCCGGACAAGAGCTGGTGCGATGTACAGTCATTTTTCCAGGGAACTTGCAGCCGGAGCCAAAAACTGAATATCTTGCCGGGGTATGTCTCCGATTCCGGGAGCACGTGGACTCCATCAGCGGCAACGATCTGCCGGAACAGTGGAGGCAGTCTAAGGAGCGTTCATACGCCTTATGGCGATATTATAATGTGCGCGTTTTCTGATGGAAGCTCTTGCGATCTGTTATCTCTGACTGAGGGAAGGTGCGGCAGAGATGGCTGGCAGGTATATGCCCGTTCCTGGCTTGATGCGCCGTAAAACATGAGAAAGATCATCAAGATAGATCCGCGGCTTTGCAACGGCTGCGGCAAGTGTATCACCGGCTGCGCTGAAGGTGCCATCGAGCTGAAAGGGGGAAAAGCCCGCGTGGTGAGCGATAGCTTTTGCGATGGCCTGGGCGCATGTCTGGCCGTCTGCCCAGAGGGCGCTCTGACCATTGAGGAGCGCGACGCTCCTGTGTTTGATGAGAATGCAGCCAAAGAGCATAAGAATCTGGCCCAAAAGCATGAGTATTCACATGGAAAGATAGTAAGCGGAGAAAACCGTGCAAATGAGCTGTGCGGCTGGCCCATCCAGATGAGACTGGTGCGCCCCTGGGCCTCTTACCTGCAGGGCGCCAGCCTGCTGGTGGCCGGGGATTGCACTGCTTTTGCCTACCCTGCCATCCAGCAGGACTTCATAAAAGGCCGCGTGGCCCTGGTAGGCTGCCCCAAGCTGGATGATACAGAGCCCTTTGTGGAAAAACTGGCCGAGATTCTCAAGCAAAACGAGATCAAGGACATTGCTGTGTTGCACATGACTGTGCCCTGCTGTGCTCAGCTTGGGCAGCTCGTTTCCGAGGCAGTGCACCGATCGGGAAAAGATGTGCCTCAGAAGAGCTATGTGGTGGGAATCGACGGAAAGCTGATTCAATAGCGTCCTAATTTAAAAAAGGCTGAATTTGGAAACGAATCTAGTCAAGGAAAAGTTTTTACTGTTAAGATGAGAGAGTAATATCCATGGATTTTGGTCGTCGTTTTGACATGGCAGCAGGAACCCTGGTCTTCCTGGTCTTTCTCGCCACCGTTTACCTGACCAAGGATTTCCTTACCACTATTTTGCTGAGCATAGTCATGGTATTTCTCCTCAAGCCACTTTATGCCGTTTTCTTTCGTCTGACGCGGCAGAGACAGATCTCATCTTTTTTCTCCATTTTGATTGTGTTCATCTTTGTTCTGACCATCCTTCTCGGCATCACCACTGTGCTACTGGTGGAGATATCCAATCTGGAAAAGTCCGGAGCCCTATCAGGCATACAATTCACGGCCATAACCCAGGAGATCGACAAATGGGCCCTGGGCGCCCTTCCTGCCTGGGTTTATAATTACGTAAATGTCATTATACTCAAAAACGTACAGGAGATAAGCGACATTCCCATAACCATTGCCACCTGGCTCTTTCCCATTGTGCAGCAAGAGTTAACCTCATTTGCTTCCGATCTGCCTGTACTCTTTGCCCAATTGATCGTAGTAGTGTTCATCACATACTACATTCTCATAGACGGCAAAGAGTTCTTGGCAAAGGCTGTGGACCTGATTCCCAGGCAGAAACGAGCAATAGTTCTGAATTTTCTACAGGAGATTGGCAGCATCTATAACACACTTTTTACTGTCTACTTCACCACATCTATGTTAAGCGGCGTCCTGGCGGCTATTGGCTTTTCCATGTTGGGCGTGCCTTATCCCTATTTGATGGGGGTTGTCGTGGGCATCTTTACGCTAATCCCCATGCTCGGGCCGCCTTTCGTATTCGTTCCCATGGCTCTCTATTATCTGTTCATGGGGGACCTGATCCGTTTCCTGATAATCATGGTATTCGGAACTGTGGTGCTCATGGTGATACCTGAGAACGTAATCCGTCCTCATCTGGCTATGAAGAGCTCAAGGATTCACCCCATAGTTACATTGCTCGCGTACACCGCTCCCATATTCGTAGTGGGGATCATAGGCGTGATTATCGGACCCACACTCTACGGTTTTCTCCTGGCGGCCTACCGAGCGGCTATCAATAACCGGGAGACTTGACGAATGGAAAGCTTTATCTCTTTTTATAGGCCACTAGTTTAGTTCAGTTCCATGGAGCTTTAAAGATGGGCGTAGAGAATGGCTTGGAGAAGTTTGGCGCTATTGATGTTGCAGAGCTGCTGCTAACTGCTGATATTTATAACCGCACAGAAAATTTGACTGAAGACGATCTGCCTCCCAATATTCGCAAGCATTACTTCGATGCGCAGACCAGGACCGTCAAAAGGCCGATTTATGTCACCAGCGCCGATGCACAGAAGATTTACGACATTGAGAATGTTAAAGCGGTCGTAAAAGATCTTACGTTTGTGGCTCTTGAGGAGTTTGGCTCCCAGCTCCGGCTGACGGTATTCGATGTGGCGGCCAGGTGGTTCGCCAATCAAAAGGACCTGGCCAGGATCAAATCGAATCCCACATTGGCATACTTCTATGAGAACTATGATTCTATGGATGTGAGCTATGCCCAGGCCAGGAGCGCCAATAAGCCTCTATCAGCCGACCGGGAGTGGATCGACGCCAAGATAAAGGAACTTTGCAAGGATTCCAAGGAGGCGGAAGATCTTCTCAAGCTGGCCTACATCAAAGCCCCAGAGGATGTAAGGGACAGCATTGCCGGCCTGATTTTAACAGAGGATCAGAAGTCTGAGATCGAGAAGATGGGTAAGGCTCTGAAAAACCGGCAGTATCTGCGAGAGATCGGACTCTATGAAATAGGCAAGCTTCTTTTTGTCGGCCCGCCGGGAACCGGCAAGACCTCTACCGCCAGGGCTCTTTCCAGCTGGTTTTCCCTTCCCATTGTAGAGGTTCGCCTCTCCATGATCACCAGCCAGTATTTGGGTGAGACCTCTAAGAACATTGACAAGGTCTTCGAACTGGCCAAGAGGCTGTCTCCCTGCATACTGCTCATCGATGAATTCGACTTCGTGGCCAAGACCAGGACCTCGGATGAGCATGGAGCCATGAAGAGGGCTGTCAACTCGCTCCTAAAAGCCATAGATGAGATCAGCCTGGTGGAGCACGGCGTTCTGCTCCTGGCGGCAACCAATCACCCCCAGCTCCTGGATTATGCTGCCTGGAGGAGATTTGACAAGGTATTGAGCTTCCCCCTGCCTGACCAGGATATGAGGCGCATGATACTGGACAAGGTATTGTCCCGTATTGATGCCGACGTAGATACGGCTGCTCTCGCAGAAGCGACGGAGGGCTACTCAGGCTCTGATCTGAGGCTGGTGATCAGGGAAGCCGTGCTCAATGCACTCCTGGTGGATCGCAGACATCTAAACCAGGAAGATCTGGATTTGTCTGTCGAGGAGTTCCGGCGCAGGATCTATGATTACAAACGGAGCGTTACGGCATGAGGGCAGCATGAAGGTCACGCTCCTGGGCACGGGCGACGCCATCGGCACACCCAAGATCGGCTGCAAGTGTCCTGCCTGCATGGATGCTCTGCATGGGGGCAGAAGCCGCAGGATGAGGTTTTCCATTCTCATAGAGTCGGATGAGGAAGATGGCCGGGTGCTGGTAGACAGCAGCCCAGATTTGCGCTGGCAGCTTCTAAAGAAGGACATATCCAGTGTGGACGGCGTAATATGGACGCACGCCCATTATGATCATTATGCAGGCTTTGGTGATTTTCACCGGGTGCAAAGTCATGTGGATGTCTATGCTTTGAAGGACACCATGAACTATATCTTAAACTATCTCTATTTCCTCAATCCCGTGCGCCATGACGCAGTAGCTTGCCAGCCATTTGATATTGCGGGGATGGAGTTCACCCTTTTTCCAGTCAACCACCCGCCCACGGAGACGGTGGGCGTGAGGATAGACGACGGCAATCATGTCGTGGTAATCACCAGCGACACTAAGATGGAGATTGCCGAGGAAAGCCTGGAGCTGATGAAAGGCGCCGATTTGATGCTGGCGGATGCCATTACTCCGCCGGGCTACACAATCAGCAAGCACATGACAGCGGATGAGGCCATGGCCTTGGGGGAGCGTTTAGGCGCGAAACGGCTGCTGCTCACGCACTTGAGCCACCTTTATCCGCCTCACGAAATGGCTCTCAAGAAATGGCCGCTGGGCCACGATATGATGGAGATAGTGCTGTAAGAATAATAAGTCACTCCATTCTGGGGTGGTGTTCATAAAAATAATAGTCATTTTGCTTTTTCTAATGCTGCAACCGATTGCTGTGATGGCCACATCTGTTGCGCCAGGCGTCCTGGATAAATCTGAGGAAAATGGATCGGCAGCAATTGCCACCAATGATTTTAACACCACCCTGAATTACAGCTATGAGGAAATTGACCGTCATTCATTGAATGCACCATCCTCTGTCCAAGCCTCCGTGGAAAGCCTGGCTGCCTACTTGATAAAGCCGGCAAAAAATGATCGCGAGAAGGCCAGAGCGATATTCCGGTGGATCACAGAGAACATTGACTACGATCTTGAGGCTTATTTCACAGGAAACATCGGCTCGACCAACAACACGGATGTCCTGAAAAGCCGCAGGTCGGTCTGCACCGGCTATTCCGATCTATTCTCTTCCCTGGCTCAGGAGGCAGGGCTTGAGGTGGTTAAGATCCGGGGCTATGGCAAGGGGTACAGCTACCGGCCGGGGAATAGCTTCACCGGCCCGACAAATCATGCCTGGAATGCCGTCCGCATAAATGGCTCCTGGTATCTGATGGATAGCACCTGGGGGGCGGGGTATGTGGGCGAGGACGGCAAGTACGTGCGCCGGTTCGATGAACACTATTTTATGACGCAGCCTTCTCAGTTCATCTTTAACCACTTCCCAGAGGATGCCCGCTGGCAGCTTCTGGATGAGACTATCTCAAAAGAGGAGTATGAGAATCTGGTCTATCTGGAATCGGACTTTTTTAATCTGGGTCTGAATCTTGTGCAGGGGAACGGGACGATAGCTGCGGATAAGCAGGTCAACGTCTCCGTCTTTGCTCCCGAGGATGTGCTGATGATGGCGGGGCTGGAGTATGCGGAGAGCGCAACTCCGGTAGGAGCGCTGGATGGCCGCACATTTTGCCAGAGAGATGGAGAGCGGTACGATATTTATGCACAGTTTCCGGCAAAAGGAAGCTATATTCTGAAGGCGTATGCCAAGCGAAGAGACGATCCCGGCAAGTACACCTCCGTTTTGGAATACCTGATCAATGCCACTTCCGGCAGGGGCGCCGGCTTTCCCATGGCTTTGGGAAAGTTCAGCGAGGTGGGTGCTTATCTCTACGGGCCGCTGGAGGGCAGACTGTTGGCGGGGGAGAGCTATCTGTTCCGGATCAGGGTTCCCGGTGCCGAGAATGTGTCGGTGGTGTGCGGCAAGGAATGGACAGATCTTGCGTCGGGAGGGGATCTGTTCGAAGGGAATGCGACGGTTTCCGGGGACAGTGTGGGTGTATTTGGGAAGTTCCAGGGAGAGGGATGGGACGGGCTGGTGAGATATGAGGGGTATTAGATATCGCAAAGCGAATGACGCCTTTAATTTATAAAGCTGTTGCAAGATAGGGTTGTTCAAATGGGTAGAAGTTATTGACAGAGATATTTCAGGATCCTAATGCTAGATTTGTACACTATTCTATCTAATCACCTGCAATCTAGATAACTCTTGCACTAAAAATTTGGTTGTCAACCATCAAATTATTCGAATCTATTAGTACATTGTTGTGGATGGTATGAGCAAAATCAATATGATCTTTTTCATATTTTATCACTGTTTTATAACAGAGCGTTCCTTTTGATCAAAAATTTATTAGTCTATCTTCGAAAACAATTTATACCATAATTTCGTTTGCATTTGACATGGAGGAATTATTCGCGGAAAGAGGATACACAAAATTGATGCATTTGTTCCTAAAAGCGAATCTGCATTTTATTAATATCTGGAGGGATGATATTTGTATAGATATAAGACAAGCTTTATGGTAATATTGCGAAGCACTTTCAAATAGAGTCAATTAACATTTTGAGAGGAGAATGTGTTTATTAAAGGAGGGATACATAAAAATGGATAAAACTAAAATTGGCATAATACTATTCATATTGCTTGGCTTTTTTCAAATTATATCGATAGCCAGCGCAGCAGATCTGAGCATTGAAAACAAGGTTACTGCACCATCGGATCTAGCTATTTGGACAACCGATTCTAAAGGGAGTCCAAAAGAAGCCGATGTAGCTTTGACACTAACCAATAAGTTAGTAGTCGATAGACCATCCATGGACATAATACTGGCCATTGATGGCTCAGGCTCGTTAATCGAACAAGGCGGTAGTGATCCAAACAGGCTACGTGTAACCGCAGCACAGCAATTTGTGAATAATCTGGTTGCAACAAAGGACCGAGTAGGGGTCGTCCATTGGAATGATACAGTTGTTGGGACTCCGTTGGCTTTGACTTCAGACTTTGTCGCGGCGAAAGGATATCTGAATTTATCAGATGCAAAAGGAACCACAAGCATCTGGAAAGCCTTAAACGCCTCGGCATATCTGCTTAAAAGCGCAAGACCAAATGCTAAAAAAGTAATAATCCTCTTCTCAGATGGGATGGATACTTCTGAGCCAGTATTGGATTTTAAAGGCTTGGCGGGGCAGATTAAGCAGTCAGGAGCACAGATCTATACCATCGGTCTAGGAGAAAGCAATATAGCGGATCTCGAAGCGATAGGAAAATATTATCATGTTAAAGAAGCCACGACAATTTCAAGCGTTTTCGATGATGTCGCCGCAGATATCCTTAGATCTTTAGATAATGTCCAGGCAACATATATAATCCCGCGGGATTTAGAAATCTTCGCTCCTTCTGAGAACATAAAAATAGCTCCTGTAAGCGAAGGCCAAGCGGTAACTTGGAATATTGGATCTATGATCCCGAATAAGAGCAAGATTCTAAGCTTCAAAGTCCGATCTCAAAATATTGGAGTTTTTACTCTGGGAATGACAACAAAATCGGTAGTAACTTACACTAAGACGGACGGAACATCCGGAACGCAGGCTATTCCGTCAGCAGAAATAAATGTTAAAGGGGATGGAAGATTCTTCTACAAGGGAGATGGCAAAGGTGGCTATGCTGATGGTCCTCTTGCAGATCCTCCACAGGATAAGCAATACAGATTGTCCGTAAATAAGCGCATTGAACCTCCAAGTAATGGTGGTTGTCAGGATATAGTTATCGATGTGGAAACGCCGCAAGTTCCCTGTAATAAGACCGTGATCTTTGCGCTAGATAGCTCTGGAAGTACTGGGCAATCAGGTCTGGATGCAAATATGATACAAGGAATTTCCAACGCTCTTAGGAGCCATCCAGACGTTACATATGCACGAGTAGATTGGGATGCTGAAATGGCGAGAAGTGAATATAACGGTCCATTCCAACCAGCAAGTAACTGGAATTCAGAAACAAGAATGAACCCTCTGGATTGCAAAGAGACAGATGGCACGAGTTATGCAGGTGGTTTAGATATCGCTGTTTCTCGACTATCAACTTTACCAAGTAGCATATTTGCCCGAGATACAAATGCATGGGTAATAATTTTTATAACAGGATGGAGCGAATTCTCTACAAGTAATCTTAAAAGTATACTCGATAAAGCGAATGTCTCCAATATAGATGTGTATCCAATTGGCATAGGAATAGGTCCGAACAGTGCTGGAACCACCTTTCAGACAAAAGAACTTAAAGAAATGTCCACTAGCACAGGCACTGTTCCACAATTGGATGTCTCCAATACAGCCGCGGACATTAGCGGAGCAGTTGATAGAATATTGGCTGGGTCCTGCCAAGTAGTTGCTTCAAATGATCTGGCGAAAGATATAGTCCTTACGGAGAGCATTTACCCCTACTTCCGAGTATTGGGGTCTAATATCCATCCAGACAGTAAGCAGATCAATGGAGATGGGACTACTACGTTAGTATGGAACCTTGGAGATATGCAGCAGAATGCAAGGAAGCAGGTTGTAATCAACACTGCTTTGGATTTGAGCAAGCTGCCTGTAGATGTGACCAATAAGAGATCAAGCGTTAGCTACATGCCAGCAACTGGGACATTGCCCTCGGAAATTGCCTATACGACTTTATTCGGAACAAGGCCAGCAATTTCGCTCCCAGAAGGTGAATTATCTGTCTTCTGCGGTGAACCGTGCAGTCGCCTGGAAGTTTCACAAGCTCCAGTGGTTGAGCAGATAAATACCGCGAATACAACCAAAACCACTGCCCCCGTGGACATTAAGAAACAGCCAGGATTCGAAGCTCTGGCTGCAATCATGGGATTAATGGCCTTGGCCTACATGGCAAAGAAAAAATGAGGAGGCAAATGCTTCCTCATAAATTTTTTTATCGGTCCTATTTTTAATTTTGCCTAGATTTTCGGTGGGACAAATGCACGACCCTATTCTGCGCCCGACGGGACTTGACAAAACCATAATCAGCCAAAAGCTCCGCACCAGGGCGCGCAACATGCCAGCGAGCGCACCTTCTCCTTCGTCTCCATTTGTCCCGGTCCTCCTTCCAGCGCCCTGAAATTCTCCTGCCCCAGGTCGCGCAATCCCCAGCTATCACCTCTCCCGAAGCGCGTGCGGGCGGGCGCAGCCTGGCGAACCGGCGCGATGGTCCCCGGATGGCGCTGCCCACGAGCGGCTCCGCCAGCACGAGCTAGGAGATTGGTTCATGGCAGGCATATTATTATAATAAATCCTAATTACTGGTCCCTCATGGCCCAAAGGTCAATGCCATAAGCATCTACCTCGTGTACTTTGGGACTGGCAATCTTGACTTTCAGCTTCATGCTATCATAATATGTGTTTGTTGGGCTATTTGGTTGTTTACTCGATTTCGGGCAGAGGGAATTTGGCCCGAATCTCCCGGCCCCTCAGCACCGGCAGATCCAGCTCAGCTAAAATGCCCTCAATTCTCTTTCTCTCCTCGGACCGCAGGGACTTTCGATCAAGATATGCATAGATAGCTTTCGATTTGCGGCATGCCTCCTCCACGGAATCTCGATTTACTCCTGCCATCTGGTAATTGGAGAAAAGATGCCCAAAGGCCACATCCGCCTCGAACATGAGCTGCGTCTGCCTGGCCACATAGTGCCCGCCGCCAAAGCCCAGGAATACGGGATGCTCCTTTATCTCCAGTGCTAAAATTGCTCTTGCTACCGTCTCTCCTGCCCGCCGGTCCTGCCATTCTTTCAGAGTGCTCCCAATCTCAGCAAAAAAGCAGGGCGTCTTCATGTCCACCGGACCGTGATGAGTGGCCTCGGCGGATACTGCAAAGCCGGGAAGGGCAATGTTATGCAAAAAAGACCTCAGGCCGCAGGGCGCAGGGCGCAGCCGCAGAGAGCATACTTGCGCCGTCTTCCAGCATGCCGGTGAAGTGCCCGCCCAGCCACGGCAAACCAGATTTTGCCTCATGCCGGCTGGCAAATACCACCATCTCCGGCTGCAATCCCAAATCGTCCAGCCGATCGTCCAGCCCGATAAGCCGCGACTGCCTTTCATCGTGGATTATCAGGCGCCACCGGCCGTAAGATCTGTAGCCCTCCTTGCACTGCCAGGGCATCAGCTCCAATAGACGCTCAAAAATATTGAGGCTTGCCGGATCTGCCCTAGAGCAGACTACGGCAATCTCGCAGGGAGATGCAATCTTCAGATCTCCTTGCTCACATCCAGCATCTTGGCCACCATAGGCGCGTAATCGATCTTGCTGGCCTTGATCTCAGCAAGGGGCATGATCACGAGCATGGGCCGCTCTTCGATTAGACCCTGGGCAGAGAGAGCGCGAAGCTCCTTATCCATGCGATTCTTCAGATCCGGATAGCCTGTGGACAGGAAGGCGCCGAAAATCTCTCCCGGCTGCAGATAGCTGAACAGAGGCGCTCCGATCCTGCGGAAGGCCTGGTATACCTGGGAAAGATCATCGCGATCGTGGCCGTGCCTGATGCTCACATGATAAAAGGACATCAGCTCGCAGCAGATCTTCTGCCAATCCACATAAGCCTCGCGAGTCAATAGTCCGGTCTGGAAAAACTTGGTTCGTTTTCCAGAGATGGTGGGCCGGGAGATGCCCGTTCTCCGGGAAAGCTCCAGGTCGGAGAGCATGGGATACTTCACAAAGGCGTAGAGCGTGAGCTTGTCCTTCTCTGTGAGGCGAGAGTCCTCAGTTAAAGCGGCCTTGGGCGGTATAATCTCACCAGAAAGATCGGATCTGGCGAGATCAAAGAGACCGTCTACCGCGAGAGCAGCATCAGCCGAGTAGCTGGATACCTGGAAGGGATAATGGAAGTAACGAATATCCTCCACAAAATCGCTGCGGTAGTATTCGTCGATTATAGGATCGAAGTTCACCCGAAAGTCGGTGAGACTTCGAGAATAGAACGTTGACACTGAATCGGTATCTGTGGCAATGTGCGAGACGCAATTGGGATAATTCACCCATTTCTGATAAGACGGGGAACCCTTTCTTACCTCAAAGGGAGCAGTCGGATTGTATTTCACGAAGACGGAGGTCAGGATTTCGGCACCTACAGCTTCTCCGGAAGGCACATTTAAAAGTTTTATGAGTTTCCAATCTCTAAACTTTCTTTTGCTCTTGAATATCGTTGAGCGATCAACGCCTATATTAGAAGCGAGATCTATGTCACTGAGCCCCGGATATCTGGCAAGACCATAAAGAACTAACCTCTCCTTTGATGTTAATTTTAGCTGCATTCGCATAGCATATACATTTTATAAGTATTTATAGATTGCCTATTCTTGGATTTCCGGGTATTTCTCTCCCGCATATACAACCTAAACTCCGACCAGTGCAGTAACCATTTTTCCATTTGATTTCTACAGCATACGAATTAACTAACGTATTTTTATGATTGTTGTTCATTTTCTTCATATCGTCAATCTAGATAGCCATTTTGCTCAGAAGAGTCGAGAAGCGGAGTTACTTGATACGAAATCCATCGACGAGATTCTCATAAAACCGGCAAAGCTCAGGGCGGTAAAAGTCGGTGGAATATGGAAGCTAGATGAATTAAAAAGGGCGGAGTTTAGGATCGATACGAAGAAGATCCTCTGTCATAATTTGCCGCAATCTGCAAATATTTGTGCACCTTGTGTAGTGTTCGACACCCAATCCCTGCCTCATGAAGACCCAATGAGGATTTCGAATAATAGTGCATTAGCTGAACGTCATAATCGATGATGCAAAGGCTATCAAGGGAGATATACGTGGAAATAGTCCCCCAGGCCTGTTCTTCCATGCCAGCGAATCTCAATCACGGGATTCCTCGTTTGGCTTTTCTCCTCAGTGTGGAGAGCTTTTGCAGGGCATCCTCTAAAGTCTCTATTTTCTTGGCAAAGTGAAAGCGTATCAAGTGTCTTATATCCTCCCGGAAAAAGCTGGAGCCAGGAACGGCTGCCACGCCCACTTCCTTTGCCATCCACTCACAAAAAGCGGTATCGTCCGGACATCCGAACTCGGATATATCCATCAATACATAATAAGCTCCCTGGGGATAGGTGTACATGAGCCCTTCCTCATCCAGCCCTTTGATGAAGAAGTCTCTTTTCTCCGTGTACATCTTGCATAGCCCCTCATAATATTCATCAGGAAAGCCAAGTGCTGTGACTGCCGCCTCCTGCAAGGGTGCGGGCGCGCCTACCGTCAGAAAATCATGCACTTTTCTCGCACCGTCGATGATATCCGGCGGAGCTATCAGATATCCCAGCCTCCAGCCTGTGATGGAATATGTCTTGGATAGAGAGCTGCAGGAAACAGTCCTCTCAAACATGCCCGGCAGAGATGCGAAATAGATATGCTTGAACGGCTTGTAGACAATATGCTCGTAGACCTCATCGGTTATTACGAATACATCGTACCGATCAGCCAGCTCTGCTATGAACTGCAGTTCTTCCAGAGTGAAAACCTTTCCTGTAGGATTGGAGGGGTTGCACAGAATCAATGCCTTGGGCCTCTGCTCAAATGCCCGTCTCAGCTCTTCTTCATCAAATGAGAAATCAGGGGGATGCAAAGGCACAAAGATCGGCTCTGCGCCGGATAGTATGGCATCCGCACCATAATTCTCATAGAAGGGCGAAAACACAACAACTTTGTCTCCTGGATTGCAGACAGTCATCATGGCGGCCATCATGGCCTCTGTGCTTCCGCAGGTGACGACGATCTCTTTCTCCGGGTCGATGGGCATGCCCATAAACCTGGACTGCTTTTTAGCCAGAGCTTCACGGAAATTTTGGGCTCCCCAGGTTACTGCATACTGATGCGGTCCCTTCATCGCAACATCTTCAAGAGCCCGCAAAAGGGGCTCTGGCGGCTGGAAATCCGGAAAGCCCTGAGAGAGGTTGACTGCTCCATGGGCGTTGGCAATTCGGGTCATTTTGCGGATGACCGATTCTGAGAAATATTCCAGGCGACGGCTTGTTGACGGCATAATGCTATTGACCTCTGTATTAGGGAATCCAACAGGTGCTAAATTAAGCTGTGGGTTTGACGGCCATGGGCGGATAACCCACCATAGGGATATAATTTGATAAAGTAAGGCAGATAAAGGATCGACGAACTAAAAAAGGTGACGCCGCATGAGGAAAAAAGAAAGAGAGATCTGCGACCCAAAAGAAGTGGAATCGATAATTAGCAGAGCATACGTGTGCAGGCTGGCGATGTGCGACGAATGCGCCCCGTACGTAGTGCCTCTATGTTTTGGATATGAGAAGGGAGCCCTCTATTTTCATTCGGCAACCGAAGGGCGAAAGCTGGAGATTCTCAAGAAAAATCCCAGGGTAAGTTTTGAGATGGACATCGATTGGGAGATTGTCAGATCCGGTGATCACTGCAATATGCGATACAGGAGTGTAATTGGATTTGGCAATGCCTCTCTCGTAGAGGCCCTGGAGGATAAATCCAATTCTCTGGACCTGATAATGAGGCATTACCATCAAGAACCCTTTGCTTATCCGCAAGAGACCCTCAAGCGCACAGCAATCATCAAAGTGGAGATAGAGGAGATGACTGGCAAAGCATATGGGTACTGATTTTTTGTCTTCATATTTTCTGCATGATACCTGCGCATGAGAGCCATTATTGCCGCAATAGCAGGTTTAATAATGTCTGAAGTGATAGGTGCTGATCGGTGAGATAAAAAATGAGGGATCGACTTTGCAAAAACCAAAAATGAACAGACCAGCACAAAGATAGAGCACCTGCCGCCGTCGGCAAAGCTCGTCTTTAAAGTGCTGGAATCAGGGATACTTCTGACGCAAAAAGACATCGTCACCAAGACATATCTTCCGCCAAGGACAGTGAGGTACGCCCTGAACCGATTGAAGGAGCAGCATATCCTTCAAGAGCGCTTCTATTTCCAGGATGCGCGCCAGAGCCTCTATGGACTGAATCCGGAGACCGTGGGGGTGGTGGCAGAGTAAAATGGCGATGCCATCTTTAGGTCTATTCAAATCACGTTCAGCCAGGGTGCTAAAATAACCAAGCATCTGTTGATCGGGCCGGCGGTGGCCCGATCGCTGGCCTCCTCGGAAAAACGACAGTAGTAGATATGTCTTTGCGCCTTTTGTCCTTGTTGATATGTTGGGATAAATCTAATTGCCCCCGTGCAAAGGTATAAATAACCCCCCAGTTAACAATTGTGATCGGTGATATGAAAATGAGGGATCGTCTTTGCTGACGCGGAATTAGAGCCGCAAAGCCTAAACCTGGATCGCTTGCCGCCATCGGCCAAGCTGGTTATCAAGGTGCTGGAATCAGGAAGCCTTTTGACCCAAAAGGAGATCATAAACAAGACCTACCTTCCCGCCAGAACGGTCAGATACGCCTTAACCAGGCTGAAGGAAGAGAACCTCCTTTTAAAGAGATTCTACTTCCAAGACGCACGCCAGAGCCTCTACGGCCTTAACGCCACATCTTCGGAGGTGATGACTGCATAGTCATATTTCACATGAAAAACATCAGGAAATCAGGATGGGATGGTCATCCACATCCCTCCTTTAAACCTTTTTCTACCAAGTATCCTGCCCTACTTAGTGTCTTTATCATCTCGTCAAGATCCATCATACTTACGGGCGAGACGCAGCTGGGCATCTTTGGCTTGCTCTTCTTAACCTCAGGCTCTTGATAATCCTCGCGTTTCATTAGCAGATGATAGATAATGCAGAGGACTTTTCTGGCAAGTGCAATTGCTGCGACATTCTTCTTTCCGCTCCTTGTATAGACCCGCATGAAGAATCTCTTGAGCTTGGAATTCTTCTTGGTCTTGGATATGGCTTTAGCAACTTCTACCAGAATTCTACGCATATGCTTAGAGCCTCGCTTCGTGATTTTCCCAGTTCGAAGCTTCCCTGCGGATTGGTAGACAGAAGGCACGATGCCGAAGTACATTGCCATCTTATCCGCATTAGGGAAATCTCTGTAGTCACCCATCTCCGCAAGAATTGTGGCTGCAGAAGTCAATCCGATTCCAGGCACGGATAAGAGAATATTTAGGTCCTCTTCGAATGGCTTGACTTTTATAGATATCTCGGCATCAAGAATATTTATCTTTTCACTGAGGTTATCTATAGCATCTAGATTTGTCTTTATCAAAAGAAGCTGAACTGGATCTAAACCGTTCTTAATCGCATTTCTTAGACCCTCCTCTTTTTTCCGGACCCTATTCGAAGGTATTCCGGAAATGATCTGGTCGATTGTCTTTCCTTCCAGCAATCGGTCGATGATATATCGACCGGATTTACCGAATGAGTCAGAAATTACCGATGAGAGCTTAATGCAGCAGGTTGCAAGCAATTGATGAATCTGGTTCTTAAGCTTGGATCTTGCATTAACCAGGGCCTCGCGAGAACGAGTTATGCTTCTCAAATCCCGATAATCTTTCGGATAAATTCTAGAGGGCTTAATGAGATCATTGAGACAATATACTGCAATCCGTTCCGAGTCCAGTTTATCGGTTTTCTTGCATTCGATATTCCTAATCTGAAATGCATTGGCCAAGATAAATTGAACATAGCCTTCCAGAATGCAGAAGATGGGATACCAGTAACTTCCTGTGGATTCCACAGCAACTCGCTGACATTTATGATTCAAGAGCCAGGATTTAAATTCCAAGAGGCCATCTTGGTCCATGCTAAACCGTTCTTGGAGTTTCAATCCAGTCCTCGATATCATAGTGGCAACAAGAAAGTCTCGGTGAATGTCTGCTCCGCAAACTATTTCATTTTCCATGCTCATGTTACTCATTGCCTGATATGGGCAGATGTCGATCACTTGTGCGTGCACATTCACATACGCGTTCTGGGACGCATTTGGGCATACGCGAGATCTTGGATGGTTTTTTGACGGGATCATAGTCCCATAAAAAAGCACAGCCTTCACTGCCCATATCAGACTTGCCTATAATCCGCCGGGTTTTTCATTCTTTGGGCATGATCCCTGCCTGAGGATCATGATGGTTTTTTG
>JBAQXX010000067.1:0-3392 GCA_049299735.1 Methanothrix sp. | reverse complement strand
AGGTTATTGAACTGCTCGAAAACCAGCGTGACATGTACAAGTATATCAATGACCAGACGCTGAACCTCATGAATAAAGGCTATACCATGGATGAGATCTCGAATATGATCGTTCTTCCCAAGTCCTTACAGGAATACTGGTATACCCACGGGTTTTACGGCCAGATCTATATGGGTGTGAAAGCAACATACCAGAAATATCTGGGATTCTACGATGCAAATCCCATCAACCTGAAGCGTCTTCCTCCTGTGGAGTTTGCCCGGAATATCACCGAGTACATGGGTGGAGCAGATGCAGTCCTGCAGAAACTTGCCAAAGATTATGATGCCGGACAATATGAACTGGTTGCATCCATCGCTCATTATCTCGTATTTGCAGATCCTGCCAATATGAAGGCCAGGAATATGGAAGCTGCCGCTCTTGAGCAGCTAGGATATCAGGCAGAATCAGGTCCTGCACGTAATGCCTACCTGGTTGGTGCTCAGGAACTTCGCAGTACAAAACCGGTACGTGCAAACACGATGATATCCGAAGATGTAATGTCCGGGATGTCTTTGAGCCAGCTCCTTGACTATCTCGCAGTCAGGCTCAATGGCACGAGCGCGGATGGAGAAAATTTCAAGATGAATCTGATAATTAACGGTACCGCCGACAAAGCACTAGTTCAGGTGAAGAACAGTGTGCTTGATTTCTGGTTGAACGACTCCTCCATGCAGGCAAATGTTACCGTCTTTATGCCCAGGAAGACTCTTGAAAAACTGGCACTTGACCCGTCCGTTCCACCGGCAGACGTGATTGCAAAAGGTGATCACTTCGTGTTTGAGCGGTTTATCGGGATGCTTGATGTATTCGATCCAGGGTTTAGTATTGTCCTTCCCTAAACCCTTTTTTAATATAAATATTTCCTGCCACCCTCATGGACAGGGCAGGGTCAAAAGGGATGCATTGCCGCTCTCCAGTGACATCCTCATATTTAAGTATCCAGAATAGGCACCGCTCATCACATAGATGGGCACCGCCTTGGAGCCCTTTTGCACTCGCGCCCCCACTTTGGCCGTTCCCTCTACCTCGGAATGGATGCTGTAGACAGAGTTGTTGTCGGTCTGGCTGACAGATGTATCCTTGATCAGTTCCACCAGGTTAGAGTAGCTCTCCGAGTAGACCGATCCCACCTCGTAGTTCTTGGCACATAGCGCGTTCTTAAGCTCGCTATTGGTTATCGGCGCACTGTATCTGGACGGCCGGTTCTGGTAAACACCCCATTCGTTCGACCAGATCTCATTGTAGCCGTCTTCAAAGCCGCCGTAGACCTCCGTATTAATCGTTCGGGACACGGTGCCGGTGCCTCTTGTTCCTATGACCAGCTTCTGTCCATTAAGACCGGATTCCGACTGGTAGATGCGCATTTCGTCTGTGGTTCCCTGGCTGTAGATCCAGGAATGCTCTGTGAGGTTTTGAGGCACTTTTTTTGCCGTAACTACAGTAAAGCTCGTGCTGGTAATAACAAATATAATCAACAATCCGAGCATCAACGATCCGGGCCACCATCTCATCTGAACACCTCAACCTCGGGTGCATCATAGCCGGGCATTGAATATAAATGTGATCCCTATTTGCCCTTATTGCGTCCCATCTGCTTGATATCTCTCAAGCGGGCATCTAGTGATGCCTGCAGATCCAAAGAGAGGCCTGCCCCGAAATTGTCCAGGCGGGCGGCGATGGCCAGCTTTGCCGCTAGGGTCCGGGTCACTTCAATTATTATATTGAGCAATTTGTGCGATCGATTTTTTTATTTTATTCGAATACCCCGCTGCTCTGCAGCGGGGATAAAGTGCATATGTATTCAACTTAGGGGTGGATCAGCTACCTTTTTCCGTCTTCATGCAAGGCGCCGCCGCAGTTTGACTTGCCCGCATTTTTTAGTAGTCCAATTATGCGACCTGATTATACATAATTTCTTTAAGTTAGCTATGCAACGGGCCATTAGTTAAAAGATCTTACCGTTGAGATAATATATTAGTACATCTACATGGATAATGCGGAGGGATAATATTTATATGGATTGCCAATATAAATTACTAATAATACCAGTACTGCTGTTTTTCTTTTTTATACAATTAGTTCCCGGGATTGAAGTCGATTACTCGTTAAACGATCTTGATGTCAATACTCAATATGATGTTGATAACTCGGTCTATGTTTATGAAGAGGTATCGGGCGACCCACAACAAACAACTATCCAAGATTATAGAGATGTCTCTGGTGGCGGCAAAAAGGATTTGAAGCAAAAATTCTCATCAGGCAGCTATTCCGCCATATCCGGCGTCAAGGCTGATTCGGGATCCGTCGAGAGCACTGCCTATTTGACATCAACGTCTCTGAGCGCTACCCAGAGATCAAATATCGGTGGCTCTTTTGCTTATGCCTTCCTTGCTGGATCTCAGGATTACTTAGGTGGCATTGCCTTCACTGGTCAATATGTAGGTGTTGAATCTGGAATCTTAAGCACAGTGCAGACCTTAAGCTTGGGCCGGAGCATCTATTCCACCCAGAGTTTTCAGGCGAGCGGCATTAATCCCTTGGCAGTAGGGTACGCTCTGGTCGATTTTCATGGTTTGAACAGTTTTGATTCCCAAGGCGCGTTCATAGCGGCAGGGGCCTGCAAGGAAGGAAGCATTAGCGGGTATATGGGCGCAGAGGTAATTAAGGTTCCCGAAGCCACTTATATAGACCCGGTTGCCTATGGATCCAATATAGTCGCGCAAGGAGGTGAAGCGGCAGGAATTATCGCAGGAGCCGGTAACCTGAAAGGCTTCTGGTCTCAAGACCAATTCGCGAATTACAATGAACTTGAGGGACAAGGAGCTTTCACGGGAGCCGTGGGAATCGGTAAAGACAGTTTTGCCTCTGTGGACTATATTGAGGCCCGAACCGATGGGCATGAAACCTCGGCATTTGAGGTGGATGCAAAGGCAAAAGGAGATAAATCTGCTATTGTAGCTGCAGGTGCAGGCAGATTTAATCGAAATGTCGGATTTGGTTTTGGTCCGGGTTCGTTTTTCTCCTATGGGATATTCGATTTGCAGGGTGCGATCGCTGGTGCAACTGCAATTGGCGATGATAGCAAGGCAAAGGCGTCTTGGGTTGGTGCAATTACAGACGGTGTGAATACTTCTGCCATTGGAGAGGATCTTATGGCAGAGAGTGATGGATTCGCAGCGGTCGGTGCCGGTGCTGGCAGTCTCTATCTGAATCACGGATTAATGCAAAGTCCCTTCTTCTCCGGTAGCACTGACAACCTAGGCATCGAAGGTGCCATAGCCGGTGCAGTAGCTGGCGGCGAGAACAGCGAAACAAAAGCAGATTATGTTGGAGCCGCAACAAATGGCGAG
>JBAQXX010000066.1:0-45449 GCA_049299735.1 Methanothrix sp. | reverse complement strand
CGTAGGCGCAATTGGTCACAGATTCCGGACCCTGGTGAGTGTCGTAGTCGTTATGGACGTTAACGAAGCCCACTCCCTGTACGTCCTGAGCCATGTCGTAGTTGATATCGACTATGGGGACACGCACGACTATCTGTGCCAGGAAGCATTCGCCCGGTTCTAGAGTGCCGACAAACCAAGACAGGTTTGTGGATGATGATGATGACGCTGGGTAGACCGAAACCAGTTCGACTCCGGCAGGCAGAATGTCCCATACGGTGACATTTGTCAATTTAACAGATCCCTCGTTGCAGACCTCTATGTTGTAGATGATATCTTCGCCCCGATGGACGGAAGTGTTGAGGGTGGTCTTATTTATCGTCAGGTTCCATCCTGGCAAGGGATAATCTTGAGAGTTCCCGAACGTCACTGTTGCATTCTGAAATCCTTCAACGAGGTGAATGGTCGTACCTGTGCCATCCTCATCGCTGCCCGCGCCGATGCAGTTGATGAAATTGAGATACCAGCCATTTTGAGATTGCTCTGTGATTTGGTAATCACCGGGCAGGGGGAGATTGTAGAAAGTAGTGCTGTTTGGTTGTCCTTCCGACCCATCATCGACCAGAGTGAATGTGCCCAGAGTGTCGCTGCTAAAGGTGAACTCCTGAGTGCTGTAGTCTGTGCCGTCATTGGGAATGGCATCCTTGATGACCGTAATTGAGCCCACTCCAGGCAATGGAGTGGAGGATTGAGCATTAACGAACGTCACTGTTGCACTCTCACCCTCTTTTAAGTGGATGATCGTGCCATTGGCATCTGCTAGATCATCGCTTTCTGCGCCGATGCAATTGATATAATTCAGAATCCAGCCGGATTGGTATTGCTCTATGATTTGGTAATCACCTGGCACCAGGTTATTGAAAGTGGTGCTGTTTGGCAGTCCACCAGACCCATCATCGGCCAGAGTAAATGTTCCTAGAGTATCGCTGCTAAAGGTGAACGTCTGGTTGTCGTACTCTTCTGCGACATCAATTGGAATGGCGTCCTTGATGACCGTGATTGTGCCGCGCTTCGTATTTGAGAAGGTCACGGTAACGGCCTCACCTGCAGCCAGATCGAATGATATCGTGCCGGCGGATTTGTCAATAGTAGGCGTCGAGGCTGTGCCGGTTACAGATATATCCGTCAGATCCCAGTTTGCAGGATCTGACTCGGTTATGACGTAAGTGCCGGGCTTCAGATTGTTCAGTGTCGTCTGGTTCGAATTGATGCTGTCTTCACCAGTAACTTCCGAATCGTCGTCCAGCGTGAAAGAAGAGCTATAGCTCTCGGGACCAGTAGCCGTGAAAGCGAAGTCCTGCAAATCGTTTGGTATCGCGTCTTTGACTACAACTATCGAGCCGCGCTTTGTATTTGTGAAGGTCACGGTCACGGCCTCGCCCGCAGCCAGATCGAATGATATTGTGCCGGCTGATTTGTCAATAGCAGGCGTCGAGGCTATGCCGGTCACAGATATATCCGTTAGATCCCAGCCAACAAGGCCGGACTCGTTTATGATGTAGGTTCCGGGAATCAGCCCGCTAAAGGATTTCTGAGCATTGATCGGATCGCCGTTATCTATCAGAGAGAAGCTACCTTGGCCCGTTAATTCGAAATCAAACGCATGCAGGTCATCGGGCGCTGCATCCTTGACCACGGTAATGCTGCTCAGGGGCAAAACATCGATAACCAATTCGCCGTATTCTTTGCACGATTCGAGCAGATTGGCAGAAACAATTACAGATATGTTGACTTTTTGAGCTAAAGATGGTGCAGTCCATTCAAAATAATAGTGCGTGTTGTCCGTGTAAGTGCCTACCGGCTTTCCCAGCTCATCCACCGCAGTCCAAAGATAGATATAGCCAGGATAGTTGTGAGTGCTGAATGTGTAGTTCTGGCCTGCATAATAATTGGCAGCCCCGACCGTTGAGCACAAGCATATCAAACACAATATCACAGCCAGCGCTCCAATCCCGATGGCATAAAAGTTGGCGATAAAGCCTTTAGCTTCTATCTGAGAGTGTTCGTTTCTTCCCGCCAATTTAATTTTCCCTATTTGCATATTCTGAATCCCTCCCTGTCTCTCTCAGATCACCGATATTGGCTCTATGACCAGAATTTTGGCATCCGGTTTAGGTTCGATAGTAATATTTACTTGGCTAACGGCGGAAACTGAGCATGGCGCATTGGATGTTGCAGTTAGCGTCAGAGTCACACTACCGAATGCCACCTCTGTTGCATTTGGCGTGTAGCGCGCGTTAAGGGTGTTTTTGTTGGGATCAAATATGCCGGCACCGCCTGACCATGCCACGGTTTGATAGTTTAATGCGTAACCATCCAGCGTGACTATGCCGTCAGAACAAATAGTCTGAGGTCGCCCGGCAGTTGCTATTGCTTTTGCCAGAACAGTCAAATTAGCTGCATTCGATTCCTTCTGACAGGACCCCTCGGCATCGTAGCTGACCAGTACCCTATACTGGGAACCGTTATTGGATGATGTGCCTGTCACGGTGTAGCTTGAGATTGTAGCTCCCGGGATATTCGACCAGCCGGACCCAGAATTCTCCTGCCACTGATAGTTGTAGGTGTTTGTTGGAGTGGCTGTCACCGAGAATGTTGCACTGGCTCCATCACAAACCGTCTGGTTTGCCGGACCGGTTAGGGTTATCGGCGGGCGGACGGTAAGTGTCGCTGCATTCGATTCCTTCTGACAGGACCCCTCGGCATCGTAGCCTACCAGTACCCTATACTGAGAACCGTTATTGGATGATGTGCCTGTCACTGAGTAGCTTGAGATTGTAGCTCCCGGGATATTCGACCAGCCGGACCCAGAATTCTCCTGCCACTGATAGTTGTAGGTGTTTGTTGGAGTGGCTGTCACCGAGAATGTTGCACTGGCCCCATCACAAACCGTCTGGTTTGCCGGACCGGTTAGGGTTATCGACGGGCGGACGGTAAGCGTCGCTATGCCGGAGGCGACTTCACAGGACGACCCGGACTTGTAGCTCACCAATACCCGGTATCGCTTGCCGCTATCTGATGCATAGGCAGTGAAGCTGTAGCTGGGATTAGTGGCTGCAGAGATATTCGTCCAGGTTGATCCTATGAGCCGCTGCCATTGGTAATCGTAGGTAGCTGTATCGGCCGGTGTCACTGAGAACACTGCCGTGCCTCCATCGCAGACAGTCTGCGATGCTGGAGCGGTTAGGTCTAGGGCCTGGCCAAGGTAGTGGCTAGGGTCCGTATCAGTAACATAAGGAGAGCTTGAACTCATCCTGCCTTTTGCTGTGGCAGTGTTCGAATACTGGCCGGATTGCGCCGTACCGGTAGCCTGGTAGATCCATGTCTCAGTCTTATCCAGCCATTGGTCATTATCGGTATTACCGCCAATAAGTGTTACCACTTGGGTCGGGCTGTCGGTCACTGAAACATCCCTCAGGTCAACATTGCCTGCATTTGTCACGGAATATTTCCATGTGACAGGGCAGCCGGCAAGAATGGTAGGACCTGTCCCGGTATCGGCATCTTCCCCATTTGTCGTCTTCTCTATGTGAATAGCAGGTCCTGCAAGAATTATCTTGCCTACAAGATATGCCTCGTTCGTCTTCTTTTCCTGGGTTACGAACGCGGTGAGTAAATTGCCTGAAGGGCATGAATCCTTGATGCCAGTGATCTGCAAGGTATATGTGTTGCCGTCATAAGTAAAGGACTGGTCGGGATTGTTGTTCCAAGATACCTGGTCAGGACATGGGATGGTAGAGCACGGACTATACAAACAGGTCACACTGCCACATGCACCAGGTGGATTATCGGTCTCGTCTATCGCAAAATTGTAAGTAAACGTACGCGGAGGAGTTATTTGTGGTGCAGTGAAAGTCAGCGTGATTACTAACGTGGCTCCACTGGCCGGATCGGTGATGGGATAGTTATAGTGGGTAAGCTTTCCCAGACAGAATTCCTCACCTGTCGTAAAACTCGCTGGCTGGCCATCAAACCGCAAACCACTCTTAATATGACCGGGATTTTGACTATTATAAGGATTTCCCCAACGGACCTCGTTGGTGTTCACGCCTGTATTGAAATAGATAGATCCACCGCTAATCGAGGTCCATATCCCTGATGAGGATAGTTGTACAGACACCTCAGCTACGGTCACAGGGAATGCAGCCATATTGATGACGAGTGCCAGGAATACGCCCAGCAATAGAGTTCTGCAAGATATCTTCAAGCGGCCTTCTATATCTGGCAATAATGATAATAATAAATTAGTTTTCCGTGACATTTCAACCCTCCCAGTACCCATATAATTCTTGCCTTGAAGATAATTCAATGTGCATAACTGACGTCATCATCTTCAGACCCCGACATCCGTGCTAAATATGCTAATCAACATACTGTATTCTCGAGATTCATTATTGTATCATTCTGCACACAATTAAATAAATAAGGCGCAGTATCTTATTGACGCCGCGCCTTATCACTCCGGACTATCTAAGGAGATACCGCAACATTGCTCGTTATTGCGGCATCAGGCTTAAAGACGAGGGTTACCGCATTCGGGGCAGTACAGGTTATCAGGGTTATTGGCGTCGTATGCCCAGTCGGTGTCTGTGTTATGGTTAACACTAATGTTGACGTCTTGATGGGCGCAGAATCCGTGGGTACGTTGAAGGGTGTTGCCCATGCAGTCGGTGTGTATTGATATGAATTGGAGCCAACAGAAGCACCATTAACGGTCCAAGCATAATTGTATGATGTGTGCCTTATTCCAGTCCAGGACCATGTCGGCAAAGGAATATCTGTTATGCAGTAAGTACCATATGTTGGACAGCCGGCATCAACAACATGTATTGTATAGCATTCCGTATCAGTACACGTTCCCGCAGATTTACTGGTTACATAAAGTGTCAATCCATAATTACCCGTGGCAGTAGGAGCATCAAACGTAAGAGTTGGAGTATCTATTATGCCACCAGATCTTTGAACTGGATTGGAATTCTCTGTAAAGGTCCAGGATCCACCCTCAACCCAATTATAAGTGTAGTTTGCGGGTTGATTTGGGCTGGCTTGGAGCACGATGTGCTCACCGGGAAGAACATCCAGAACAGTACAATCCTGACCCAATGCAGGCGCTACGCTAAAAACTGCTATCAAAATAGCAATCGCTATTGGCAATCTTGCTTTTGTCATATATCCTCCTATCCAAAGACAATTGAATATGCATTTTTTTGCTACCAAATCCCTCAGAATTCCACATATTTGATTCATAGTGTATTTTTAAAGTAGCATATAAAGATAACGAACTAAAAATCAGCACGACATTATTCAAAGAGTTTGGCAATTTTTTGCTTTTTTATGATTGTTATATGCCATCGTAAAAAAAAATGCTTAATACGAAGGTCATAACCAATATATCCAAGTAAAATAAATATATAATATTAGTAATAGGTAAATATCTTAGTGGCTAAATTGGATATTAATGTCGAAGGAAGACGAAAAAATAATAGATGAATATTTCTTTGATAAGACATTCAACAGGAATTTGGTCAAATATTTTTCGTAAAATCAATTTTGACCCGCGAGAAGGAAAACCGCGAAAAATTACGAGCTCAAGGTCAAGGAAGTAGAGGAGACGGCCGATGAGGTACTGCCGAAGAACCGGAAGATTATCCTGTCATCGAGCATCCTCACCAGGACCGCCCGCCAGAGGACCTGAAAGTATGCCCGCCTGGGACTGCCACAAGATCTGGTAGCGCCAGCGTCAAAGATGAAAACGCTTGATGGCAGTGCGCCAATTACCCTCGATCGGCCTGAATCATCCAGGAGACCCGCGAATGCCTGTATGCTGAATTCAACCATGTTTGAGCCCGTATCCGTCTCAGATGGACCGGTCTGAAATTCCATCTTGCCGTTTTTGTATTGCAGCACTTCCTCAATCGGTTTGCCGGACTCTTTCTCGGTCTGCCCGGCCAGGAGGTGATTCCGAAACGTATCGAATCACTCCACGAGATCAGCGCGGCTCCTGAAACAAAACTGATGAATAGAGTGCCGTCTGCATCCGAGGAGTTGCATTCCATGAACGAAAGGTACCCAAACAGCCGGATGGTGGCACTTTGCCCGGCCGGTTTTCAGACAAAGAAACAATGCGACTGCGTGGAGTGCCCGATGCCTCCCGCCGAGTGAAAGAGACGCACTTAAATTTGGCAAATTTATTGAGAAAGTCGAGATCGGATAGACATGTGAGGTCAAATTTGGATTAGGCGGAGATTTTATTAAGCAGGATGAAACCATCATTGCTTATATTAGGATCTAACAATCCTTTTGGAATTTAGCGGCTAAAATGGAGGATACAATATGAGATCTCTGATCTATTGGAGCATGTTAGCATGTTTTTTTATGACGTCGATGTTAGGGGCGTCACAAACAGAAGACAAACCGGCAATAATTAATTTAATGATTGTCACTGATGCGCCTGCATCTGCTATGCATGGTCACGCAAATGTTTCCGGATCGAATTTGCTGAAGTTATATCAGGAAATTAACGGAAGAAATCTAATTGCCACCGTTTTCGCAACTCAGGAATTTATAAACACTCCTTCCAGGTTGATCCTCACCCAAATAGGTTATACCACGGAATTTGAATTAGCCATGTCAGGGAATAACACTGATGAGAAGCTGAGCACCAAACCTTATGCAGAGCAAAAAGCAATATTGGAGACCTCCAAGAGATACGTAGAAGCATGCAAGATCTGCGGCAAAAATGAGATAGCAGTCAATGGATTTATGCCGCAGTCATTCGCCCAAAACCAGGATACTTACAAGGCACTCGATGATCTGAAGATCAAGTACGATGCCGGTTTCAAGGCCGGTGTTCTTTACACGTCCGGACACGAGAATTCCGTCTGGCCCTATCCAGTCGAGGGACACAAGTTCTATGCAGTACCGGTGAGCACATACACTCAATCAGGCAAAAAGATGGTCCTCCAGGATAGCTACTTTAATAATACGGGACACAATGCATCCGAATGGTACGATGCCCTGGCAGGAAAGCTTGACGAAATTCAGGGCAAGGATGAACCTATGGTAATCAGCTTGACCACAACGGTATCCGGTTCTGGAGAGTATTTTGACGCCCTGAAGAGGTTCATCGATTACGCAACGTCCAAGAGGGCCAGCTTTGTCACTACAATGCAGCTAGTTGATATGACCAAAGCGGGAGTTCGCAATGTATCGGAATTGCCGGCTGATGCCAATGAATCAGAAGAGTGCCTTACCTGCGACCAAAGCAACAGCAACGTAAATATCACAGTAGCTATGGATAATACGATCCAAGCGACTGCATCCGTGGCTGAGACGGCCACAATAGTAAACAGATAAAGCTTGTCGGGCACCGCTATCAGGCTGTGCCCCATGTTGTTTTTGGGAAAAATGTTCAATGAGAATTATATTCGGCCCCAATCAGAGTAGCCTGGTTGCCATGCATCTTCTGTTAGGATTTTACTTGAAACAATCCGTGCCATTTATATAGAATCTAATGCTCAATTATGCTGAAACAGCAAGAATCCGGCAGAGATACTAATGAGAAAAGGACTTTTTCCCATCCCTGATAAGCCGCATGTGGGCTTAACGGCCAACGATGCCTTGGACCCGGACATGAAGAATCCCGATCCAGGAACTTCGACCGTCCGGGCCCGCCCGGAAACTGCGTCTCCATCTTCTGGTTATCCAGGCCCTGCACCAGGAAATGCGCCTGCCGGTACCCATTGGAATGAACCCATTCGTTATATTATGGGGGTGGTCCTGTTCTTGGCTGGACTGCTCGTGGTGTACATTGGGCGATCGGCCATTCCCTTGATAGTATCTGCCGCATTGCTGGCCTTATTAGTTGATCCAATTATCCGGTTTTTGGCTGGACGTCTCCGGATGAATAAAATTCTGGCAGTCGTAATTACGTATTTGTTCGTAGTGGCCATGCTGCTGGTAGTTCCCTTGCTTTTGATTCAGCCGCTTGTGGATGCGGTGAATTTTGCCATGCAAATTGATCCAAATATGGTTATGCAGAGATTGAGCCAGTCTGTCTTATCCATTTCAACTGCTCTGCAAGGCCACAAGTGGCTGGCATCCATATTCAGCCCTGCACTCGATTCCGTGCTGACGGCTCTGAATTACTCTACATCAACAGCTCCGACCACTGTTCCGGCCCTGCATTTGTCGGTTTCAGACTTGAGCAGCCGGCTTGGAAAGGCACTGGGTGCTATGGCAGGATTTTTGGGACCGACTTTTTCAGCTCTGGCTTCAGTATTGTTCACGCTACTGATGGCGCTGCAAATGACCCTCACCGCAGGTGAGTTCAAGAATTGGTTTTCGGAATTGATACCACCGGGCCATGGACCGGAGTTGAGCCTGCTTCTGCGAAATATCCATCAGACCTGGACGGGTTTTCTGCGCGGCCAAATACATCTCATGCTTATAATAGGCCTGGTCACATGGCTAGGAGGTTTTATTCTGGGATTGCCACAGGCATTTTTCCTTGGCGTCATTGCGGGATTCATGGAGTTGATCCCTAATGTTGGTCCTGTTCTGGCGGCGGTCCCTGCGATTTTAGTCGCCCTCTTATTTGGATCAACACATCTGGCAATTGGCCACCTGAGTTTTGCGCTAGTGGTTGTCGGCTTTTACACGCTTGTTCAGATGCTGGAAAATCAATTCCTGGTGCCAAAAATAATGGGTGATGCCGTCGATCTTCCGCCCCTAATAGTCTTGATTGGCGTCGTCGCCGGTGCCGGAGCATTCGGCATAATGGGGGCGCTCTTGGCCACTCCAGTAATCGCCACGGGAAAACTGATATTCCGTTATATTTATGGAAAGATTATGGAGAACACACCAGTTGCACCTGCACCACCGGGTAAATAGAAGCTCAATTAGTATCTTTTGTTCGAAGAGTCAAATTGCGAACTTTTAAAAAAGGATTCAAAGCGGCATTAAGCCGCCTTTGATCCGGCAAACCTCTTGTATATGTCCATCTCTGATGCAGTCGGCTTGACCTTCTTGAGCGCATCCTCGAAGTGCTTGGCCTCCAGCTTGTAATCGCAGACCTGCGCCTCTTCTTTCCCCTTTCCGGCAAGCACGCACTCCCGGATGGCCAGCATTACCGCCTCGCTCACCAGAGCCCCCAGGTCGGCTCCGGAGAACTCCTCGGTCCTCCTGGCCAGATCCTCGATCTTGACATCATCGGCCAGGGGCTTCTTGGCGGTGTGGATCTTCAGGATCTCCTTGCGGGCCTGCTCGTCCGGCAGCCCTATTTCGATGAGCCGGTCAAAGCGCCCCGGTCTCAGGAGCGCTGAATCGATGATATCCGGCCGGTTGGTGGCCGCAATTACCATGACGCTGTTCAGGGATTCAAGTCCGTCCAGCTCGGTTAAGATCTGTGATATGACGCGCTCGGTGACGTGCGAGTCGCTGGTCGATCCGCCCCGAGCCGGTGCAATGGAGTCGATCTCATCCAGGAATATCACGGAAGGGGCAGCCTGCCTTGCCTTGCGGAAGGTCTCACGCACGGCCTTCTCGGACTCGCCCACCCACTTGCTGAGAAACTCCGGGCCTTTGATGCTGATGAAGTTGGCCTGGCTTTCGGTGGCAACGGCCTTGGCCAGCATGGTCTTGCCTGTGCCGGGAGGTCCGTAGAGCAGTATGCCCTTGGGAGCCCTGGCATCCATGTGAGCGAAGAGCTTGGCATAGGTCAGCGGCCACTCCACAGACTCGACAAGCTGCTGCTTGACATCCGCCAGACCGCCGATCTCATCCCAGTGCACATTAGGCGACTCCACCATTACCTCACGCATGGCAGACGGCTCCATCTCACGCAGCGCCTCCAGGAAGTCGTCGTTGTTGACCTCAATCTTATTCAGGGTCTCGAGGGATATGGATTCAACCTCAAGGTCGATTTCAGGCAAAACTCGCCGGATGGCGCGCATGGCTGCCTCTCGAGCTAGAGCTGCCAGATCAGCGCCTACAAAGCCGTGCGTCACATCAGCCAGCTTCTCCTGGTTCACATCTTTAGAGAGAGGCATGTTGCGGGTGTGGATTTGCAGGATCTCCAGACGGGATTGACGATTGGGAACGCCGATTTCAATCTCCCTGTCGAATCTGCCAGGGCGTCGCAATGCGGGGTCCAGGGAATCGGGCCGGTTGGTAGCGCCGATGACCACCACTCTGCCGCGCGTCTCCATTCCGTCCATGAGAGCCAAGAGCTGAGCCACTACGCGCCGCTCCACCTCACCAGTCACCTCTTCTCTCTTGGGAGCAATGGAGTCGATCTCATCGATGAGTATGATGGAAGGCGCCTGCTCCTCAGCCGTCTTGAAGAGACTGCGCAGCTTCTCCTCGGACTCGCCGTAGTACTTGGACATGATCTCCGGACCACTCAGAGTCTCGAAGTGAGCATTGGTTTCGGAGGCCAGAGCCTTGGCCAGCAATGTCTTGCCGGTACCGGGCGGGCCGTAGAGCAGCACGCCTTTGGGAGCTTCCACGCCCAGGCGCTCGAAGAGCTCCGGGTGCTTCATGGGCAGCTCGATCATCTCCCGCACCTTCTTGATCTCTGCAGACAGGCCGCCGAGGTCCTCGTAGGTGACACGGGGCCCTGCTTTCTCTTCCTTGGCGGGCTTATCCGACATCTCTATCCTGGTCTTGTCACCTATCACCGCCGCTTCTTTGGAAGGGGATACGCGCGTGGCCATGAGCTCGATCTTTCTGCCCATGACAGGGATCTCAATGATGTCTCCCCGGGTGATGACCCGCCCTTCCATGTATCTTTGCAGATAGGCCTCAGCGCCGGTAATGCGCAGGGGCACGGTGGGGGCAAAGGTCACCGATTCGGCCGCTGCCGCCTGGGCTATCTTCACAGGCACCTTGTCATCTATGCTTGCACCGGCATTTCTGCGGGTGTTGCCGTCCAGGCGCACGGTGCCAGTTCCCATGTCCTCGGGATAGCCTGGCCAGAGAAGTGCAGCGGTCTTCTTCTTTCCATGAATGCTGACTACGTCTCCGGCCTGCCAGCCCATTTCGCTAAATACCGCCGGATCTATGCGAGCGATGCCGCGTCCGACATCTGTAGGACGCGCTTCTATGACTTTGAGTGTGATTTCTCCTGCCATTAAATTCCTCCAAGGTATATGTACATGTAAAGCTTAAGTAATTTTTTAGTCTGTTCTTCTGAGATTGATCCAATGACTTCGCCAAAACCGTTTTTTCCAGAGCTTTGGCATCACTTCTTATATCGCGGTCTGCTAACACCCATTACGATTGCTAATTGAGCATTGCACACATAATGATACTAACTTGTAGTTAGTGATAGGGCAAATATTTAAACCTTTCGAATGAGATGGCTTTGCATCAATGAAAAATACAGTTTGCAGGTGATTCGTATGGATGAACCAGAAAACATTGAATTACACCCCTTAAACGAAGACGATATCAGACCGTTGACCCAGATTATGACCAGGGCTTTTGACCATGATACCAGGATCCATCTCGGTGAGGAGAGAGGAGGTCCTGATGGATATGATGACGGACGGTTTTTGATAAAATGGGGATTACAATCACCCACTGAATCATTCAAGGTCTTATTGAACGGGACACTTATCGGCGGGGTTATTGTCTGGATCAGAGAAAACGGAAAAAATTACCTGGGAACTATTTTTATTGATCCGCCATTCCAGGGAAGAGGAATCGGGACGAAGATATGGAGATCGATCGAATCGACGTTTCCCGATACCAAAGCATGGATGACCGATACCCCTGGGTTCTCAACAAGAAATCATCACTTCTATGTCCATAAATTAGGATTTGCGATTATCAGAATTAAGAATCCAGGGAAACAAAAGGAGGAGGTATACATTTTTGAGAAGAGAATGCAATAAGCATTACTCCCTCCGCGACATGGACGGCATCAAAGATCTAATAAGAAACCTTTTGACTGGCTTGGACTTTGCAAACCCTTGAAAAGATGGGCTCTAGGCGCAGGCAATTTCAATTACCCCTGTCCGTCTATTTTCTTCCTTACCTGCTCGTGCCTGGCCTTCGTGGCCTGGAAAAGCTGGTCGAACATGCCTGGTGCCTCGCGCTTTATGACCAACACACCGGCTTCCGTGATTCCACCAACGGTGGCCACGCTCTTGATCAGCCCGGCAAAGCTCTCATCCCCCAGGAGCAGAGCCGTGCCGAGCAGGGTCTGCTTGACCAGGCGCTCTGCCAGATCCGGCGAGATATCCCTTCTTTCCGCTGCCAGCACGAGCTCACGCATGAGGGCCGCGAAGTAGCCAGGAGCGCAGCTCGTCAGATCGGCCAGCACAGCAAAGTCTTTCTCCTCGACCTCTGCGGTTTGGCCCAGGGCATGAAAGAGACCGGCGATGAGCCGCCGATCTTCCGCGGTAGCATTATCCCCGAAAGCGAGCAAAGTCACGCCCTGCAGCTTTAGAGAGGCCATGCTGGGAAAGGCGCGGGCCAGACGGGCCGGGCAGAGGCTCTGTAATTTTTCCAGCGAAACATCCCCGGCCACTGAGACGACGAGCTTACCGGAATTGAGCAGGTAGGCGACGTCGCTGAGCACGTCCCTGACCTCCAGGGGCCGAACGCAGATGAAGATCACATCGGAATGCTCCGCAACAACGCGATTGCTCACCGGTCGGATTCCGGTAGCCTCTGCCAGCCGCTTTGCCTTCTCAGCTGTCCGGTTGCTGGCTAAGATCTCCTCCGCCTCAATGGCCCCGGTCTCCACGAACGTCTTTATCAGCATGCTTCCCAGATGGCCCGTGCCGATGAATCCAAATGTCATCATTTTATATTTCTCCGCTGTGTGCGTGAACTGCAAAACCCTGATCTAATGTCCACCTTCAAAGATCCTGCGGGCATGCCGCAGCCAAAGAGCGATTTGCGATCATCTCATCCACCTCAGAGATCCGGATACAAAAGACCTCGGCCAGGATCTCCTTGGCCGTTTGCAGCTCTAAAGCTCGTCCATCCTTCCGGAAAGTGCCTGGCAAAGTGGCCCTCTTGCGCGGCTTTAGTAGCTTTAAGACTGCTGCCATAATAGGATACTACTACGTATAAGATTAAGAACTTTCGCCGGAAAAAGATATTCATGAACCATTTTTACATAATATAAAGTATGAACAAGATACAAATAAAGAAATGAGAAACGGCAATGGAAGTGGCAATTGTTGAGTGATAGCGCTGTGCCGGGTTTGCCTTCGCATTCAATCGGCTCCAACTAGGCCTATGATTAACGATATTACCGGAACGCCCGCCGGGAGCGCATTCTCAGCATGGTCATGCCTGAGGGCATCAGGCGTGACCTTCCACCAGGAGAACCTCTGCCCGAGCGCGATACCTTCAGGATGAATTGATTTTCTTGCTCCATAAGATAAATATTGCAGAAGATTTGAAAGAGAAGCAACATATTGTGAGATGCACATAAGTTTATAATAAAAATAATGGGATAGACAGCCTTGGAGGACTGCCCGCACCCAAAGGTTCAGTCGTTCGCGACTGTCATTACTACTTTCTCCAGGTCTCCGTTGTACTTGAACGGACTCTGGTAGTCACCGGTCACAGGTGTCTGAGGATCTTTTCCAACCTCCAAGCCTTCATCGAAGGAGTAGCGGCCCGGCACGGTGTAGGGCATAACCACGCGCCCTTCCTCTTTGCCGTTGATGAAGAGAGTGCCTTCACCCTTCCACCTTCCTGTCTTCTTGAAGGCGAAGCCCAATGTGGCCTTTCCTTCAGGAACCTCATCCTTCGAGGTGATGATGTAATGCTTCAGATCGAAGAGGTTGTAGTCGAAGATCAGGTGCTTATCCTTGACGTAGAGCGACAGCCCTGCAAACCTGCCTCCTATGGAGAAGAGAACGCCTTCATTACCATTCTTGGAGGTGTTCACGTATGCGGTCAAGGTGTAGGAGCTGTTGCGCGTGTCTGGTATAGCTGGCTCCATGATCTTTTCTACTCCGGGCAGATAGGTGAAGGTAGAAATTCCTCTGGCCTGGAGAGCGGCGTACCTGGTTAAGGCGCGGTCATCCAATGGCAACACGTTGTATTTGCTGGCCTCGGCCCACCAGCGATCTTGCATCTCATTCAGCTTGTCAGGGTACTGGGATGCCAGGTTGTGAGCCTCAGAGACATCGTTTGTGAGGTTGTAAAGCTCCCAGGTATCGTTTTCGAAGTCCGGGCCTGAGTTCAGGTGGTGGAACGCCACAGCCTTCCAGCCATTGTACCATATGGCGCGGGTCCCCATCATCTCAAAGTACTGGACCTTCTTTTGGGTAGGTTCTGTGGGGTTATCGAATGTACAGGCTAGGCCAGTTCCTTCGATAGGCTTCTGAGTGACCCCATTATAAACCTCAGGAGCGTCAATGTTCAGGACCTCCAGAACGGTTGGAACTATATCGATAACGTGACAGAACTGCGACCGGATACCGCCTGCGTCCTTGATGCCATCAGGCCAGTATATGATCATGGGGTCGTGGGTTCCACCTTCATGGCTGGTCCACTTGTAGAGCTTGTTGGGCGTGTTGTCGGCCATAGCCCATCCCAGAGGATAGGTGGGGTAGGACAGGGGTCCGCCGATCTCATCGATCTTGGCGAGCATCATGCTCATGTTGTTTATAGCAGGAATAGGCAGGAAGTTATCCTGGAACCCGGACGAATCTCCGCCTTCGGACACCGAGTTTGCCCACATGATCATGTTGGTGTAACCATTAGCGTCGCCCTCTGGAGATGCTCCATTATCCGAGATCACCACTATGAGGGTATTATTGAGCTGGCCGCTGTCTTCCAGGTAATCCAGGAACCTTCCAATCTGCTCATCTGTGTAATCGATGTACGCGGCGTGAACCTCAGCAAACCTTGCATAAACCTTCTTCTCGTCTGCGGTTAGGTTGTCCCACGCCTTGACCCACTGGTCACGTTGCGGCAAATCGGTGTTCTCAGGTACAACTCCCAATTCCTTCTCTTTTGCCAGAGTCCGGTTTCTCATAGCGTCCCAGCCCATATCGAATTTGCCCTTGTACTTATCGATGTAGGCCTGGGGGACGTGGTGAGGCCAGTGTCCAGCGCCAAAAGCCAGGTACAGGAAGAAGGGCTTATCCGGTTGCAGAGATTTGCCGTCGCTTATGTACTGTATGGACTGGTTCACAAGATCCTTGGATAGGTGGTAACCCTGCTCAGGAGTGGCTGGCGGGCTTATGCGGGTAGTGCCGGAAACCAGGTCAGGATACCACTGGCTGGTGTGGGACTCCAGGAAACCATAGAACCTCTCAAATCCCCGGCCCATGGGCCACTGGTCATAAGGCCCTGCTGCGTTAATGGTGCCGGAAGGTGCCAGGTGCCACTTGCCTACACAATATGTATCGTACCCTTGCTTAACCAGCATCTCTGGCATGGTGGCAGCCTCTTTGGACAGGTAAGTCGTGTATCCTGGGTAGCCTGATGCAAATTCCATGAGAGAACCGACTCCTACAGAATGAAGGTTCCTGCCAGTGAGCATACAGGCACGGGTCGGAGAGCAGATACCGGTGGTGTGGAAGTTGGTGTACTTGAGTCCTCCTTGAGCCAATCGATCGATATTTGGAGTGCTGACCGGGCCGCCGAAACATTCCAAGCTGCCATATCCAATATCATCGAGCACCAGGAACACTACGTTGGGCGATCCCTTTGGAGCCACTGCAGTTTCAAAAGGACATGGAGTTGAGTCTGCATAGGTCAGGCCAATCTGAGGCACGCATTTCTTGGTAGCCTCGGTTCCGCTCTGAGAAGAAGCAGTCGAGGATTCTGTATTTGCAGACTGGATGACCAGAACGGTCTCTTTCTGAGGCGATACGACATCCTCGCTGGCCAGATCTGCCAGAGTCGAACTCTCAGATAAGGCCTTTCTTCTGTTCGTAACCATTTCCAGGCCAGAATTTTCTATCGAGCCGGTGCCCGAACTGCACCTGGCATCGGCTGCCAATGTCTGGCCGACTAGTTGGCTGTCTGAAGTCGCAAGAGCATCTGATGCTGCCGCATAATTACTGCTATCTGCGGAAAAGCCATCGGAGGCTATTATCGAGAATAAAAAAATCAGAGAGGCCATTATTATGGTGGCTTGTTTTAAAATTTAGATTCCTCCGTTTATAGTGTATATCAAATAACATATATTAATTTAATCTACTTTCCAAGTTTTTATCTTGCAGCTTGCCATATTCGTCCGGCCGGTTGCTCATGGTTTCTTTCCGATTACATGAATTAGTGGTTCTTTTAGCCTAATATCCCCTGTTTTTGGCTTATTTCTTGCTGTAACTCAGTAACGGAAAATAACGGAATCTGATATTGAGAGGGACATCCAAGGTAGTATGATGAAACTTCAGTTTCTCGGTTATGAGGGCCTTCGTGGCTGATATCCAATCAACGAAACGTTGGTGGCAATGGCACTATGCATAATCAATGGGATTTCATGAGCCTCATCCTAAACTGAAGTACTTTGTGACCGTGGGCGCGCCTGATTTCCTTGGGGGCCTGGCCGAACATCTGAAGGCTACACCGAAGCGGTTTGAAGAGCAGAGGACGCGCGCAGGGAGAGTCATCCGGCATGGCGGTGAATGCGCCAGAGGACTCAGCTTATGTTGGTCCGGCCGATCCAACAGGGAACCCTTGGCTGCCTCCAGAGCTGATGATCATGGGCATTCCCATTGCCCTTTTGCGCAACATATCCAGAAAACCGTGCTATGATAAAGCCATAAGCATAAACCGGCACAAATCTAATCGATGGCTTAATGCGCATGTTGAAGCGCTATTCACCGCAGGTTGAGTACCATGATCTATCCGCGAAGGTGTGCTGAGGCATCGGCGGATAAGGTTTATCAGAAAAGAGGATTACCCCAGGCTCCGGGCATGGAAATCGAATATGTGGTGAGGGATGCCAAAAAGTGGGGAGATAGATGCTGAAAAATATGCCTCTGAGTTTGATACAAATCAGACATCTTCGAAAAAAGGAAAGAAAAGAACACATTGGCGTGTTATCCTTACCAGTAAAATTATAGCGGGGAGTAGATTTGAACTACTGATCTACGGGTTATGAGCCCGTCGGGATATCCTGACTACCCTACCCCGCTGCATTTGGGATATACTCAATGACTTTACTATAGCTTATAAAGCTTGCGTACAAAAAGGCGCGCTTCTGATGAGATGAAAAAGGGAGCGTTATGCATTTTTCCATTAAAACAAGTCCATACTACGCTAAAATCCACTCATCTCACACCATGATTTTGCTGAGCGCGCAAATCATCTCGCCGCGCAGCCGGCTGGAGATGACTTTTGCAGTCCGGGTTTTCGGGCATATCTGAGCATGGTCGCATACTGTCGCTTACTTAATGTATCTGAAAGTGCTAGTGCAGTCTTATGTTGCTCCTGGGCGCTGATGAAGCAGGAAAAGGCCCCGTCATCGGCTCCATGTTCGTGGCCGGCCTGGTGATCGATGAGGATCGGCTCTTCGATCTGGCCGGCTTTGGTGTCAAGGACTCCAAGCTTCTCACGCCGGCGAAAAGAGAGATACTGGCCAGAAAAATCAACTGGATTGCCACCGACCAGTATATCCTGGAGGTAAAGGCCCAGGTCATCGATGAGCTTCGGCTTGTTATGACCATGAACGATATTATGGTGAGGAGCTTCTCAACGGTTGTGGCAAAGCTGCACGCCGACCGGGCGATCCTCGATGCCGCCGATGTAAATGCGCAAAGGTTCGCAGATCGCGTGAAGGCCGCGAGCAAAACCACCATGCACCTTTTGGCCGAGCACAAAGCCGATCAGCGCCACCATGTCGTCTCGGCTGCTTCCATCCTGGCCAAAGTGCGAAGGGATGCGTCCATGCGGGAGCTGGAAGAGGCCATGCACTGCAAGATTGGCAGTGGCTATCCCCACGATCAGGATACCATAAATTTTTTGAACGAATGGGTGAAGGAAAACCAGGATCTCCCCCCCTGTGCCAGGCATAGCTGGGCGACGGCGCAGCGTATAAAAGCTAGTTTTATATAGGCCGCCTGAAACTAAGAGGCGCAAAGAAGAAGGGATCTCATGGATATAGAGGATACTTTGCTCATGATTCCAGGGCCGGTCAAGGTCGCGCCTCGCGTTCTGCGCGCCCTGTCCAAGCCTATGATCAGCCACCGAAGCGGTGACTTTAGCGTGATTTACAGCGACTGCTGCAAACTTCTCAAGCAGTTCTTCGAGACCAAGAACGAGATCGTAGTAATGACCGGCAGCGGCACAGTGGGCATGGATGCTGCGGTTGCCGGACTCATCGGCCATGACGATAAGATAGTTACCATATCCAACGGCAAGTTCGGCGAACGGTTCACCGAGATTGGCGAGAGATACGGCAAAGCCATTCCCGTGAAGTTCGAATGGGGCACTCCCTTCGACCTGGACCGGATAGAGGCTGCGCTGGAGGAAGGTGCCAAGGCCGTAGCCATGGTACACAATGAGACCTCAGTGGGCCTCACCAATCCGGCAAAGGAAGTAGGCAAGCTGGCCAAAAAGCATGATGCAGTCTTTATTGTAGACGGCATATCTTCTATCGGCGGCAACGATTTTTTCACAGACGAGTGGGGTATAGACATTGCCATCACCGGCTCGCAAAAGGCTCTGGCCGTGCCTCCGGGCCTGGCCGTGGTTTCCACCTCACCAAGGGCAGAGGAGCGCTTTTTGCCCAAGAGCAGCAGCTACTACTCCGACCTGAAGGCTCATCTGAAGAGCGTGCGAAAGAGCCAGCCACAGACGCCATTTACCCCAGCCGTGTCTCTGTTCTTCGCCATGCAAGAGTCCCTGCACATGGCTGCCGAAGATGGCTTTGCCGCCCGCCGGGCAAAAACTGCAAAGCAGGCCGAGTCGGTTCGCTCTGCGGCCAAAGCGCTGGGCATCGAGCTGTACCCGCGCGTCAATGAGCACACTCACTATTCCAATACCGTCACCGCCATGAAGATGCCGGCGGGCGTCACGGACGACCAGCTGCGCGGCGGCATGAAAAAGCGGGGCGTAATAGTATCCGGCGGACAGGACCTTATCAAGGGCAAGATCTTTCGCATCGGCACCATGGGCATGTGCTCAACGGGTGACATCCTGCGAACCATCCAGACTTTGGAGCTGATCCTGGCCAAGGAGGGCAAGATTGCCTCATGCGGCGCGGGAGTCGAGGCTGCTAGCCGGGTGCTTGAAAGTTGATACGCAGATAAATTGCGCTTGAATCAATCTTCTTTTTTAATCAAGAACCGGATGTTTCCTACTATCAATGATCGAAAAATAATGAAATATTATTGATTAGGGTAGGGCGCGAAGAATAGCAGTCATAAGATGGCAAAAAGGCTTTATAAGTAGGTATGCATGCAGTAAAATATATTCTTGATTTCATGGGGGTCGAAGCTGTTGAAGAGATCAAAAGCAGAAATGCACACTAATGTATTAAATCTATGCTCATCACTGTGTAAGAAAGTGGAAACAGAGCGACTTCACTTCACACTATTGCTATTATTAGTAAGCATAATTTCTGCTTTTAACCTTGTCCCACCATGTGCAGCCCAGAGCGGATATGAAATCAGAAGTGCCCAGGTAACTCCGGAATATGGCTATGAGGATTTCACCTACTCCATCCAGGTATGGATGAGCGAGGAAGCGGCCCGCGAAGTAGGTTTGATTGCCGTAACGAAATTCAGCATGAAGCTGAATATCTACGACCAAAATCAGTTGGTTTACTCGGAATCCTCTCCCAGCCAAACTGGCATGAGCAAGACCTCTTTCGTCTTCGGGCCCTACAGCTTCAGGGATAGATTCGGCATAACCAGCACCAGCAATGCCACATTTGAATTTATTTTCTACGCAGGCGGGCAGCAGGTCGCAAAAACTGCTAGAATAAAAGGCCCCATCGTCCAGCCGCCCACATTAACCGGCACTCCAAGCTTTGAGAAGAAGCCCTATTTCTTCCAGGGAATCGCAGTCTCTGCGGGATTCAAGGACATGGAAGGGCTAAGCCCCAAGCCGACTTGTCATCTGGAGATCACGGGCCCGCTGGGGACTGCTGAATCCAGAAGCTGGACCACAGCGGACGTTTCTTGCCAGTCCACGGGAAAGAGCACATATACCTGCACTGTGGCTGAGGATCTATCAAGCTACAGAAATGGCGGCGAGTTCACTTTCAAGCTGGTCTACAATAACCTCAAGCTTGACCCTCTGAATTACGGACCTTACAACATCTCTCTTCAGCCCTACAATCCCGTTATAGAAAAATTTGCGGTTCCGAAGCTGCTGGATTATACCAACTTTACCATTCAGGCTTACGTCAAGGACGCCGGGGCCAAGATGGTAGGAGGCACCCCGGATGGCAGCACTGCCAGCCTGATAATCAGCCATCCCCAGAAAGGCGAGATGACTTATGCCTCATCTGAGCCAAAGGTACAGGGCAGCAGCCTGGTCTACGAGTGGACCCGTGAGAATATCCCGGCTTTATTCAACCGAAGCGATGTGCAGCTCGCTAAGAATGCACCCTTCCTGGCCAAAGTGGTATACAGTAACGAAAACTGGGATTATCAAGCGGAAAAGTCCAACATCAGCTTCAGGGTAGTGGAAGAAATCCCCAAACTGGACCTGCAATATCCATCAACCGTTTACGTACGGGCCGGCGAGAGCACCGCTCAGGATATAATTGCCACAGTTACCTTCTCCAAGGGTTTAGGAGATATGAATCTCCAGCTCTCGGGCCCGGATCAGGATCTGAACTTGACGGAAAAGGGAGTGTCTCTGGGAGGTAACAGGTATCAGTACAAGTGGTCTGTAGCTTTCGACGACCGCTATATCAATAACAACTACACTCTAGGATTATCCTTTGCCCACCCAACGCTCGAAGGCGGCAGGTATGCCTTCGAAGATAAATTCATTAGAGTCTTACCGCTTTCCGTGCAGTTTCCCCAGGCTGACGTATCCCCAATCACTGGCCTATGGAACGACAGCTACACCTATTCCCTGAAGATCGATACCACCATCGTACCTCTCGAAGTCCGGCTGCAGACTTATGATCCCTGCAGCAGCGAGTGGACGGATAAGGGGTCCCAGAAAGCCACCGTTGAATCATCATGGCTCAACTGGACTCTTTCGCCCTTCAGCTACGATTGCATTGAGATGCAGCAAGAAGGAGCAAAGTATCGTTTCAAGGCCAGCTTTGCCGGAAAAGATTACTTCTCAAAACCCTACCAGGGCCCGACCTTCAATGGGGGCAGTCCCGTACTCATCTCCCTGGACAGCGATCCAGTGGTTTATGTCACTGAGGGCAGCGAGTCTTCCAGCAGCATTGCGGCGGTAGTGGAATATGCAGCAGGCCAGGGCCAGGCAACTCTCCGGCTGACGGGCCCGGAAAAGAATATCGAAGAGACCAGCCAGGGAATAGCTCTGGGCGGCAATCAATATCGTTACGATTGGAGCCTGCCATTCGAAGAGACAGACATAGGTAAGAGTTTCAATTACACAATCAGCTACAAGCACCCGAGCATTGCTGGGGAGATTCGGCTGGCAGAAAAGGAGATCGCCGCCAAAGCGATATCAATCAGCTTTGGCAATGCGACAGTAGCGCCTGTAAAAGGCAAATGGAATGAGACATATGATTATTCGGTAGCTGTGAAGAGCAGCGTCGATATGAAGGTGGCACTGGAGGTCTATAATCCCTGCAGCAAGGAGTGGGTGGAGCGATCTTCCGGCACCGCAACGAGTGGCAAGAGCTTTGTCAATCTCACGGCCAGGCCCTTCAAATACAAATGCTCCGACGCGGAGGGAAAAGAGGCGGGCTACCGTTTTGTTGCCGGATTTGCAGAAGCGAGATTCGAATCAGAGGTATATTCGGGACCGCTTATCAGCGGAGGCAAACCGGAACTGGTATCACTGGACTATACACCGATACTTTATGTGACTGAGGATGTCCCCGTTTATCAGGTGGTAAAGGCAATAGTGGACAGTCCCCTGGGACAGGGCGCTGTGGCCTTGAGCATCAACGGCCCGGAGATGAACTTCACCGAGGTGGACAAAGGGGCCTTCCTGAGTGGACAGAGGTACGCTTACACCTGGTCAATTCCCTTCGGTGTCGATAATGCCGGAAACCATACCTTATCGCTGCGCTACCTGCATCCTGAAATCGCAGGCGGTGAGATCTCTTACCCGGTGCAGAACATGAGGGTCATGAATACGGAAGCAAAAAAGAAAGACGAAATAATTAAATTTGATCAGGCATCTGTTACTCCTGCTAACGGCTCGATCTTTACCGGATTTACTTATTGTGTGGATGTTGTATCCGATCTGAAAAATTATGACGTGGAGCTTTTCACGCAGGAGCCTGGCTCAATCAAATGGGTCTCTCAGGGTACCATACCTTACAACGGCACATCTCAAGCCCTCTGCTGGCCGGAGGTTGTGATTGATGGATCGCATTACGGAAAGGCAAAGTACAGATTTAGCAGCGGACTTTCAACCTCAGACATCTTCGAAGGCCCGAGCATTGAGCCGGTGAGCTTCATAAACGCCACAATAAGCCCGACCCACGGTCCTCTTTACATAACCACCCCGCTCCTGGGTGAGATATCCAGAGTATACATGTACACCATCACAGTGCAGTTCATGAAGCCCCTGGCAGGCAACATGAGAGAAGTCAAGCTGGAGGTCTACGATCCATCCTCTGAATCATGGCTCTATGCCGGCAGCCAGACCTATGATGCTTCCAAGACCAAAATTGTATTCAAGGTCAATTTCGCAGGTCTGCCATTCCAGGAGCCCTTCCTGGGAGAGACAAAGTACAGACTGCTGGCTTACAGCGAGAATCTGGGCGAATTTGTTGGGCCGACCATTGATGTGAATCTGAAGAACGAACGAGCTATAGCATCCGGCAAGAATTACACCTATCAGCTTGAGGTGAGGTCAAGTCTGCCCAAGGTCGATATTGCTCTGGCTTATACCAAGAACAATGTCAATTGGCTGAAAGGGGACAAGAGGACCTACGAATCCTCGAACCAGGAATGGAAAGCCCTGAAGTGGGAGAAGTATCCAAAGCACTATGCTTACGAGTTTGAGGTGGCTTATGCTTAGGCTAGCAGCTGCAATCCTGGCATTGCTGCTCGTAGCCGGACTCTCTCAAGCCGGAGAGGTCCTGGGCGGAGGCGATTCGAGCGGCGAAGGCGACAGCGGGACGCCTTCCGTCTCACCAGGTGGCGGCGGAGGCGGCAGCAGGCAAATTGATATCGATCGATTGATTAAAGCCGTAAAGGACGGAGAGAAGAAAAAGCCCGCCAAGTTCGAGGAGCTCCGGACCTTATTGTGGAAAGATCCGATCACAAGCGAAGAATACGAATGGCCTACTGTGCTCATGTACTACAAAGGAAACAACACCACAGTCAGCCGAAACCAGCCTCTTGAGATCATAACTGTTGCCACCAACAACAATCCTCTGGAGATGCGCCGCATGCTCGATCTTTATTTAGAGGTAAAGGAGCCTGGGTCGGATAAGTACGAGCGCATCAACACGTGGCCTGAGAAGATTCAGACCAACGAGTACGATGAGAAGACCAACACCTCCTATCGAATCTGGGGCATGCTGCCCTCTTTTTCCTACATTAAGAATATAGGAGAAGTGAGAATACGGGCGAATGTGAGCGACGGTGTCAATAAATGGAGCACGGCCAGCTACCCTAAACCCAATCCGCCCTTCTACAGCGAGTTGGTCTTCAATGTGACGAACAGCCTGCCCAAGATGAGCGGCTTCAATGTGACTCCATCAGGCCTTGTAAGGTACAATGATCCCATCGAGTACAAGGCCAATATAGAGGATGCCGATGGAGATTTGCTCAATGTGACGCTGCACATCCTTGATGAGAATGGTGTTGAGCTGAAGAATGAAACACTGAACATGTTGCCGGGTGCGGTCAGCTTCAAGGCGAACGAATATGGATTCTTTAAAGAAGCTGATGGGGGCAAGAACTTTACCTACTATTACAGCTATGATGATGGCATTAAATTCATTAGCAAAGATCCAGCTGATCCATTGAAGGGACCCAATATTCGCAAAGGTCCAAAGCTCTCTGTTGACAAGCTAAGATTTTCCAGCAGCAGCGAGAATTACTACTGGTGGGAGAAGTATGGATTCAATCTGAGAGTAAAGAATCTGAACCCGGAAGAATATGAAGTATCCTTTGCTCTAAGCACCAAGACCGACAACAATGAATGGAATACAGTGGAAACAAAAACGGTTAAAATAGGATCAGATCCCGTAGAGGTGAACTTCAATGACACCAAACCCTTCCAGGTTACCGATGCAGGACACACTTTTTCCTACAGAGTCAAGTATTCGGAATATGATCAGAGCGGCAATGATGCCATGGAGCAGACGGGGACAAGAATCAATGCCAAGATAGTGCCCTACAGCATCTATAGCCCTGTGATGTTCCTGAATTTGGTGCCAATGCTTTTCCTGATATTATTGGGAAGCTTTTTCATGGAAAGAAAGCTCAAAAAAGGAATTGAATCTCATGAAAGCGCATCAGGTAAAGCAGGGAACAGAAAAAACAACAAACAAGAAAACAGGGGCAAATCAGGCGGAAGCTTTGCCGGCAAAGTTCTCAAAATGCTGAGGAGGGGCTAGGAATGGCGATCGATATTTCAACTGTAATGAACAGCCTATTTCCCGCAGGCACATTGCTGCTGGCATTATTGCTTATTTTTGCGGCAATTTTGCACATAAATAACCTAAATCGGGTCCATAAGCTTATGGCCGTCCTGCAGCATAAAAAAGAGGTCTCCAAGGCCATTTTCTATAGAGAGATGACAATCTCGCAAGGCTCAAACTTCACGGCCCTGGCCCTGGCAGCGTGGATTATGCTCTCTGTAGCCATTGCTTATCTTTACCTGCTGGTCCCAACCATCCTTCCCTTCAGCTACATGGATATAGCCGAACTGGCTTCCAGCACGATGGGATTTGCCATCTTTGGTATTCTTGTATCCGGTCTTGCAGGGGCAATAATTCTCTTTCTCGACAAGCTTCCCCAAGATCACAGAGATTTAAAGCTAATGGAATTGTATAGCTTTTATTCCATCTCCAAAACTATGAAGAAGATGATCAGCATGACGGTTATTGCCCTATGCATCTCCGTACTGCTATCGGCCTATATCGGCACAATTTATCCGACTCATTCGCAGCCGGCCGAACTTTTAAGCCTGATGCTTTTGGTTGTATCGACCGGCGTACTTGTCATGCCGATTTATAAGGAAGCCTGGGAGGCGAGAATATGAGACTATGTATTGTCGGAATTGGCGGAGCAGGTGGAAAGGTCACCCAGGAGTTTTTGGGAAACGAGGATCTGGATTTTCCGCTTCTCTCTCACATTACCGGAGCAGAATATGTCTCTCCCGGCGCGCTGCAGGGAATTTGGCTGGAAGCCGATAAGAACGATGCCAAGAACATTCAGTCCTTTTTCGGAGATATGACAGAGGGCTGCTACCCCTGCTTTTACATTCCGCATGATGTTGTGTCTGATGGCTGCGAGGTCCACAGACTGGTGCGAGAGAAATACGGATACGACGTCAAGAAGCAGGGGTTTGTCAGAGATGCCCAGTATTTGAAAGCCATATTCGAGATATTTGATACAGATGAGCAGATACAAGAAACGGTAGCCAGGACCATGATCAAGGAGATGGTGGTGGCTAAAGGTGATATTCCAGCTGCAAACGGCTCGTCCTTCAGCCAGGCACCCAACCCCATATTCGACAGCGCCTGGAATGCCATAAGAGAGTTCACGACACTCGGCAAAGAAGGAGAATGTGACGGCATTTTATTCATCGTCTCCTTCGGTGGAGGGACCGGAACCGGCTTCATCAACCCGATCATCAACCACATCCGAAATGAAGGAAAAGCAGACTATCCTGTCTTTGTCCTGGGCATATTGACGGAACTTGGTGACTTTGCCGATAAGGCTCAATTCACTAAGTCGGGAAGAAGGAACCTGGCGGCCATAAGCGCGCTGTATGATCTTCTCACCAAGGGCAGCGGAGCCAATGGCGTCATAATCATCGATAACGAGATCATGATGAGCAGATTTGGTAATGATTACGCCTCTGCCAATCGTTTTATTCATAAAGTCATGCAGCCGGTGGTTGCTGCACGTGACTATCCTGATGAGATTCCACCAGCCCAGGCCATAGCACTGCAATCATCGAGAGGTGTCTCTAGGCCGCCCATATTCGTCCCGCTCTATGCATCGATGCCCAGAGGCAAGGATCTGGAAGAAGCTTTGGTGCAAAAAGCCTTGAGCGACGAGGGACGGCTCTTTGCCTGTACACCGGAAAAGGCCGACTTTGCCATGGTCTTTTGCAGGGGCTTTATTGATGATGAGAAGATTAGAACCGCACTCTCTAGGGCGACCGATATTCCATTTACGAGAATATGGCCTATGAGAAAGATGGGAGAAGGGGAGAACGAGATATTGATACTGCTTCGAAATCCCTATGGTGGAGATCCCAAAGCCTATCTTAGAGATGATACTCTGGAGAACAGGTTTTGTAAAGTGATATCTCTTGCCCTGCAGCAGATCATCCAAAGGCCGGAGGACCTATTTTACGAAGGCAAAGGAAATGAAACGGTGGGAAAGAACGGCAAGTCCGACCAGGTGAGGCTCACTGAGATGTCCAAGCAGGCTTTGAAGACCTTTTTCTTCGGATCGGACGGATCCAGCAAGAACAGTGGCTTTGTCTTCGAATTGAATGAGGCCAGAAAGAGGCTGAGGGACGGGGAGAAGCCTTTTTTCATTGATCCGTTGCGGATCTTCCAAAAGGAATCATTTGTCTCCGATGGGACAAAGAAATCACCCGGCCCGGCTAAGACCGATGAAGAAATTGCCAGGATCGTTGATGCCAGGATAAACGAGCTGATCGAGCAGGGACTCATAAAAGGACCGTGAGGGCTGAAGACTGAGGCGAGACCGAAAGTCTCAAGGTCTAGTCATCTTTCTCTTTGCCCAAAGGTTCTCAATTGAGACCCGCGCTCGACCGCAAATTCGCCGCCAAATTAAAAACATACGGGCTCGTCCCTTAGCCCATCTCTTTTGCAGTACCGCCTCCCAAAACCAATAAATATAAAGCATTACATCCTGATGCCTGTTAATGTTTCTATTGGTGGATGCAAAAAACGGGAGGCGAAGGCTATTTCCGGGGTCTTTTATCGATCTTCCGCCAAACCAGGCCAAACTGAATTCACCAGGTCCAGATGTGTTCTGAGTTTAGTCGAAGATAAGCTCTAAATATTTAGCAGATGAAAAGAGCAGAAGGTATTTCGGGGGCTAAATCATGCTTAATAGGTTCAAAAAATTTGCATTATTGTTACTGGCTATGATGACGGTTTTTGGGGCATCAAGCAATGCCCTTTCCGAGGATTGGAATAGCTACAGCCCGGCGCATGCCGCAGGTTCCGGAGACAAGGACTGGTGGACGACATATCCCGATCAGAATGAAAACTCCGGCTCGGCTGTAAACCATCCTGACTGGATAGAGAAAGCACTCAAGGAAAAGCCGGTGCTCATCCTGATTCATAGCAGCAACTGCGTGCCCTGCCTGACCCAGACACCAAGAATTAAAGCGGCTGCGGAAAGCGTTAGCAGCGATCTGGATTACTACGATATACTGGGGGAAGGAGACAGCCTGCAGAAGGCAATTGATATTCTGGATGTTTATGATCCATACGGCATCGGAAAACCGGTCGTCCCAACGACAATCTTCATCACCCTCGCCAAGGGCCCTGATGGAAAGGTGGATATTGCCTGGCACAGTGAGATTGATGCCATGAGCCAGGAGGATATCGATGCTTACGTGAAGGATTCCATCTACTACTACAAGCAGAATAGTGCCGCATGGGCCTGAGAGTGATATCGATAATTGACAATACCCGCAAAAAGAAGCTGCAATGGGCAGCTTTTATCCTATTTTTCGCCATGGCTTGCCAGGCCCTCTTTTCCAGCCCCGCCTTGGCCGCGCAGGCCATCAAGGCACCAGAGTTCACTGCTACGGGAGTAGATGGAAAGAACTTCTCTCTTTCCGACTTTGCCGGCTCGCCCCTTATCCTGCATATCACCAACATCGAGATTCCGCTGTGCGTTGAATGCGAAGAGTCCCTGAAAGGACAGGTGGAAGAGCTGGCAAGACTCAAGACCATGCACCCAGCCGTCCAGATAGCCACATTGAACATGAGGAAGAATCCCTACTCGCGTAACGGCTTGTCCCTGGCAGAGAAGTGGTGGAAGGTCAATGTCACCTGGCCCTGGGCAGAGGATATTGAGCCTTACGCCATCGCCAGCAAATATCTCGACTACTGGAATGTGAGAGGCGGCTCCTCCAATCCGACAATCCTTCTCATAGACAAAGATGGCAATATAGCCGCAGTCTATCACGTCTACCGGGTGGGCGAGGGCGTGCAAGACGGAGTGCAGAGTGCCGAGAAGCTTTACCAGAAGCTGCAGGATGTGGGCGGATCGGAGTGGAAGGGCCTGGAGGGAGAGGTCTTCCGGCAGGATGTCTCTGCATTCGGCATGTTCTTGCTGGGCATATTGACATCGCTTGCCCCCTGCTCCATTGCTCTTATGATCGCCGTATTCTCCTACGTTATGACCATCAGAAAGAAGGATGAATACCTGAGAAAGAGCGTCTCCACCTCAAGAGAGGGCTTTATGATAGGCATTGCCTTCACCTTTGGCATGGCAGCCGTCTTCTTTGTGCTGGGCCTGTTCATCTCTCAGGTGGGCCTGTTCATAAGAGACTCCAGGATCTTCGACCTGATGGCCGGATTAATCATGATCACCCTCGGCATCAGCAACCTCAAGCCACTGGAAGAGATCCTGGAGCCAGTGACATCTCGAATTCGACGCTATCGTGGAGAAGGAGAGTACTGCGATACCAAGAAGAGCCTGCTGCAAAGGTCGGTTGAGGCATCCGTTGCTCTATTCAAGCACTCCTCATTCATCGGCGCCTTCACGCTGGGCATCTTCTTTGCCCTGGGCTGGGCGCCCTGTGCCCTCTCCATGGTTCTGCCGGTATTGATCTGGCTGGCCTCGCAGAACATCACGCCCCTGGCAGGAGGTGTGATGCTCTTCATCTTCGGAATCGGGCATGGCGTGCCCATCATTCCCATTGCCACATTCTCCCGCGCGGTTGGTGGAAGAATCGGAGAGAAATATGTCTCCATCGGGGCCTGGACCACTAAATTCTTCGGGCTGCTGGTGATAGTGGTGGGCGTGGTTTATGCAGCGAGGTATGCCGGATTTTTGCTGTGGTGAGAAATTGGGGTTCCGGAAAATCGGAAGGACTGATTTGCCGGCAACCGGAGGTTCGCTCGGGCTTAGCGACTCCGGACTCTGAATGAATAAGCCATAATGCCCGGGCATCCGCTTGAATGCCGTTTCAGCTTCTTTGTCCTCAGGTACTGTTGCCCTGCGGACATTGATCTGAAGTCCAACGCAAACAATCCTTTTTGTGATGAGAACCTGCAATAAATGGAAGCGCACCGCAGAACTTGCAGGGGTATTTGCGACTCAGTTCAGATTCATAAGCCATCTGCGATTGATATCTACGACAATCTTCCTTGTGATGCGGACCTTCTGAGATTGGCCAAACACCACAATACTTGCAAGAGTCATCATATTGGAACGGATTCGCCTGCATAAAATTTCCTCCGATTGGACTATTGCAATTTTCTTGATATAGATGTTTCTGTATGCTTAACTGTAGTCGATGATTTGGCAGATATCAGTCTCCAGGTTCTTGGCGATGAGCATTCTATGATGCTCTACTTATATGATTTATACCAGCGCTCGTACTCCTTGTGATTGGCGAAGCAGTGCAGGACGCAAATCAGAACTCGATGAATAGATATTTCAGCTCCTGCTCCAGATCCTCCATCTCCCTTTTGGCAGAGCCTGAAAAGACAATATCCATAACCGCAGCGCTACCTCTTGACGATCTTCTTTATGTCCTCGAAAGAATAGGTTTTGCTTTTTTTGGCCTCGATATCTTTCATCTCTATCTCGACCGCTTTGTGCACCAGGACCAGTTCTTCCTCCTCGATCATCCGCTCGTAGGCAAGGATGGCCTGGCGTATGACCTCAGTTTGGCTTCCAGCATAGCCCTTCTCAATGATGCTCTTTATGGCGGCCTCATACGGCACGCCCAGATTGATGTTCATGGCCCATCACTCAATGTACGTTTAATGGGCGCTAAAGCACATAAGCATTGTTCATCGGCAAATAACCTCAACCTCAGATTCAAAGACCGCCGGGGTTTCCTGTTGCAGTCAAAAAAAAAAACGAAAAATGGCAATCAGCCCACCCGCCCCAAGAGTGGGCCAATCAATTCCTCACGTCCTAATCGCCGTTCTCCAGCTCCCTTGTAGCCTTCGCCCCTGCCTCCAGAATCTCCAGGTTCTTGGTGATGAGCTTGGGCTTCTTGGCAAAGGTCGCACGGAAAGCGTTCCCATAAGCCTCACCGGGCAGGCCCAGCTTTCCAGCCTGCATCAAGGCCCCGAGCATGGCCGTATTGGCCGCCTGTGCGGTTCCCAGCTCCGTGGCGATCTTTGTAGCCGGGACGGATATGGCTTTCACGCCCTCCGGTGCCTGAAACTGTCCGGCTAGAGAGTCATAGAGAATCACTCCGCCCTTCTTAACTGTGGGCGCAAACTTCTCCAATGAAGGCCGGTTGAAGGCCACCAGCACGTCGGGATTGTCCACCACCGGAGAGCCGATGGGCTGGCCGGAAATGACCACGGAGCAGTTCGAGGTTCCGCCCCTCTGCTCCGGCCCGTAGTCAGGATAGTAAGACACATAGCGCCCGCTGCCAAAGCCCGCCTGGGCCAGGGCCAGGCCCAGGCTGAGCACTCCCTGTCCTCCAAAGCCGGCGATCTTCACGCCCTTGACCACAAACTCCGGGTCCTCCTGGAACTGAACGCATACCCCGCCCTCGCAGCCGAAGATCTTATCCAGTGCTCCTCGGGAATAGTCGCTCTCGGACCTGGTGATGGCCTCAGCTTCTGCGGAATTGTCCCGGAATTTCTTCAAAGGAAACTCCTTTTCCATCTGCTCATTGATGAACCTGGTAACGCCCTGCACATCCATCCTCAAGATAGTAGGACAGGGGGAAAGCAGCTCCACGAATGCGTAGCCTTTTTTGTCCCTCTGAATCTCCAGGGCCTTCCTGACCGCACGGCGCGCTTTTCTGATGTGCTCGATGTCCGAGAGCGAGACTCGCTCGATGAATACCGGCGCTTTTAGCGTATCCAGCAGTTCGCAAATGTGAATGGGGTAGCCCTGCTCGCGCGCATTGCGCCCATTGGGCGTGGTGAGCGTGACCTCTCCGATCAGGGTAGTGGGCGCCATCTGGCCACCCGTCATGCCGTAGACGCTGTTGTTGACGAAGAATACTGCAAGCTTCTCGCCCCGGTTGGCAGCTTGAATGGTCTCGTTCAGGCCAATGGACCCCAGATCGCCGTCTCCCTGATAGGAGATGACGATAGCGTCGTCCTCGGCCCTGGATATGCCTGTGGCTATGGCCGGAGCGCGGCCATGGGCAGCCTGCACATGTCCGCAGTCCAAATAGTAGTAGGCGAAGACGGAGCAGCCCACTGGACTTATCAAAACGCATCTGTCCTGAATGCCAAGGTCAGCCATGGCCTCGCCAATAAGCTTATGCAAAATACCGTGTCCGCAGCCGGGACAGTAGTGTGTGGCCGTAGGAGCAGCTCCGCCTTTTCTGGGAAACTCCCCATACATTCCGGAATGACCACCAATCACTTTTTCTTTTGCCGCCATTTCAGGCCACCTCCCTGATCTTCTCCAAGATTGAATCCAGCCGGATCAAATTTCCTCCGTAGCGGCAGACCAGCTCTACCGATCTGCAGCCACTGGCAAGGCGAATGTCTTCACGCATCTGTCCGTTGCTCATCTCCACGGAGATGAACTTGCTCCCGCGCTCAGCCAGCGCGCGCACAGCCTTTTCCGGGAATGGGAAGAGAGTGATGGGCCGGAAGAGACCTGCCTTGATGCCCTCCTTTCGGGCGGCATCCACTGCCGACCGTGCAATCCTGCTGCTGATGCCGTAGGATACCAGCACAACACTGGCATCCTCCAGACGATAACCCTCCCATGCCTCTTCGCTTTTCTTTATAAGCTCATACTTCTCTTGCAGCATGTAGTTGTGCTTCTCCAGATCATCGAAGTTCAGCTTAATTGAGGTTATCAGATTTCCTCGGGTCTCGGTCCGACCGGCGACCGCCCAATCGGCATCAATGCTGGGCTCTATCGCCTCTTTTGGAAACTCTAGAGGCTCTACCATATGCCCAAGCACGCCGTCCGCCAAAATCACCACAGGATTTCGGTACTTAAATGCCAGCTCGAAGCCTTTGCGGGTAAAGTCGCACATCTCCTGCACGCTTGCCGGTGCCAGGACTATGTTGTGATAGCAGCCATGCCCTCCACCCTTGCAGGCCTGATTGTAGTCCGACTGCTCCGGCCCGATGTTGCCCAGACCCGGACCCGCCCGGCAGATATCAACAATAACGCAGGGAAGCTGTGCTCCGGCAATGTAGGTTATTCCCTCCTGCTTCAGGCTCATGCCAGGTCCTGAGGAAGCCGCAAGCACGCGATGTCCTGCGGTTGCCGCCCCGTAGACCATATTGATTGCCGCCTCTTCCGATTCAGCCTGCACGAACTTGCGGCCAAGCATCGGGAAATGGCGAGAGGCTTGCTGCAATATCTCGCTGGCGGGAGTGATGGGGTAGCCAAAGAAGCAGTCGCAGCCTGCATAAAGGGCGCCCGCGATCACGGCACTGTTTCCGTCAATCAACTGAGACGCCATCTTCAGTTCCCCTCTGCCTTCTCTTTCTGGGGCACATGAACCTCAATGGCCAGCGGCTCAGGACAGGTATAATAGCATGCACCGCAACCGATGCAGCCGTCTCCGGAATAAAGCACATAGTGATAGCCTCGGGAATTGAGCGCTTCGCCCATCTTCAATACACTTGCCGGGCAAGCCACAATGCACCGCTCGCATGCTTTGCATTCCAGGGAATTGATGAGTGGATAGGGCTTGTCTTTGTCCCTGATCTCCATCCGCCGGATCTTTCCGCTTATGGTCTTGGGCAGCTCCTCCACGAACTCGATGATTCGCGGATACTTGTAGGGCGCCGTGACCTTCTTTACGTGGTTTTGCAGCTCCTTTTTCAGCTCCTCAGAGGCTGCATATTCTTTAGTCAGGACCACGGTTGCCTTTACCACCTGTCCTCGAATAGGGTCAGGCACACCGGTAATGGCTACCTCTAAGACAGCAGGATGAGACATGAGGGCACTTTCCACCTCGAAAGGCCCTACCCGGTAGCCGGAGCTCTTGATCATGTCATCGGTTCTGCCGATGAACCAGAAGAATCCGTCCTCGTCTCGCCAGGCGGTGTCTCCGGTGTGGTAGTAATCATCATGCCATGTGTTACGGGTCTTATCCGGATCGGAATGGTAATCGGTGAAAAGGCCGACGGGCTTTCCCTTGTCCGTCTTGATCACAATCTCGCCTTCTTCGCCCACCTCGCACAATTTGTCGTTCTTGCCCACCAGCAAGATATCAAATCCCGGTGCAGGCTTGCCCATAGAGCCGGGCTTGGGACTCATCCAGGGATAGTTGGCAATGCAGACCACAGTCTCCGTCTGGCCGAATCCTTCCATTAGCCGCAGGCCCGTGGTCGCGAGGAAGCTATCATACACAGATGGGTTGAGCGGCTCTCCGGCCGTGACCGCATATTTGAGCCGGGAGAAGTCGTACCTGGACATGTCGCTCTTGATCATGAACCTGAAGATGGTCGGAGGTGCGCAGAAGGTCGTCACTCCATATTTGCCCATCTCATCCATCATCTTTCCTGCATCAAATCGATCATAATCATAGACGAAGACCGCCGAGCCGGCCAGCCACTGGCCATAGATCTTGCCCCAGGCGCACTTGGCCCACCCCGTATCAGCCACTGTGTAGTGCAGTCCGTCGTCCTCCACATTCTGCCAGTACTTGGCAGTGAGGATATGGCCCAGGGGATAAGTCTGATCGTGTTTGACCATTTTTGGATATCCGGTAGTTCCAGAGGTAAAGTATCCCAGGAGGATGTCCTCATTTCTCGTCGCCTGCTCTCCAGTCGGGCGGACGAAAACTGACGAGATCTCATCTAGCTCCTTATCGAAATTGATCCAGCCCTCGCGTGACTGGTCAGCACTTCCCACGAGAGCTTTGAGCAGGGAAATATTGCCCAGCTCCTTATGGGCCGCATCGAACTCGTCAGGCACACCATTTTCTGCGATGCAAATGATCATCTTCAGATCGCCCTTCTTTATGCGATAGACGAAATCCTTGGCCTTGAGCATATGCGTGGAAGGAATCGAGATGGCTCCGATCTTGTTTAAGCCTACCATGCAGACCCAGAACTCCCAGCGGCTCTTGAGTGTGAGCATGACAGTATCGCCTTTTTGCAGGCCATACTTAGAAAAGAGATTGGCGGCCTTGTCGCTCAGGATCTTCAGATCTTTGAAGGTGATGATCTTCTCTTCTCCATGATCATTACACCAGACTAAGGCGCGCTTATCTGGATTTTCTGCTGCATAGGCATCAACTACATCGTAAGCAAAATTGAAGTTCTCGGGAACCAGGATCTTCATATTTTCTTTAAAATCCTCGTATGATTTGTAATCGACCCGAGAGACGAACTTTGGCAATAATGACGACATTTTTCCAATCCACTCCCTTCTCTTACATGACAACAGCCAGCAGCTTCACTGGCTTGTCGTTTAAGGCTTCCATGAAGTGATTATAAGACGAATCGAAGAATATGGAGTCTCCAGCGTTCAGCACCACATCGTTTTCGTTAATGGTGATCTTTAGGGACCCTTCGAGCACGTATTCGAACTCCTGGCCCGGATGATTGTAGAATGATGGGCTGCCTTTCCTGGGATCGATGGTGACTATAAAAGGCTCAGCCTTTTTATGAGCGAACTTTCTGGCCAGGCTCTGGTAGTGGTATTGCTTTCTGCGTTCCACTTCCACGCCCCCGCCATTTCGAGTAATGGTGAAGATGCTCATCTTGGACTCTTCGCCCGTGAGCAGCAGGCCTGTATCTACGTTGAGTTTTCGCGCAATGCCGATGAGAATGCTGGCGGGAATATCCAGCTTTCCATCTTCATAGCAGTTATATGTCCCCACAGGCACTTTAAGGTGCTCTGCCATCTCCTCAGACGATACCAGATTCAGCTCCCTCAGCTCACGAAGACGCGAGCCGATTTCATCAAGACTCTCCTTCATACTCATTCCTCAACGCATTGTGACTGCCTCATATGCATATTTTAATCTATCCATCTAATCATGAGCGATTCCTTGCCGGGAAAGCCTAAAAATTCAAAACATTCACAGGAAAAAACATGGCGTATTGGCTTCGCGACAAAAATAGAATGTGCAAAGTTTAAATGCACATGGTTATGCTACCTGGAATGTGAAGGTTCCCCGCCCGAAAGGACGGGGCTTTTATCGCATTTGCGAAAAGATTGCATCCCCAATCTCAAGGACATCAGGACACCTAAATTATCGTTCGCGATTGATTGATCTACTATTGAACAAGTAGAAATAAAATTACTGCAGAGCCTAACTATGCATCACGAGGTCCAGTCATCCTCATCAAGCCAGTTTTGGGCTTTTTTCTTTGAGCTCATCTGGCTTTTTGTCTGAGATTGTCCGGCAAAATTGAGAGATGCGGATTGATATCCGGAATTTCCACGCATGAGATTGTAGGCTATCTCCGGATCAATGCCATGTTTATCCAAATATGCTTCGCGAGAGAGATGCTCCCCCATTCCGGAAATGTATATCGGATCGCCTACAATTGGGGTAATTTTTCCCGCGGGCAAAATCCATTCAAAACCCTGAGGAAGTGCACATTGCAGCCACTCGCCATCGCTTTTCAGGTCCGCATTGGATGCCTCATTTACAACTCCGCAGTTTCTACAAATGAACTTCTTCATATCACTCACCTTCAGTCAGATCAATAAGATCATAACAGTATATATAATTTACTTAACAAATGTTTTAATTGCAGTTCCATCATTTTTTATATAGGAATAATGATTGATATATTATTGAGGCAAGATGATCGAGACGGCTTAAAGATTCAGTTGCTTTTCACCCATGCGCCGGACGGTAGCCCAATATTAAATGAGATCAAGCATAAACAATGGTTTCTATGTCCTGAGCGTGGCAGAGTACCTGAACAAAACCAGTTCGGATAAGAACTGGGCCATTGTGGACATCAGGCCCGCACAGCAGTTCGCAGGCGGCCACATTTTGCAAGCATTGAACATCCCCCTGGAAAATCTGATATCACAGATGGGCATGATTCCTGCAGGCCAGAAGGTTGCCGTCTACGGCGAAATTGATACCAATGCCGCATTTGCCGTTCAGACGCTGAGGGTCTATAGCGGTCGCGATGCATTTGTCATCTCGGGCGGAATTGTTACCTGGCAAGCGGCAGGGATGCCAGTAGTCACTTAGGCAGATGCGAGTAATTCCAGACCGAGCATTACCGTATGATCTGATTTATCACTCAATAATTTTTTCTTGATCGTAACAGTTATAAACTTTAAAAAATATCTGTTTATGTATGAAGGACTTTGCAGGGGCGAGCATTACATACTACGGTCTGGCTCGCGAAAAATTGATGAATAAATATCCCAGGCTGATAAGCGTTCTCGTGATACTGGCTTTGATCTGCATGACCGGCCTGGCCATTTATCTCATATCAGATCTCGTCTCTTTTGCCTCTAATCAGGATCATAAGGGCGTTCTAGTCGGCCTTGATCTCAAGGGTCCGGAAAACGGCATTGTGCCCATGACGGGCGGTAAGGAGAAGAGTGGAAATATCAGCACGAATTCTTCCCGATCCTTGGAGAACGTGAGCCGTCAAACCAAGGAACAAAACGTTGCCAACCTATCGAAAATGAATGCCTCGCTGCCATCCGGACAAGTAGGCGTTGCGACAGGCAAATCCTCGAGCAGCAGCTACCGGAATTCCGCAGACAATAGTGGCACTTCTCCCGTTACAAAACATCATAGTTCATCATCGTCCTCTTCGTCGTCTTCTGCAAAATCGGCAAAAAAGAGCAGCGACAAGAACAACCTGAAAAATGAGACTATAGCGAGCCCAACAAGCAGTAATCTTTCCAGCGAGAGGCAAATCAGCGTCCTACCAGATCAAGAAAGTGCAAATTCTCAAATCTTCAATCCAGCTAAGGACACTCCCGCAAGAGAGCCGTCATCAATAATTAAGTTTAAGACAAAAACAACCCTTAGCCCAAGATCTGAACCGGGCCTGAAAAGCAGTCCCATCGTAGATAACAGCAATAAAGCGCAAGGCTCAAAAGACACAATAGGAACGAAGAGCGCCTCTTCGAAAAAGAGCAAAGTGACTGCCACCAACCAAGCCAAAAAAGCAAAGGAAGTCAGAGACAAGTTGAAAGCCAATAGAGATCGGATTGCGGAGAACATAAAGAAAAAAGCGGCACAATCGCGGGCCTAAACTGAATCAAATCAGCATTGACAAAAGCCGGCCCGTGGATCAATCTCTGCAAAGAATCCTCTGCAAAGCGGATCTGCATTAAGGAAATGCATCCGCCTTTTTCTTCAAATTTATTGCTTGGCGATCCTCATGATGCATCCGTCTTCAGTATGCTCTACATCGAGCTTCATCTTCAGGTCGGAGAAGACCTTCTGCCAGTGGCTTTCCACACATGTCCTGCAGTGCTCCTTGGCGATCAGGCTGGCCCCCACGCGAGCAAATGATTTAGCACCTTCCATCAAGCCGCAGCGATGACGTTTGATCTCCACAAAGCCGTCATTCTCCGTAACCTCCACAACGCTGCCGAAAAGGTTCTTGTCATTGGTTGCCATGGCTAAAGCCACATCTTCCGGCTTGTCCAGCCCCAGTTGCCTGAAGGTGGCAGCCACCTGGCGAGCGCCGCTGCCCTGAAATTCACGCAGACCCTTTTTACCGAGCCTTCGAGCCACATAGCCGCTGCTGCCGTAGAAGCTGCCCATCCACATGGCCACTACACGCTGCTGAATCTGCTCCAGGGGAATATCAGGGACGTCTGTCATATGATTTTAGCTTCGCCGGAGATCATTATAACGCTTTTGCGTCCAATCGTGACTTATATTAATTTGATCCTTACATCACCTCGATCAAGACGCTGCCCTGGGCGGAGCTTCCGGCCGCATCAGTGACCATCAATATGATCACATGGCCGCCTTTGCTGAGCCGAGAGGGATTTTGCATAAATTTGCGGCTGGTCGAGAGCTCTCCGTCGATGCTCGAACTCCAGCGATAGCTGAGCGGTGCCTTGCCCGCACTTGCCACTGCATCGAAGCTGACGTCTTTGTTTCCCTGCAAGATCTCTCCCGCTTTGGGTGAGGTTATGGTCACGGTTAACTTTTCAACGCTCTTGTCGGCAGCATTGCCGCCATTCTTAGTGGTGCTATCTTTCTGCTCCAGGCACCCCGCGCAGCAAAAGAGGACAAGACATAATGCAATTAAGAATACCCATTTCATAACGGACTTAGAGATTCTTCAGGAATATAATTTATTCTCTTGTTTCTAGAAATACCAGAAATATTTTTTAAAAAGCAAAGCTAACTGCCATAAAAAATCTCTAACCGCGCCCTTCATGCTTTGCGGCAAGAAAGACGCTGGAGATCGCTATTAAGTTAGGCGTGTGAGACTTAAGATCAGGCTGCCGGGGCTTCAGGTACTGGAGACGGCGCTGCTGTTGCCATGGCCGGCTCGGACTTGATCTCGGTCTTGCGCACTTCCACGCGCCTGAGGGGATAGATCGTCTTTGCCTCTTTGTAGATATCCAAAGAGATCTTGCCGCCCACAGCTTCCTGGATCAACTGGTTTAAGTCCAAGCTCTTCGACCGCTCTAAGACGACCCTCTTGGAGAGCTCCCGGATGCTCTTGACCTGATTGGCCCGCGCCCTCTTCACTGTGAAGCAGCTGGGCTTGACTCGAACATGGTAGCCGTCCGTGGTGATTACGTCCACAATGGAGTCGATTCTTGATGTCCTTCTCTTGACCAGCGAGCGCACATAATCCGTGGTCATCTCATGGCCCATAAACTTAGTGTATGCCGAATCTCCGGCCACACGATCTACTTTAAACTTGAGCTTGGTGTTCTGTTTAGAGAAGTTGTTGGTGAGGTCTCCCAATGTGGTCTCAACGATCCTTCCCACAATCCTCTCCGGATCGTTGGCGACCGTCTCACCAAAGGGAACTCTGCCGAACATCTCCGGACTTACAACCTTATACCATTGCTTGGCCTTTCTGCTCTCAGCCTTTCTTTGTGATCTTCTTGCCAATAAACATCCTCCAAGGTAATATCAATCCGAACATCGTTCAAGCTCACGGTATTTAAACCGATCGCCCAAAAAAGATGAGATGCAGAAAAATGGTCATGCCAACTAGTCTGCCGGCCAGACATAGATGTAAATGTAGTTGGACCAATCATTGCAGTGGTAGCTGAGTATATGCCAGCCGGGATTATTTCCCTTGAACCAGGTTTGGTACCAGCCGGTGCTCTTGTAGCCGAAGTTCTTGACCTCGGGGGAGCAATAATATCCGGACCCGCTGCTGCAAACAGTCCACTCAAAGGACCAATATGCACCCGGTCGGCTTACTTTGGACCAGAGAGGCAGCCATTCCCCACAGAATACGCCTGCAACTGTTGCCAGCCTTCCAGGACAGCTCTGGACGTAGTACTCATTGCATTTGCAGATGGATGGCACTGGATAGACGGCCTGGTAGCTTTGCGCAGCGTAGCCGTAAGGCGCGCTTTGACTCGCCAAAGTGGCGCAGGTGGGGCAGCTCTTCTCATAAGGATAGCTGCTGGAAACGCCGCCTGTAATTACGGTAGAACTAGTACAGGTGGTGCAGGTCTTGCTCGAAGAGCTTGTCTGGCCGAGAAGGCTTGTTGTACCAGGATAAGCGGCTTGATCCGGATAGCTTATCAAAGCCGGATTTTCGACCAATCCCGTTCCGCTTGATGAAAAGGGAACATTAAGCGAACTGGGAAAAGCAGCAGACTGAGTGCCCCCCTGGACTGGATAAGTGTAGCCACTCTGGTCTGCGACAGGCCTGTACTGGTTGAAGTCAGGCAGGACAAGCCCCTCGGTACCGGGATCCGGCGGAATGGGCGAACCCGAGGGCAAAGATGCTGCGGTCATGCTTGCCGCAGCTGTTGAGTAGCCAGATGGCTTAGATAGAGCATAAGCGTTGGGATACACATAAATGTAGATGTAGTTGGACCAGATGCCGCTGTTGTAGCAGAGGATATGCCATCCCGTTACATCCCCGCAAAACCAGCCCTTTTTCCAGCCCGTCCCGGCCCAGCCCCACCATCGCACCGAGGGGGTGGACAGTCCCGGATACCATTCGTAGACAAAGAAGTTTCCGCTTGATTTGATATCCGCCCAAAGAGGCAGATAGCCTCGATAGCTGCTCCCTCCCACCGTCCTAAAGCCGGAGGCAGTCTGGACATAGAATCTGTTGGCGGAAACCACGGAACTGGGATAATACCAGACGCTGGAACCGGGCGATGTAGCCTGAACTGAAGACTGTGATGAAGATCGCACAGGCGCAAATATTACCTGGGCCGCATCGACCGGCTGTGAGGCAGATACGAAACCCAAACTCGCATCGGGAGCGAAGCTCTCCATTTTCGGCTGGGAGAGGCCCAGCACCTCTGCCGTCATTTGCTCTTGCACTGGCCCGCCGATCTGCGGGGCCGAGTAAGTGGATTCTTGGCTCAGCATGTATGAATTCGTATCAATGCCGGCCGAAGAGCTCTGCTCCGGCTGAAGAGCAACTGCTGTATCCGAGAGACCCACATCGCCGACTGCACCTAAGGCGGCGTTAATCATGACCAAAAACATGACCGATAACATAAGATAAAGCTTCATGCACCCCACCCCATGGGTTTGCTTTCTCCATTTCTCCATTCTTTTTAGCGCGCTCTATCTATTTAATACTTGCTTTGAGTTTCGAAGAGCAGTAAGCCGATTAGTTAATAATAATAATATTTGGCATCCAGATTAACCTACCAAAATAAGAGAAAGATTACAAAAAAGTGGGTCCAGAGCTATTGACTACCGTCCCGGCTCCAGTTGCTTCTCACCATCTCTGCCAGACGGGGATTGTTAAACTGATTGTAGATATCCAGATCGGTAGTATAACCTATAAAAGGATCTATGGTGCCCTTCTCCAGATTCATTATCCAGATCTGAAGACCCTTATCCTCTGCAGCCGGCCCATTCTCCTGGAAGAACTGCACAAATGGCTCTACGGTCTCGCTGCTTGCCACCAGGATGATATAGTCGAACCCGGGCACTGGACTGTAATTATTGATATCAAGGGACTTTACGCTTGTGACTACAAACACCTTTGCGTTCCGTTTTGCTGCTGAAAATGTCAACTCTTGCCGGCTCTTTGCAGAGCAGGTGTACCCGGCGTCACTCATGAAATCCATCAGTCGATCCGCCATGCACTGCTGCAAGATGACCTTCAGCTCGGACAGGGATCGCAGCAGCTTACTGTTGGCATTGGCAAAGTCCTGTTTGCTGTATCTCTTGGTGTGCGAAAAATGGAAGATGCGGCCATCAATTTGAGTGTAGGAATCAAGCGTTGGCAGGTCGGGTAATATGGGCTCTTTGCCCATGATGCTGGCAAAGATGCCGGGAGCAATTCTCTCGCCCACAATTCTGCAAAGTTCAATTCGCTCCTGGTCGCTTAATTTTGCAGATCGAACAATATCGTAGGTGCGAAGGAGAAGCTCACACCTGGCAATGATCTCCCTCTCGCAGAGCAGTTCTCTGAGAGGACTGGCTATTTTTTCGATTTCGGTCATTATCTGTCCCTTATTCATCAATCCCTTTAACGCGGGCTAATTCCGCTCGCAGCTCGCCCATCTTGGCCGTCCTCTCCGCAAAGGCATTGTGCTGGTGAATGCTCTCCTCATTGATCTGCTTTAAGGTCACCGCAGCGTCATCAGGAAGATCGGAAAATGCCTCGACCAGCTTCTGGGCCATGGTTCGAACGCAATCCTCCACGAACTTGGGGTTGCTGTGCGCCCGCCTTACCACCACTGCCTCGTCAGGACGCTTTAGTAGCCCAAAGACTTTAGAACTCATAGACTCTTCGATGATCCTGATTATCATGTCGATGGAAACACAGCGCCTGTCATGAACCTCTACAGAGATACTGCCCCGGCCGCGCTGATTGTGCGTGGCCACGGGCAGACGCTCCGCCAGATCTGCTGCCGATTCCAGAGAGAGACCCGCTTTAGCCAGCTCCTGGCGAACCTGCTCTTTCATGATCTCCTGAGCGCAGGGACAGGCAGTCATGCCCAGAACCTCGGCCCCGACCGTCTTTCGCACATATCCGGTGGGCCCGGCCCTGGCCACTGCCTCGGCGAAGATGTCCACGACCTCCTGGCAGTTGACTTTTGTCACAGGCGTCTGTCTGCGCACAATATACTCGCTTTTCATCTTTACTTCCGCTCGGGAAGCGTACTCATGCCGGGAGAGAAGTCTCTTGGCAATCTCTCCACATAGCTCCTCGATCTCATAGACAGGGCAGTTTATGGCCTCTTCTAAAACCTCGTCTATCACCTCAAAGTTTCGGGAGAGATTGGCCCCTTTGCGGTCAGACGGTAGATCGACAAAGACCTCAAAATTGGAGATGAGAACTACGGGCCTCTCATCATTGCCACGCTCAACTTTCACCAGCTTTTTGACGCCGGTCACTCCCACTCTGGTTAAATTGAAGGGATAATCTGGCTCGCAAGCTTGAATATCAGGTAGGCTATCCACTGTTTTCACCTTGTGCTCGACTCCAAATCCACGTCTTCGAGCGACTCGTCCTCTATTTCGTCAATGCGAGAGATGAGCCGGTCTACTTCCTGCATCATCTCCTCCAGGGTATCGCTGATCCTCTGGTGTCGCTCATCCGAGAGTTGGAAAGACCTTTCCATTTCCGCCAATAGATCTTCTTCGCCCATATCGAGCATCTTGCATATCTTTTTCTCGACATCCTTCAAATCGGGCATGAGGGTTTATTTTAGAGCGAACATATTTGAGACTTTGCTTTTCCGAGAGCGGTCTCATCTTAGTTCTCAGGAACTAGGACAGTAGTTAACTCTAAGAATGATAATAGACAAGGGCGTAGACAAACGGCTTGTGCGGTCAGATATATCTATGCGAAGGCCTACCCTAAGATAAGGAGTTCTACTGATGATCAAGCGTTGCCCTCAGCACGGTTTTTTCAGGGGAGAGCATTGTGAGTGCGGCTCTGCCGGTCAGCTTCTATTGGACGAAACCAAGACGGAGCAGCTTGGTCGGCTGGTAGCCGGGGGTCTTCGGCATTTTCCCGGTGATCTGGGCCTGGTTATGGACTCCCGCGGTTGGGTTGATCTCGACAAGCTCGGCCAGGTGGTGACGAGCAGGCATCGCTGGGCCGGCAAAGAATTGGTGATTGCGCTCGTACAGTCCGATTCCAAGCAGAGATATGAGATAGTCGATAATAAAGTCAGAGCCAGATATGGCCATTCCGTGGACGTGGAGCTTGATCACCCGGAAAACAAGCTACCCAAACTCTACTACGGGGCAAGTGAAGAAGAAGCGGACAGGATCCTGGAGATAGGCATCAAGTCGGCATCGCAAAGGTACGTTCATCTATCCACCACTCCGGAGAAGGCCTGGCACGTGGCGACCTTTCGCACTGGCAACCCCAGAGTGATACAGGCGGACGCCGCTGCAGCGCAAGAGGCCGGTGTGAAGATGATGACAGTTAACGACGATATCGTCATCTCGGAGACAATTCCGGCCCGGTTCCTTTCCATCCTTGCCGCCAAGGACATTGCCAAACCGGAAAGCCATAAGAGTATCTAGAGACCTAGCGGCCGAAGCGTCTCTCCCTTCGCTGGCAGTCCCGGATGGCACGCAGAAAATCGATCTTCCTCAGCTCCTGCCAGTTGACATCGGTAAAATAAAGCTCTGAATAGGCTGCCTGCCAGATCATGAAGTCGCTCAGTCTATTTCCGCCCGCCCTTATCACCAGATCAGGCTTCTGGGTAAATCGCAGATGCGATTCTATGGTTTTTTCGTCGATCTGATCAGGATGCAGATGCCCCATTTCCACGCCCTTGAGAAGACCCCGGAATGCCTCTGCAACCTCGCGCTTGCCTCCATAGCCCAGAGATATTACTACCTTGAGCGGGCCGCCTGTGCCAGTTTGCTCTACGCCTTCTGCAGTGTGCAAGCTGATTTGAGCAGGTACCGCAGCTAGAAGGGAAGAAATCTTTCGCAGGAGCATGGGCGCATCATCGTTTACATAGAGCAGCAAGGAGGTAAGACCAATAGACCCGCTCCATTCCAGCAGCTGACAAAGGCGCACAAGACCATCATCGGATAGATCCCCGGAACTGAGAACAACGGCCACACAGCCGGGCAGATTGCTTTTTGCAATCCTGGATTGCAAGAGATGCTCGTAGAGGCGGTAAATCATAGTTGTGTCCTGATGAATCTCCCATAGGCAAAGTATTTTTGCGATGAAAATTGTCTTGTTGTTTCATGGAGCGGGAAGATATCGCCCGGATGGCCATCGGACTGATGGTCCTGCTGCTGCCTTATGCAGGAGCCTTCACCGTCATTCCCCTGGCCGGCGTATTCTTCCTGAACCGAGGCTCTCGCCTGCTCTGTGCATCCCTGGCCATGCTGCTCATCATGAGGCCGGCGCTTTCCCTCACTGATACCAATCTGCCGCAATATGTCATCGCCATATCCTTTGTGGCCTCAACATTTGCCCCTCTCGCCTTCCGCAAGTTCGATTCCCTGGCAGGGAGCATCATGTATCTGCTCATCAACGTGGGGCTCGGCTACCCCGTCGCGAGCCTGATATCCGGGGGCAGCCTCTCCTCTGAGAGGATATTGTTCCTGGTCATCTTGGGAGGGCTGTCCGGAGCCTTTCTGCATCATGTCTCCAGGGAGCGCGACTTCACAGTTCCCTTCGGCACCGCTATGGTGATGTGGCTTTTTTCCTTCGACTATCCGCTGCCCGAGCTGCAACGCATTCTGCTCATCTGCATCTTCGCACTGGTCCTGGGCATCGGCGCCTACTGGGCAAAAGCCGCGGACTCGGATGCCGTGCTCAGCGAAACCATCGTCTGCCTGCTGGTGATCCTCTTTGCCGGACTCTCCTGGTTTATCCTGCTGCTCGCCTTCTATTTGCTGGG
>JBAQXX010000065.1:0-43607 GCA_049299735.1 Methanothrix sp. | reverse complement strand
CAGTGTGTTTTTCTCGCTCAAGCCCAAGGATTGAAATATGTCTCTGGAGAGGCTTCTTTTAACCTGATTGGTGAAGAGAAAATCAATGTCCTCAAGCGAGTAGCCGCTCTTTTGTACGGCTCTTGTTATTACCTTTCTATAATTGTCCAGGTAGGTATGGGATAGAATGCGATCAAGCCCATCGGGGTCGTCCACGCAGATGTATTTGCTCCGGCTATCGTGAGCTGTCTGGCCAAAGGGCATCTTTGTTCCGCCCAGTGGAACTTTAATGCAATCGACGGTTGATCCATCTGTTATCGAGGCGTATTCAAGTAGCTGGTTTTTCGCCTCACCTTTCTTGAGCAGGGCGGCTGCGGCTCCGTCTCCTACCATGAAGAGAGATAGGGAGCTTTTATCGGTATAGTCGATGAATGGCGAAAGCTTTTCCGAGCATACAACCAGGGCATACTCCTTTTCCGGATGGCTTAGCACCAGGTTCTTGCACAAATTAATGCCCAGGTTTCCGCCGTTGCAGCCGTTTTTGACCTCAAACGCGTAGCAATCATCCGTTCCCAGAGCCGCTTGAACCCTGGCAGCCGGCGACCACATACTGTAGTCATAAAAGCTGGCACCGCAATAAGCGATGACTCCAATATCTCTTGCATCTATCCCCGCTCTTTGGACAGCTTGCCGGGCGGCGCGAATGCCCATATCCGAGGGCTGCTCATCCGGGGCGGCGATGTGCTTTTTTACCATGCCGATCTTCTCTTTGAAGACCTCGATTGGTATGCCGGAGAGCTTCGATATCTCGCTGCTGGTGATGGTGCTCTCTGGAATGTAATAGCCGATAGATGCTATTCCTATTGTATCGCTCTGCTGGCTTGTCATATATGTCGTCCTTGGACAGCGTTATCTGGATCATATTTCAGCAAATTGCGCAATAGTCAAGAGAGCTTAAAAATCAAACAGCGACTTCTGCTTCTGGGCTTTTTGCCCTTCTCCGCAAAAGCTGAAGAGATTGCTCTGTCCCCTTCCCGGGCAAAGCCTGTCCTTGGTGACTCCAAAGCTCTCGAAGATGCGCAGCACTGGCGGCAAGATCTGCTTTTCCACATAGTATTCTGTGTCCAGAGGCAAGTTCTTCTCCAAAACAAAGGCAGGATCCTCTGCCCTGTTTACGAACAGCTCTTTGTTCTTCTTGCCCCTCTTTCCCTGGACGATGACAAAGGGCACCCTGTCGCCTACGCCCGGCACAGTTCCGCCCCGCTCTCTGATCTTTTCCACCAGCTGGATGTGGGGCTGTTTGTTCTTGTAGGAGCCGGAGCTCTTGGTGTAGCGGCGCGTTAAAGTGAGGTCCTCCAGGAGTGACGGGTCCAAAGAGAGATCCAGATTCTGCAGCCGGAGCACCACGGAGCGTACGTGCTCTACCGCTTCCTCCACCTTGCCCTCTTTGAGAACCAGCTCCAGGCAGGTCTTGAGCGTCTTCGAGGTCAGACCGCACCAGTCCCGTCGCACCGTCTCCATGCCTCTCACCTTGATTTTATCCTTCCAGCCGTCGCCCATCGGCTCGAAGACCCAGAGGGCGTAGCGCTTCTTGGCCAGGAATATGCCGCGCCGGGCGAAGGCTTCGAAGACCAGCTCCATGGGATCGGGAAGGGAGGATGTGACAGTTTTTGCGATCTTTCTGCCGATCAGCTCTGCATCCTGTAGCGATATTGCCCCTGATCCCGCGGGCCGCAGCCGCACAAAAACGCTGTCCGTATCGCCGTAGACCACGGAAAGGTCAAAGCATTTCTCTGCTGCCTTTCCGAAAGGCAGTGCATCCTTGAAGACCACCTCACCGTCTATCACGTAGGCAGAGCCTATATCGTCAATGATCTTCTTGGTGCGAACGATGTTCTCCCTTCCAAATGAGGTGACTGCATTGGCCAGTGCCAGGCTGTAGAGCCGGGCCCGGGCGTAGCCCGAGTAGCCGTAGAAGCTGTTGAGCAGAATCTTCATGGCGTTTTGCTTGGCATCTAAAAAGCTACGCTCCTCTTCATGGATCTTTTTCATCGGTTGGTCTATTTTTGTCTCTTTTTCGGTCTCTTCACAGCGTCGCAACTGCTCGCTGGCCTTCTTCATCAGCTTCTTAGTCTTGGTCCTCTCATCAAGCAGCTCTCGCAAGACGGCTGGCATGATGCCAGGCGAGACCTGAGGCGAGACGAACCTGCCGCCCGAGGGAGCGGTTATGATGCCTTCGCCAATCTTTGCCGCATTGTCATTGGCCGCTATACTCTGTAATACGGTTGTGTAGCAGAGGTTATGGGCCATCATAATGGTGGGATAAAGGGACTTGTAGTCCAAGATGACCACATCCTCCACCAGTCCTTTCTCCGGCTCCAGGACCGCTCCACCTTTCAGACCCTCGTTCTCCACACCGCGCTCATCCGAGACATCTGCATCGGGCTTGGGCGGCACCACCCGTCCACGCTCGCGAAAGCGGCGCATGAGCAGGTTCTCCACCATGCCGGACTGCCCGCCGTTCACAACGTCCTGCAATAATGATCCACTGGCCCGGGAGAGGGCGATGTACTTGTCCATAAGCCGCAGGTCGAGGAGCATGTGCATGGCCAGTACGGCATCCCTTCGCGAGTAGCTGATGAAGCGGCGCAGACCTTCGTCGTTTTCCGCCCAGAGGGACTCGATCTCTTTTGGGTCCACATCGTACTTCTCCATTTTGAGAAGCTCGGCGGCCGCGTTTCGTAGGGTGTACTGCTTGAGGCTGTAGGAGGAGCGGATGATGGGCAGCAGGTCCACCACTACCCGACCTGTAATGGAGACGTCGGTTCTGTTTACGATCTTCCTTATGTACCAGGAGCTACCGTCCCGGCCCACTCGTGCATCTACGCGATTTTGCTTGCATCTCTCCTGAATATAGGGAAAATCGAACTCATTGGAGTTGTATCCTGCCAGAATATCCGGATTGTAATCACGAACAATTGATGCAAACTGGGCTAAGAGATCGTACTCATCCTGGCAGGCTCTTGTGTCAGAGCGAGGGCAGTCGATATTCTTTCCCACCAAAACCAGGTCCTTATTGCCCTGATACTCAGGCAAAAAGGCCATGCTGATCAAAATGACCGGCGACTTTTCCGCCTTGGGCATCTCTCCCTGATCGGGAAGGCACTCGATATCAAAGCTCATAAAGCGCAGCGGTGCATTGGTATCATGCTGGACCGGATGCAGGGCCTCAAATTGTATCGGTGGTAGGGCAGAGGCGGATGAGGCCGCGGTTGTGGCGGCCTGGCTCGCGGTCCATTCGGCAAGGGGTGCTTCTACCCATCCCATGCCGCCCAGAGAGCGGTCGATCAGAAATCTGTTCTTGAAGAGAATGTCCGTCTCGTAGACGGCTTTTATGCCTGCCACCTCTTTTGCCTTTTCCCTGAGACTTCTCACCTCTTTGGGATCATGGGTGGTGATCTTGAGCATCTTCTGGGGTGTGGTCTGAAAGCCGATGGGCAGAAAGCGCTCCACCTCTTCTACATCCAGTCCTTGTGCCCGAAGACACTCTTGGGCGCTCCTTGATAGATTTTCCTCCACGCCCGCATAAAAGTAGGGGCGAAAGCCTGCTACACGGCAGGTAACGCTTCTACCCTCAGGAGTAGTGCCGAAGAGCTGCACCAGAGGATTTCGATCAGAATCGTATGTGTAGTTGGCGTCCAAGATCTGGAAGATCATTGTTTATAAATGGAAATTTCGGCTTAAATAGCTAATTGTGCAGTGAGCATCACAACTAAATATGTACATGGAATACAATATTGTTGGATAGTTGCCTGGGGAAAAACGATGACAAGAATAACGCATTTATATAATACTTGCACCCAGTATCTTATTATAATTTTATTCCTTATTGCATCACAGTCCTTTACAGCGCTCTCATCTGTTGCTGTTGATAATTCGGCGCTCGTAACGTTGATCTCTCAGAATGAGGATTCACGAATGGATGTGAATGATCTTGCATTCTTTTTGGTCACACATGATTTTGATGCCGTTCCTAAAAAAGACTACGTTGAAGTCCGCATAGATGATACCGTCTACAAGTTGGTGCCTAATGGTCAATTATCCGGATTGGCCAATGTAACCGTAGCGTCTATATAAATAAAACCGTTTAAAAAAATGACGACAAGTAATATGTAATGCAAGAACAAATGGTATAAAGACAAAATGAGTGGGTGTAAAATCATGCAAGCCTTGGTAAAAATCATTATCGGATTTCTTCTGATAGCTTTTCTTGTTACGGATTCTTTAGCAGTTGAAGAAGAGAAATCGAAGCAAATTCTAATTCTCGCCTCCTATAACCCCGGCTTGAGGTGGACCGATTCCATTGGCAGCGAGATAGAAAACCAATTAGCCATATTCTATCCCTCCGCAGATTTCTCTTTTGAGTATATGGACACCAAGAAGCAGGCGCCCACAAAGACTCGCCTGGCCGAGCTGTTGGTATTATATCAAAATAAGTACAAAAATCGCCATTTCGACGTGATCATCTGTTCGGATGACGATGCCTTCCAGTTTCTTCTAAGCAACAGAGATGAGCTGTTTTCCGGCAGTCCGGTGGTCTTTTGCGGAGTAAACTTCTTCGAAGACAAAATGCTCGCCGGCAAGAACGGCTTCACAGGCGTAGTGGAGGCGTTCGATTTGCCGGGCACGCTATCTCTGATGCAAAGCTTGCATCCGAATACAAAGCAAATCGTTATAGTAAACGACAAGACCGCCACGGGGAAAGCCAACATGGAGGTCGTGAACCTGACTCTACCTAATTTCAAAACAAATATAAGCTTCACTATTTGGGATAACATGACCGTAGAGGAGCTGCAACGAAATGTATCATCTCTGTCTGCGGGCAGTTTGCTTCTCCTATTGAATTACAATCGCGATAGTGCAGGAAGAGTTCTCACTCACGAGGAGAGCGCATGGCTTCTTCGTAGTTGCAGCTCGGTTCCGATTTACGGTACGCGGGACGTCTATATGGGATTTGGTGTGCTTGGCGGGATGATTACCACCGGTCCGGTGCAGGGCAGCCTGACCGCCGACCTGGCGCTTCGCATTCTGCGGGGCGAATCTGTGGACAGCATCCCTGTAGTAAAAACGCTCCCTGAATCATTTATGTTCGATATGATTGAACTGCGACGCTTCAATATTAGTCTCTCCGGTATTCCGCAGGGAAGCATTTTCGTTAATCATCCATTCCACTCTCGTTCCGATTTCGCAGGTAAGAACCTTAGCGGCTTGGATTTGTCCAGGATAGACTTGAATAATTCTGAGCTGCAAGGATCTGATCTTCGCGGAACGAACCTGAGCAGGTCCTCTTTGGTACAAGCCTTCATTTCCAACGCCAAGCTTATCGGTGCCAATCTCAGCGGCGCATTCATGCCAGCCGTTGATCTTCACGGCTCCGATCTCTCCCGTGCCGACCTCAGAGGTGCCTACCTGCCCATTAACTATTTGATTTACTCAAATCTGACTGGAACGGATCTATCTGGTTCCTATATGGATCAGTCCATGGTGGATAATTCAACTCTGGTTGGTGCCAAGCTGAATGGTGCCAGCTTGTGGGCTGTGAAAATTAGCTATGCAAATCTGACCGGAGCTAGTTTTATAAGCTCACTCATGGAACGTTCTACCTTCCAGAATTCCCTATTGTTTGGTGCTAATCTGACCGGAGCCTACCTGGTAGGGGCTAATATGATTGATGCAGACCTATCCAATGCGGATCTTTTCAAAGCCAACCTGGAAGAAGCCAGAATGTCTGGTGCAAGACTTGTGGATGCAAACCTTAGCGCTGTTGATCTTATGGCCGCCAACCTCAGTGCTTCAAATCTGACCGGGGCAAATCTGGCCAATGCCTACATGAGGCGGGTCATGCTGGAGGACGCTATCCTGAATGGTGCCAATCTATCTGGGGCTGATCTGGTTGGAGCTAACATGATCGATGCGAATCTGTCGGATGCGAATCTGAATGGAGCAGATCTTTCTGAGAGCCGCTGTCATGGAGCAGAGTTCATCTGCTCACTATTAATGAATTCCCGCATTAGTTTTGCCAACCTGACCTATGCCAACTTCAGCATGGCGAACCTCTCTGGATCGTATCTTGCCTCTTGCAGTTTGGAAGGCTCCGATCTATCCAAAGCTGACCTATCCGGGGCAAATCTAGAAATTGCCAATATGCACAATACAAAACTTGTTGGGGCCGATCTATCCGGTGCCAGCTTGCTCGGAGCTCATTTGGAGGATTCCGATCTATCCAACTCTAATCTTGAAAACGCCGACCTTACCGGCGCATTGCTTAGCGGATGCAATCTGACCGGTTCCAATCTAAATGGAGCCAGGCTCCTGGGTGCTGATCTTAGCCTTGCGATCATGGATGGTGCATATATGACCCGGACCAACATGATCGGTGCCAAAATGAACTGGGTGAATCTGGGCAGCAGCAGTCTTACCGATTGTCAGTTCACCAGAGCGGAACTCTTTGGAGCCAACCTGAGCAATTCCGACCTGACCGGCTCGGACTTCACACGGGCATATTTGGTGAGAGCTAATCTATCCGGTTGTACTCTGAAAGATGTCAACTTGGATTACGCCGACCTTACCGGCGCGAATCTGAGAAATGTCCGTATGGACGGGGTCAGACTTGCGAACGTATTTCTAAATGAAGCAGATCTGTCCGGCGCGAACCTCATGGGATCTTACCTTTATGGCATGACCCTGAAGGACACTGTTTGGAGAAAGGTGAACTTAAGATCGTCCAGCATAATCGTGATGAACTTTTTAAATGCAGATTTCAGCAGTACCGACCTGCAAAAGACCCGTTTTGCCCAGACCTATATGAATAACACCAACTTTTCCGGTGCGGATCTGAGTGATGCCGTCTTTGACACCTCTGCCTTCGAAAACGCTGATTTTACGGGTGCAAACCTGCAAGGAATCAAGTACGATCCCATAGCACTTGGTTTTTTTGCTGTGTCAAAACTCGATGGTGCCAAGATGAGTGCTGATCTGCAAAACGATCTGGAAAAATTGCGGTCAGGGAAAATAGCCTGACCTGTAATTTTTTAACAATAACCTTTATCCTTTTCTTGAGGTAACCAATTATATACTCGTGTGAAGTTGAATGGAGTTGATATGGTTGAAATGCGTGTCAATTGTAATTCTTTGTGCTCTTCTCCTGGTTGGCTTGGGCGGATCTAGCGGCGCTGCAGACGTTAATGATTCTTCTGAAAAATCCGGGTTAAATGTAACATTGCTTGATTTTGGCCCTGTTGGGGATCATGGCTGGACGTACGAGGCTCATGTGGGCGCATCCAAAATGTCTCAGAAGCTACCTTTTGTTAATCTTTCCGAGCGCGAGAATGCAGCTGGTCCTGACGCACCCCAAATATTGAGGGAATACGCCAAGAATGGTGCTAAGCTGATCTTCTGCCACAGCTACAACTTCATAGATGCCATCAAAGAAGTAGCTCCTGAATATCCTGATGTCATTTTCATGTGGGGCGGCGGGACGGAAAAGCTGGCTTCTAATGCAGGAGCTTATTACGAACGGATTTATGAGGCACAGTATCTTGCCGGAATCGTGGCTGGTAGTATGACCAAGACGAACAGAATCGCTTTTGCAGCTGCTCTGCCCACATCCCAGGTAATAATCGGCATCAATTCCTTTGCTAAGGGCGTCGCATCTTCCAATCCTCGTGCTAAGGTGTACGTAGAGTGGATCCAAGACTGGTATGCACCAGAAAAAGAGCGTGCGGTGGCTTTATCACTTATAGGTGAAGGTTGCGATATCATAACCCACTGGTCCGATTCAGATGCTACCGGTCAAACTGCGGATGAGATGGGCATCTACTTCATATCTTTCGGTTCTGATGTCGGCAGGTTCTCGCCTCGCGTGTACCTCACCGGCGCTGTCTGGAACTGGCAGCCCATTATGACCGATATTGTAGAATCTGTGCGTAATGGGACATGGGACTCTCATCTTGAGCAGGAATGGTGGTACGGACTGGCTGAAGGTGGTGTGCAGCTGGCGCCATTTGGCGACAAGGTTCCTGTCAATGTCCGATCTTTAGTAGACGAGAAGCAAAAGGATATTGTGCAGAAAAAACTGGCAATATTCCCCGGCATGAGCGATGAAGAGCTGAAAACGATGTATTATCTTGAACCCAATGTTGTGGGCGAGCTGCCTAAATCATAGGCGTTTTCTTTTTTCTGGATTGGTATGGCTTATCTCGTTGTACACTCTAATGGGTTCTCGTCAGATTAAAATTTATAGTATCAGTGCATACAATCATATTATGAATATTTCTGCGATACGATTGGCTCTTGGAGTGTGTTTGCTTTTCCTTTTGCTCTCTATTATTTCATCTGCTATCGAAGAAAATCCACCCAGTCGCGTTTTGTTTAAAGACCATGCCCTGCTTAATGGCATGAACCTGAGCGGCATGAATTTTTCTGGGGCCAGCTTGAATCATTCTGAGCTGAAGGGATCTGATCTTCGCAGGACGAATCTTAGTCTATCTCATTTGAACCAATCCAGTCTCTTTGATGCAAATCTTGCAGGAGCGAATCTCAGTGGAGTAATTATGGTAGATGCAGATCTTCATGGCTCTGATCTATCAGGGGCCGATCTCAGGGGTGCCAATATGCCCGTCTGCAATTTTTTTGGCTCAAATCTGACCCACGCGAATCTAACAGGTGCCTTCTTGGCGGGCTGCTATCTGACAGGCTCAAATATGGATGGTGCAGATCTATCTGGCTGCTTTATGGATCAGTCTTTTGCGGATCGTTCAACTCTGATTCGCACTAACCTTAATGGTGCCAGCCTAAGGGGCGTGAAAATGAGCGATACAAACCTGAGCGATGCCTGCTTCATAAGAGCATTCATGGACCGTTCTACCTTCCGCAATTCTATCTTGTTTGGGGCTAATCTGACCGGAGCAAGCCTGGTCGGGTCGAACCTGATTAATGCCACTATATCCGGTGCAGACCTCTCCGGGGTGGATCTCACAGAGTCGCGTTGCTCGGGCGCGAATTTCGTTGCTTCCCGGCTGGTCAAATCAAAATTGGGTTTAGCTAATCTAACCAGTGCAAACCTGACCCGTGCAGACCTATCCGGATCTTATCTTGTCGCTTCCTGTCTGGACGGCTCCGATCTTTTCCAAGCAAATCTAATTGGTGCAAACCTCGAAAATGCCTTAATGCATAAAGTCAGACTCGTTGAGGCCAAACTAACCGGCGCAATTTTAGCCAGAACGCATTTGGAGGATTCAGATCTATCAAACTCGTATCTTGGACAGGCCGATCTTACCGGTGCCTTGCTCAGCGGAGCCAATCTGACGGGTGCCTGTATGATGAGTGCCAGGCTTCTTGGTGCGGATCTTAGCCTTGCTGTCCTGAAAGGTGCGGATCTTAGCGGAGCGAACCTGGTAGGCTCCAGACTGAATTGGGCGGATCTTGGTGGAAGCGCTCTTATGCGTTGCCAATTCTCCAGAGCCGATCTATTTGGAGCCGACCTGAGCCGCTGTGATCTCAGCAACTCCGACTTTACCCGGGCATATTTGCCAAGGGCAAAAATTCGGGGGTCTAATCTCCTGAACACAAAATTAGACAATGCCGATCTTACCGGTACGGATATGTCCGGGTCAGATCTTGGGGGTGTCCAGATCGTTAAGGCTGATTTGGATGAGGCTAACTTATCAGGAACAGATCTGGCCGGATGTATCATGGAATCCATGAACTTAAGGGGAACTGTTATGCGGAGGGCTCTATTGAGGTCGGCAAGCTTCAACTGGATGATATTCAAAGATGTTGATCTTCAGGGTGCAGACCTAAGAAATGCCAAATTTGACGCGGTTTTCCTGGAAAATGTAAACCTTTCCGGGGCCGATCTGAGGAATGCCGATTTAAATAGGACAGCGCTGGTGAATGTTGATCTGAGTGGAGCCAATCTGGTGGGGATAAAGTATGATGACCTAATACTCCCCATGATTGCGAGTTCAAGACTCGATAACGCTAAAATGAATGCGGATATGCAAAAGGATCTTGAAATGTTGAGGTCAGGACAAGCCTGATCCTTTATATTCGCCTAATTGCATTTTAAAAATCAGGACGCATCCTGCGCAAGTCCCAGCTCTTCCTCCACGTTGTCCAAGAACCGCTCCATCAAGCCTTGGATCTGAGAAAACCGGTCCTGATGAGCCGACAGCTCTTCCGGCCTTTGCACATAGGGCCCCTCGGTCAGCTCGTCGGCACAGTTCTGGAGCAGGTGATCGATGCTGTTCTGCGAAGACTCCAGGTGAAACTGCAGACCTATGGCTTTTCCCAGCACAAAGGCCTGATTGGAGCAGGCCCGGCTCTCTGCCGTTCTCATCGAACCGGGGGGGATCTCGAATGTGTCGCCATGCCAGTGCAGTGCAGTAAACCTCTCAGGCAGGACGGAGAAGAACGGGGATGCGCTCCCTTCTTTCGTAAGGCTTACCTGGAACCAGCCGATTTCCCTGTTCTCATTTTTCCGCACAATGCCGCCCAGCACATCGGCCATGAGCTGAGCGCCCAGGCAGATGCCAAGAACGATCTTGCCGCATGATATGGCTTGACTGATGAACTTCTTCTCCCTCGCCAGCCAGGGGTATTTATCATGCTCGTAGATATTCATGGGTCCACCCATGATTATCAGCCAATCGAAATAGGCCATTTCCGGCAGTGCCTCCTCCGAAAATAGCCGCGTGCGGGAGAGATCGTGACCGCGGGATTTGGCCCAGGACTCGATATTGGCCAGATCTTCGAAGGGGACGTGTTGAAGGTAGTGAATTCTCATGGCGAGCGCCTCTTCTGTCGTCTCTCTTTTTCCCCGATTGGTATTTGATCTTCACTGTCTGGAATGGACTCTATGCTCCGCTTTGGCCAGGCGAACGCTGCCTTCCTCTTCGAGATGCTTTTCCAGATCAGGTAGCGGGCTTTTGCTGATGGGGATTTTGCTGGAGAAAAAGGCACCTTCCTTCAGGATAGCATAACAGAATAAGCCCAGATCTCTGTCGTAAACCACTGAGTATCCATCTTCCGTCTCATATTGAGCATAAAACTCGTCACCTTTGACTACCAATTTAACTTCCTGCCCCTTCTCTTGTGGGAAGGTAAGCTTCTCACCAAATATCGCACTCATAGTATCGCGCCAATTTATCTAATCCAATTAATATTTAAATTTATCTCGTTGTGGTACTGGAGTGGAGAAGACTAAAGACATCGGTAGCGTGCCATATTTGCTGCAAATTCTCAGCGGCCCCGTGTTTTGATTTAATTCACACCTCAGTATTTAGCATACGATCCTCTCTTTCTTTGGGCATATCCCATGATAACAAAGCCGTTTCCGGGAACAACAAGAGAGATGCCGATGGCCGCGGCTCCGGATATGATAGCCGTCAAGACGTAAATCCGCCCTCTGAACTGAAGGGTCAGCAAGCAGAGGAACATGGCGATCAGCGCATAATCTATTCCAAAGCTACCCGCGGGAATGAACTGCCCTCCATAGCCGCCGAGAATTGTGCTCCCGATCCATGCGAAATTGGACATCTGGTTGACCGCAATGGCTTGATAGCGATTCCAGCCACAAGCTCTAAATTTGACCAGATTCACCGCGAAGCTTTCATCCGTGACGCCGTAAGCGAAGATCGAGAGGAATCTTCGGCCCGTGCCGTGCAAATAGACTGCCAGGGACGAACTCATCAGCAAGTGTCTCAAATTGACGACGAATGTGGTCAGAATGATGGATACAGGCGCAGCTGCGCCGCTCAGCATGGCCACAGCGATGAACTGAGAGCTTCCAGCATACACCAATATCGACATGAGCGCAAATATCCGGCAGACCTAATCCAGATTTCTGGGCTAGGACGCCGAAGGCAAAGCCAAGAGGAAGGTAGCCCAAGCAGATAGGCCATGCGGCTTTAATGCTCTCTGAGATGAATTTGCTGTTTCTGATCGAATTAGAGTCTCGTTTTTCTCCTCGGCTCGACCGGATATCCTAAAACTTTTCCCTCAACAGGCCGTCGAGCGGAGCGGCTTCTCTGTAGCATCACTGCCCTCTCCCAACCGCATTGAAAATGTTCTGAAATCTTGTATGCTCTGCAATGAAACTGGCATATCTGCATTGAAAAAGATTGACTGTGTAAAAAGTGCAGACTTTGTAACAGGAACGCACGATCTTTTGGCATTGGTTGAAGGTAAAAATTATGAAGAAATCGTGACCAAAACGTTGGGTGAAATTAGAACGGTAAAAGGAATAAATAAGACGATCACTGACTTCGTCTTTGAATGGTGAACAAATCATTACATATGGGGCGCGGAGGTTCACGAATACACCAACCATCTGGCCGGGGATCAAGTGAACCATCGCGTGTTTTTTGCGCTCTTTTATGCTTTTCGAAACCCTCTTAAGGGACCAACCCCTTCCCGCTCTTATGAAACCAGGCATAAGCCCGGAATATCTCATCTACGGTGCAGGGGCCATTGGCAGTGTACTTGGCGGATTTCTGCATGAAATCGGTCGCAGTGTGACCTACTTCGGCAGAGGCGAGCATTTTCGGGCCTTTTCCGAGAAGGGACTGAGGATCACGGGCATTTGGGGAGAACACCATGTCCCGGTGGAGGCAGTGCAGATTCTTTCCACCCATGTTCCGAAAAAGCAATTTTCCATCATCCTGCTCTGCGTAAAATCAAAAGACACGCAGGCATCGGTTGCGCAGGCGAAACCGCTGCTCAAAGCGGGCGGCATCATGGTCTCCATGCAAAACGGCCTGAACAATTGGGAGGCCATCGGAAGTTCTGTGGGAGAAGATCGTACCGTAGGAGCGCGCGTCATCTTTGGTGCCGAAATTCTTGATCCGGGCCACGCTAAGGTCACCGTCAACGCCGATGATCTCCTGCTCGGCGAGCCCTTCTTGCCTGTGAACCGGCCGCTTTTAGAGGCATTGCAGGAGGATCTCTCTTTCTCTGGTATTCCCTGCAGAATTGTGGGCAAGGATGACATCTGGGCTGCCCTCTGGGGAAAGGTGCTCTACAACTGTTCCTTGAATCCTCTGGGTGCATTGCTCGGGGTGGCCTATGGAAAGCTGGGCGAAAATGCACAAACTAGAGGCATCATTAAGGTCATAATTGAGGAGATCTTTTTAGTGATGAGGGCCAAAGGGGTAAAAGTTCCTTATCAGGATGCTGATGAGTATTACCATTATCTACTGGAACGGCAGCTTCCTCCTACGGTGGATCACCGCGCCAGCATGTTGCAGGATATCTTGTTGGGACGACAAACGGAGATCGATGCCTTGAACGGGGCCATCTCCCAATACGGTAGGGATTATGGTATCTGCACACCCTATAATGATCTTCTTTCCGCCCTGATCAAGTTTAAGGAGACGAAGAAAGCTTTTTCATCCATCACTGACCATTATTAATGGGAGTGTGAGAATATTGTCCGGGAGTGAGAGAACGCAGGAACTGACCGACATACTGAAAACCATAACTGAGGAGATGCAAAAGGCCTTATCCGCCAGGACTGCAGTGGGCGATCCGGTCACTGTGGAGGGCAAGACCGTTATCCCCCTCATGAGTGTGGGAATGGGCTTTGGCGCAGGTTCAAGCTCAGGAAAGGTTGACAATCCGGGCGGTGGCGGCGGTGCACTGGGCATGAAGCCCGTTGCCGTGATAATAATCGACCAGGATGGTGTGCGAGTGGAGCGGTTGAGGGAGGCCCAGCACACTCTAATAGAGCACATGGCAGAGGCCGTGCCAAAGCTTCTGGAAGGCTTGGCTCGCAAGAAAGAGACGCATGTGCAGATTAAGGGTGATGATGATAGGTCCTGAAATGCACAAATGGGATCCCGCCGATTACCTGAAAAGCTCCTCTGCCCAGTACAATTGGGCCATGGCTCTGATAGCCGGGCTGAAGCTTCACGGCGATGAACGAGTCCTGGATATCGGATGTGGAGATGGCAGGATCACTGCCCATCTGGCCAGCCAGGTGCCCGATGGCAGTGTCCTTGGGATGGATCTCTCCCCGGAGATGATCGGTTTTGCTGCCGGCAAGTATGCAGATCGATCCAATCTCTCCTTTCAGGTAAGAGATGCCTTACAGCTGCACTATTCTGCGGATTTCGATCTGGTCGTGTCCTTTGCTTGCCTGCATTGGATTAAAGATCATTTGTCTGTCCTGAAATCCGTCCATCAGAGCCTGGTGCCTGGCGGTCGCTTTCTCATGCAGTGCGGTGGAAGGGGAAACGCCGCTCGGATCCTGGATCTCACCGGCCATCTTACCGCAAGCGCACCATGGAATGAGTACTTCTCAGGCTTTTGCTTTCCCTATAACTTCTACGGACCGCAAGAGTACGCAACCTGGCTGGCAGAGGCGGGCCTGCGTCCCCTAAGGGTGGAACTGGTTGCCAAAGACATGATTCATCAGGGCCAAGAGGGCCTGGAGGGCATCATCAGGAGTACCTGGCTGCCCTACACGGAGCGAATCCCAGCTCACCTGCAAGGCGAGTTCGTAAAGGAGATCGCGAGACGGTATCTGGAGGTGTACCCTCTGGATGAGAACGGCCGGGCTCACGTGCAGATGATGCGCCTGGAAGTGGAGGCGGAAAAGCCACGCGCAGGCGAGGCGGCATGCCGCTAATGGCATCGGGCTTCAGGAACCCATGGTGCATGCTCCGCCTGAAAACCAAAATATGTGGGCCTGTCGCAAAAGGACTGGAAAATGTGCATTATACTTAATAAATGTTACTCTCAGCTAAATATTTAAAGATGCAGTTTGCATTACCTCTTATGGATTTGTCCACGCTGCTCTTTATTTTTCTGGCGGTATTCATAGTAATAGTATTCTACTTCATTACTATATACAACCGTCAGCAAAGCTTGAAAAACGGTGCTTTTGCTGCACTTTCTCAGATCCGGGTGGCCATGAAGAAGCGGCTGGACATGGTCGAGCAGCTGGCGGACATGGTGAAAAGCTATGCCCATTTCGAGAAAGAGACGCTGGAAAATATCACCAGCATGCGGACCGATCTTTCGAACGCAGATCCTGGAGATATTCGTAAGATCAACAGCGACAGCCTGAGCCTGCTGGCTGGCATCAGGGCAGTGGCGGAAAGTTATCCAGCCCTCAAGACCTCTGATGCCGTTATCAATACCATGAATGCTATTCGCGATGTAGAGGATGAGATCTCTCGGCACAGGTACACATACAACAATATCGTCCAGGAGCTGAATACTATGATCGACACCCTTCCTTCCAGCTTCGTCGCCTCCTCGGCCGGGCTAACCAAGCAGGAATACCTCAGTTTCGAGGGGGATGAGCTGCGCCAGGCAGGCTATCTGACATCCGAGGAGATCGAGCCTCGCCGGCCTGAGGCAGGATGGAAATGAAAATGGGCGAAGAGCGTCAAGTTGCGGCCCTGATAGGGCTGGTCTTCCTGGTGGGTCTCGTCGGGCTCTTCTTAACCGGAGGCATTCCCGGAATGGAGGGGTCGTTTGCTCCCGGCATCAGTCTGGGTGATGTTTATGTGGACAGCTACAGGGCCGATATTTATCTGAACGGGACACTGGCGGAGCAGTTCGTCTATGGTATTGGGGCCTCGAAAAAATATAAAATGCTCTATCGTTCCTGGAAGATGCCGCTATCTTCGCAAAGCATGAACTCTCCTTATGTTTCCTTGCTCGATGTATCGCCGCCACAGGGCAGCGTGCCTTACATGAAAGACCTGGATGGCAAGGTTACGCCTCTTTCGTCTCAAGCGAAAAATTACACAGAGAGGATCGCAAGTCTGGCCGAGGTTAACGAGGCGGGATGCCTGCAGCCGCAGATGTTTTCTGCAGGTAAGTACCGCATCGATTATCGTTTCCTCATCCATCCCCTCCTGGAGTGCGACCAGGAATTTTGCCACTGGAATTTTAGGCTGGCAGATGATCATCTTCCTTATCGTCAGGTTTCCATCTACATTCATGATCCCGACGATATGCTGGTCTTGCTCTTCCCCCATCCAAAGATGGACTATCGCCGGGAGGGCGATGTCTGGGTCATCACCGGTCGCAGCTCCAAGGATGAAATGATCGAGCTGGAGATGCTTCTCCGTCCCGAGGCCTCTCGCCATATCTCTGGTTTTCCCAGGCAAGTGCCGGATGTAAAGGGCAAGACCCTTTCCGCTCAAGGATCGGACTATAACCTGCTCTTGCCTCTGCGGGCATTGATCCTTCTCTTTCCTTTTGCCCTTTTGGCTGTGTACTACCGATTCGGGCGAGAGAAGCGCTATGTCGTTCCCAAAACGTTGAGCTATGTTCCATGCAAAAGAAAGCCGTGGCTGGTAAATTTAGTCTTTAAGGGCGACGCCTTTGACTTTGATCGGGATGGTTTTTATGCCACCCTTCTGGATCTGCACCGGCGTGGCGTCGTAGAGATAGACTCTGCGGCAGGCACAGGGATAAAACTATTGCAGCCAGAGCAATTGGGCGATGACGACTACGAGCAGAAGGTTCTGAGTTTCTTAAAGGACAACTCCTCCAATGGTGTCTTCAATGCTCAAGCCTTTGAGGATCGCGTAGAATCCCTGCAGAAATCCGGCAGCACATCCCTGCTGCAAGAGATGCATGAGGCAATGGATGGCCTTCTTAGATATATAAATCAGGATGCTGCTCGCGAATTTGTGGCGGGAAGAAGCCTGCGATGCTTTGCAGGCATTAATTTCCGTCCAAGAGATCTGCTTACTCTCCTCTATGTCGCTATATTCTTTTTTGTACTTTTAGGCGGATTTAGCATTCTGTCCAATCCATTGGTTGCGGCTCTACTCATTCTTTTGGTCCAGGCTTCCGTGATGGCCTTTGCCCCCTCTGCCCTTTTAGGTAGGTGGAAGCAGGACTACTACAAGGAGAAGCTGGAGTGGGATGCCTTCCGGGATTTCTTGTCTGACTATGCCATGATAAAAAAATACGCACCTGAAGACCTGATCATCTGGAAGGAATGGCTGGTCTATGCAACTGCTCTGGGGGTGGGAGATAAAGTGATAAAGGCCATGGCCGATCTGAACCTTCACATTCCAGAGGCTTTAGCCGTGCAGAGCATGCATACTCACTTCAGCCATGCCTACTCTTCCAGCAGTCCCCAATCGAGCGGCTCAAGCGGAGGTGGCTTTGGTGGCGGAGGAGGTGGAGGCGGGGGCGGCGGCGGAGCAAGGTGAAGCTCCACTAATTAAACCCCGATCGAAAGGTTTTTTATTCTCTAATTCCTTCCTCTTGAGGAATGAGCGAGGGAACTAACGATACTGAGAAGAAGGGCTTTGCTCAGCAGAAGCTCGAACTCAAGAATAAGATGGATCTTAAGAGCAAGCTGAATCTGGATGACGTGGATCTGGGCGTAACTATGCCTTCCACGAATGTAAACGAATACATGCGGGTTTTAAGGCTGGCTCGAAAGCCCAGCCGTGAGGAGTTCAATATGATCGCCAAGATCTCTCTGGCAGGCATAGGCATCATCGGCACCATGGGTTTTGTCATATATGCGCTGCTCACAGAACTGCCCAAAGCCTTCTAAAAAAGTCTTAAAAAATCTAAAAAAATATCTTTTTTAGCTCTCTTTAGCTTTGGCCTTATTTAGCGCCCGCAATGTGGCTCCAAACTCCGATTCTACCAGATTTTTCACGCCCATGGTCTTGGGATGCAGATCCAGCTCAACAGTGACATGCTGGTGGCCCAAGTCGCGCAGGGGTTTGACCTGGCGCGGTCCGTTGGTGATAGAGAATATCTCCATGCCTTCCAGTGCTGATGTCGGCAATGCATGGGGCACCCCCGAGATCACGGCAAAGTCGTAATGCTTTTTTGCGGCCAGTTTTTCCACCGTCTCACCTGTCACCGGATACTCGTCCAGTCCGCCGATGAGCTGGAAATTCACATTCCGCTGCATTAGATCGCGGGCAATATTGGCTGCGTCCCTTCTCACCTTGGGCAGGCCCACCTGGTCGTCCAAGTTAGCGAGTGTATCCACCTGGTCACCGGCAACTTCGGCTACGGCTGCTGTAATGTCTGCAAACATGTAGGCTGTCTCCTTCTTGGCGTTGAGGATATTCAGGCCCTTCTTGCCTTGCCGGATGAGCTCAAGAAGCCTGGCGGCTGCCTCATATTTGAGATCTCCTCGCTCCGGAGCCAGGTACTCGCGGCTAGCCGCTCCGTAGAGTTTCTCTACAAGGGTGGCTTTATCGAGCAGGCCCTTCTGTCTGAGAAGCTCAGTCTCATCTATGATTCCCTTGTCTCTCGCCGCCTCCAAAGCTAGGATCACACCTTTGGTATTGTCTCTGTAGCCGGCATGAACCTCTACCTCCAGGACTGGTATGTCCAGTTCGGCATTGAGCACGGCCTGATGCAGATCGTCGCCGATTATCATGCTGCTGCAGGTCCCTGAGATCGCCATGAGTTTCGGATGGAACAATTCGTTGGCCTTCTTGAGGAGCGCAGTGAGCGGCTGCTGGCCTCCGAAGACGAATCCCGCTTCGTCCAACGCTGTGGTAAGTACCCGCACTCCGTCCTCTTCTAGGAGGCGGGCGTGCTTGAAGCAGCATCCGCTTGGGCCGTGCAATATGACCACTTCGGCACCAAGGTCGCGCAGAGTGTAGAGAGCTGCTACAATGGAGCTTGGTCTGGGATGAAGTATTGTTAAGTTATCGCTTGTCATTTATATCACCTAAAGCATTTTACACAGGAAAGCAGCCTTTTCGGGCTGTCTTTCTGAGCCTTTTCCAGCCCTTGCTGCAGATTTTTGGCGGTAGCTGCACCCAGCTCTTCTGCCAGGGGGACGAGTCTTTCTCCGACTATTATCAGTTTTTTCATCTCGTTTTTCCTTTGCCTGAGCAGGTCGGAGAGCGCGGGGATGTTCATGCCTTCACATACGGTTTCACTGTCCTCTCCCACCACTACGAACAGGTCACTGCCAAAGGCCCGGTCAAGCGCGCGTGCCACATCTCTGACTTTGAGCCCGGAGTTGGAGCTGTCAAAGAATGTCTGATCGGGCAGACGCTTGATCTTCATGCGCCCGGAAAAGCCGTCAAAGCCACAGAGGGCCTTGGCGATATCGCTCCTCGGGATACCGGCCAGTTCTGCGGCAGCCGTAGCTCCAGCTATTGCCGTCTCATAGCCCATAAAGTCCAGGTCTTGGCCAAGATCCAGATGCACCTCATCTTTGGCAAAGATCAGACTATCTGGCTTGGCATAGACCCTTCCTCCTCTGGCAAAAGATACATCCGGGGAGAGCCGGGCATCGATGTTGGCCAGAAGCTTCGCGCCGCTCTTGGCAAGGGAGAGCATCTGCAGCTTGGCAGTACTGGCCCACTTCGTGGCATTGGCGATGAGATAGTCTCCGGAAAGGCTGGTCAATATTCCATAATCTGCCATGCCCGTGCCGCCCAAAGAGATCTCACAGATCAGGGCCGATGCCCTCTGGTTCGTTGCGACTTCTGTAGCATGGATCACATTTCCTGGTGTGATGGAAAGACCTCTTTCCAGAAGGCGGGCTTTGCCGTCCTCCCAGATCTCCAGGCCGCGAGTGGTGTGGGATAAGACCTTCTTTTGCCGGGATATCATCAGGGCCAGCAAGAGGGCCGTGGAGGTCTTGCTGTGCGTGCCCGTTACCTCGAAGACCTCCATAGCAGGATCTTCCCTCTTCCCCAGCAGTTCACCCACCGCCTGGTGGTGGGTGATTATCTTCTTCTCGGCCTTCCTCGCCGCAGCTAGGGCCGGATTGTCGGGTGCGAGGTGTACGGGAGCTACCACCAGGTCGAAGTCTGCCAGATTTGGAGTGTGGTGATATACTTCGATTGCCTCTGCCTGCAGGCCCGATTCGATCATCCTGCGAGCGATTATGGCTGCGCCGTGGATGGTGTCGAGTACGGCTACCTTAGAGCTTCTTTCGCCCGCTTGTATGCCAGTGTAGCAATGCATTCGTCCACGCCCAGAGGCTCGGCACAGGTGACCTCAATCTCTTTGCCCCCTATCGTCAAAGTGCCTCTACGCTTTTGCGGATCTATGCCCATCTCCTGGGGAATGTCCTGGCGGGTATGAACCCCGTGGGCTAAAAAGAGGGGAAGAGCCACGATCTTTGATACATTGGTTCCTGCGAAGCTGTTCAGACCCTCCGGAATGTTTGGATGGTTCATATTGAGATAAGCGGTCCTGACCGGTCCGGAGTGATTTTTGCTGATCATCTGAGCGAGCGATTCCACCAGTTCTTTGTTGTAAGACAGGCTGGAACCATGCCCGAGTATTAGTATGCCTACGTCCTTCATGGAAACACCAGTATTACTATTTACACATCTCGTGTTAAGAGACGATAGATTCATAAGTACTAAATCCTTTCGAGGCTGGGTACTTGCAAAGGTGCCGCCTGGGAGATGATAAACATCAGCATGAATGGGGCAATCGGATTTTCCATATTATCTGCTTGTATCCTATTCTTGATTTATCCTGCCTTTTCCCAGGAGGTCGTTCTCTCTATGCATGAGAATTATTCACTGGATAATTGCACATTGCAGGTAGTGGATATAGATTCGCAGGCTGCAAAGGTCTGGATGTTAATCCTGGCCGGGCAAGAGCCGCCTTTGTCAATTGTCCTGGGAATAAATGATACATTAAGCTGCGGCAAGCTGACGGTGGTGGTAAAGAGATTTTATGCCGGCGAGAGCGCCGATATTGTCTGCCTGAAAATTAATCGCACAAGCATTTCAGGCTGAGAAATGCCGCTCGAAGATGCCGGCAATTTCAGGGGGCTTCTCGATGACGAAGACATCTTCCATCTGGCGCAGACTCTCTACATGCTGGGCATCCTCTTTTCTGATGCGAAGCCGCATCTCGCTGCCGTCGGGGAGGATGGTGGTTATAATTCCGGGCTTGTAGTCGCAGGGCATGATGTATGTGGGAACGAATGCCTTCTGGGACATGATGGCCGCATTGGAGAGGAGCGAGTCTGCCAGGCCCAATGCTATCTTGGCCACGGTATTTGATGTAGCGGGAGCAAGCAGCAAAAACTCATAGCGCTTCACCTGTAATTGGCCGGCCAGGAAGGGAGAGTTGGCGTTGATCTCCACCCAGACCTTATCGAAGTGCTTCTCCAAGGTGTTGAAGAGCTTATAGTACTTGATGACCTGCTCTCCTGCCTTGGATACGAAGACGCGCACGTCCACCACATCGTCGTATTGCTTCTGCAGTTTAATCATGGCCTCGACCGTCTCGACAATTCGGTCACCGCTGCCTGTAATCCCCCAGGCGATCTTTCTCTTCCCACTATCCTTTGCCATAATATCTCACTTAGTCTTTTTCAGGATAATTATTTTTCCCGTACTCTCATATTCTCCATACGCACTATAGTCTCCGCGAACCTCTTTGTCGTCTTTCGCAGCGACCGGAAGCCTTCTTCATCCTTTATGGCTCCTTCCAGTGTATCGCGAGACCAGAATGTTGCCCCCAGGTTGGCACCAAAAAATCCCCCGCTCACCGGGATCATGCCGTTGAGGATGTAAAATGTTTGGATCTGCTGCAGGGCCAGCTCCTGGCCGCCCATGCGATCGCCTCCAATAGCTATGGCCATGCCCGGCTTGAGTTGCAGAGTTTTTGGGTCGGCTGCCAGTGTGGCACGTGTTCTATCTATTATTATTTTTGTCTGAGCACTCATGCTTCCGTTATAAACAGGCGTTGCGATAACAAACCCACTTGCCTCTCGGATGAGGGGGTAGAGCTGGTACATATCGTCTTTTACTATGCATTCCTTGTTTTTGAGGCAATAGTCGCAGTGCCGGCAGGGGCTTATCTGTTTGCCTCGCACGGTGAATTGCGTCGTCTCCAGTCCCCTCTCTTCCAGCATCTTGAGGGCCTCGCTAAGGATATGCTCTGTGGCCATCTTCCTGGGACTGCCGGATATGCCGAGTATCATGATTGTTTATAGGATCTAAAGATATTTTAGATTTGCTGGAAGAGCCTCTTGCTCATCCAGGCGCAGCCTGATCATCTCTTCCACCTCGGCTGAGGTGGTGCCGAAGACCTCTTCCAGGATCTCGATGGCTGTTTGCAGCTCCAGGGCCTTTCTGTCAAACCGGTTGCTGGGAAAGACATGTCGCTCTATTCTCGGCCTCCTGTGCAAGGGCCATCCTAGCTGCGCGAAAACTCCTGCCATTGTCCACTATCTAGTGCGTGTAAGAATAAATACTTTTCTGGATTAAATGATATCAGTAAATCATTTTATTGACTAATAAAAGTATGTATACGATACAATTGCTCTGCTAATAATGCCCCCAATAAATTGCCTCTCATAACGAAGATAATAATCTTGAGAAGAAGAAGGATGGCCGCGCGGGGCGAAAGTGATGCAAAGTGTATTATGCGGGGAACTGCCAATATAATAATCATGATCAGGGGCAAGGCTTGGGTCTTTGGAGACGATGTGGACACTGATGTGATCATCCCCGGCAAGTACCTGCGCACAAAAGACGCGAGGCTCTGGGCGGAGCATGCCATGGAGGGCTTGGACCCGCAATTTGCCTCCCTGGTGCAAAAGGGCGATATTATTGTGGCAGGCAGAAATTTCGGCAGCGGCTCCTCTCGCGAGCAGGCGCCCCGCGCATTGTTGGGTGCGGGCGTGGTCTTGGTGGTAGCCCGGTCCTTTGCTCGCATATTCTATAGAAATGCCATCAATGTGGGGCTGGCTCTGATCGAGGCGGATGTGTCCTGCCAGAGGGGCGACACTGTCGAGGTGGACCTGGCGCAGGGTTTTGTGCGGGTGGGAGATAAGTTCTATCAGGGTGCCCGGCTGCCTGATTTTCTCATGGAGATACTGGAAGATGGGGGCCTGGTGGCGCACCGAAGGCGGCAGAAAGGATTGGCATGATTTTTCCGGATGAGTATAAGCTGGTAGGGATTAAGGACAGGGAGAGGCGGGGCGAATCCGTCTACTTTGCCACTGAGTATCTCATCAGCCGGGATGGGCCCAGTCTCTACCATGTCACGAGTCGCGGCTCGGGCTTCATGAGAGAGGTGATGGAGCTGGAGTTGATCGCCTCCGGCCGGGAGATCATGTTTTATCCTGATATTGTGAACACCAGGAACCGGGCCCTGCTCATCGAGCTGGCGGACGGCATCTGCCGGGGTGGAAATGTCAGCACGGTCGTTTTTCGGGGACTGGATGAGCACATTACCTTTGTCAAGGACCCGGATCCCACTTCGGTTCTCACCATCGAGGTATTGGATGTCTCTCCCCCCAATCCACCCTGGCTGGTCCACGTTCTGGGCGGCCTGGAGGCATGCGGCATCCTGGGCGACCTGACGGTTCGTTTTGTGCCTCACATCCTGGATTTGCGCCGATTTGATTGCGAATGCGTTTATTACCCTTGCCGGGCATCGGGCTTGGGGCGCTCTTTGGACACGGATCCGGTGATTCATGAGCATCCCATGATAGTGGGCTGCGCCGTCTCGCGGGAGATCTTTCTGGCCAATAATCCCTGCAAGAATTTCGATTTTATCAATATCTGTCCCCTGCAAAGTTCGGAGCCGGTCTTTGAGCCGAGGGGGCCATTTATCACCCGTTGCTGTCGTTCCGAGCAGAAGGGCCTGACCCGAAAGAACGGGCAGCCTGGTGTGGTAGTGCACTGGGGAGACGGGCCGGATAGAATCGCGGAGGCAGTAAGATGTCTGGTGCAGAATCTAAGAAAGTAGCCGTAGTTGCCGGTGACGGCATCGGTCCGGAAGTTGTGGAAAGCGCCCTGGCGGTGCTGGATGCAGCCGGCGCGCAGTTTGAACGTATTCCTGTGGAGGTTGGTCTGGCCCGCTGGAAGAGAACTGGCCTGGCTATGGGCGATGAGGATTTAGAGGCCCTTAAAGAGTGCGACTGCATTCTTTTTGGGGCGATCAGCACGCCGCCTGATCCCAATTATAAAAGTGTGCTCCTTCGAATACGAAAGGATCTGGACCTTTATGCCAATATCCGCCCTTTCCAGTCCCATGATCTCGATTTCATCATTGTGCGGGAGAACACGGAAGGGCTCTACTCTGGTCTGGAAGAGGTCGGGGTGGAGGAGTCGCGCACATTGCGGGTGGTAACCCGGCGCGGCTCGGAGAGGATTGCCGAGAGGGCCTGCGACCTGGCGGCGCGCCGCCGGAAGCTGACCATCATCCACAAGTCGAATGTGCTGAAGAGCGACAGCCTCTTTCTGAAGACCTGTCGCGCCGTAGCCGCAAGGCGCGGAGTGCTCTGTGATGATATGCTGGTGGACGCTGCCGCCTACAATATGGTGGTGAATCCCAAACGGTTCGATGTGCTGGTCACCACCAATCTATTCGGCGACATCTTGAGTGATGAGGCGGCGGGAGTGATAGGCAGCCTGGGCCTGTGTGCCAGCGCCAACCTCGGCTCAGATCATGCGCTATTCGAGCCCATTCACGGCAGTGCGCCGGACATTGCCGGAAAGGGCATCGCCAATCCCATTGGTGCTATCAGAAGTGCGGCCATGATGATGCAATGGCTGGGCGAGCCGGAGAAGGCGCGCCGGATCGAAGCAGCGGTGCAAAAGGCGCTGGAGAGCGGAGCGAAAACGCCGGACCTGGGCGGGAACTTTAGGACTGCGGATGTGACACGGTCAGTAGTGGAAAATTTAGAGACTTTATAGACGGGGAACTGAAAAAAAGGGGTCAACGTTGCGGCGGCAGACCCCGCTGCAGGCAGCCTATGCAGGCTTCTGTCGCGACATGAAATACGATGGATAGGTTATCGGAATCCTCCTCGTGCGGGGATCATAATTCCAACCACTCCTGGTGGCTGATTTGGGCTTGTTGCAGGATCTGTGCCAGTAGATTGGCATCTATATCATGCTTATGAGGATTGGGTAACCTGAGCTTGGTATCTCCTCTGAACATGAACTGATGTTTCTTTCCTTTGAATGGTCCCTGAAATCCCAATTTTCTTAGCTTCTTTATCAGTTCACTGCGGGAGATGGGGACAAGCCTATTCGACAACCGAAACCGACTCCTCGTTAATCGTAGGCACGTTGATCATTGCGTCCCCAATTGCTGGAATAGTGTGACCCAGCTTGATTCCGAGGACCAACCATTCTTCAATAACCTCGATTAACTCAGCTCTGGCCTCTTCAATGGTTTTGCCTGTTGCCCATGCACCATTTAATCCCGGAACGGATACGAAAACCGGGTCCTCGCTTTCGATAATCTTATATTCTGCCATCCGCAACGCTGCCGCTATATATTCTGCAAACATAACCTGTAATTAACATTGCTTAATTTATATATCTTTCACCTCAAATGATTAGGCGCAGTAGCATCATCAGCAGCGCGGCCATGATGATGCAGTGGCGGTGAATGCCGGAGAAGGCGCGCCGGATCGAAGAATCGGTGCAAAAGGCGCTGGAGAGCGGAGCGGAAACGCCGGACCTGGGCGGGAACTTTGGGACTGCGGATGTGACAAGTGCTGTAGTGGAATATTTGGGAAATCTATCGACAGGGAACTGAGAAAACTTATATTGTCAATTTATCACTTTCTTTTTCGCAATATCTTAGCCAACCATCGCGATAGACTCCATGGCAAGCTGTTCTTCAGCCTCCTTCTTATCTCCTCATGTCTCTTTTCCTCACTAGTTGCCTGCTTCTTCATGAGAATCACCTATCATCCTTACAGTGCCTGGGCCTTATACCTGATGGATCTTTCTGGGCCAAAACATCCAGCAAAACTTTATATTCTAAATCAGTCTAAATATATATGGTGTGTGAAAATGGTTCCTCAATTCCCAAAGCATTTCTTCAGCTTGACTGCGTTGTTCTTCTTATTGTCAGCCTCGCTGATAGCAGCAGGTGCAGATGACCCATCAACCTCCCCGGATGCGGCGGGCCTCTCCCTGAACGGCACGGCTTTCCAGGACGCTAATGGCGACGGCTTCTTCTCGCCGGGCGAGGTGGGCCTCGCGAATAGTACCATCCGGCTTATTCTGGAAGGAACTGAGGTCTCCAATACCACTACAAACGAGTCGGGAATGTACCTGTTTGCCAACCTCTCCCCCGGAAGATACGAGCTGAGGGCAGATCCTTTTCCTGGCTACAACCTGACTGCGCCAGGCGCCGGATACTATGAGGTGACGCTCTCCGACAAGCCCGGCTTTGGCCTGGACTATGGCTATTTTGCTCCAACCAATATCATCGCTTCCCTTCCGGCTCGAAAATATCCGCTCATGCGCCCCACACGGGAAGACGTGGGCCTTTGGATCGGGCAGTACAATGCTTCCGCCAAGGCCTATCTCAGTCCCGAGATCGCTGCAAATATGGCAGCCGAGCCTGTCACTTACTTCAGCCTGCTGGACAGGCTCGAGTATACGCCCTCCGAGCGTGACCAGGGAGGCTGCGGCAATTGCTGGGCCTGGGCGGGAACCGGCGTGATGGAGCTTGATTATGCCCGGCAAAAGAGCCTTCCCGATCGCCTCTCAGTGCAGTATCTTGATTCCAATTACAATGGCGGTTGCGGTGGATCAGGTGCCTGCTGCGGCGGCTGGCTATCGGATTTGGCCGGTTTTTACAGAGGCAAGGGCATGATGATTCCCTGGTCCAACGCCAATGCATATTATCGGGATGGAAGCACAGACTGCGGTTCATGTTCGCCAGTTTCTGCTTCCTCCATATCCACCGATTCTCATTATGATCTGACGAGCATATCCACCATCACCGTTCCCACCCATGGCCTTACCCAAGATGAGGCCATCGATAACATCAAGAGCGTCCTGCTAGGGGGCAAAGGCATCTGGTTTGCTTTCTATTTGCCAGATGACAGTTCCTGGAATGACTTCTTCAGCTTCTGGGGCACAAAGCCAGAGAGCGCCGTATGGCAGCCGGACAGTGCCTGCGGCAGATCGTATGATTATAATAATGGGGGCGGGCATGCCGTTCTCTGCGTGGGCTATGATGATAGCGATCCCGATAATCGCTACTGGATCATGCTCAATAGCTGGGGCGATACCACCGGGCGACCGGCCGGCCTCTTCCGCGTGAACATGGACATGGACTATGATGGGGCCTACGGCGGTATAGGATATGCCTTCTACTGGATGACTCTGGATATGATCTACCCAGATAGCGAAAACAATGCGCCGCAAACGCCTCTTGTGCCTCAGGGCCCTGTGCAGGGGTCCGCCCTTAATTCTTTGAGCTACACCACATCGACTGAAGATCCTGATGGTGATTCTGTCAAGTTCCTCTTCAACTGGGGAGATAGCTCCACCTCTGAGACTGAATTGATCGGTTCCTGCGAGGGGACGGCCTCGCACTCCTGGAGTTCTGCTGGGCCCTATCAGGTAACGGCTAAAGCCACAGACAGCAACGGGGCATCATCTGATTGGTCAGATGCTCTTATTGTTACCATTGCTGCCACCAATCACCTGCCTTCAAAGCCCGCCAAACCCCAAGGTACTGCATCTGGCATTTCGCAGAAATCTTACAGTTATACCGTCTCGTCGATTGATCCGGATGGCGATGATGTCCAGATTACCTTCGACTGGGGAGATGAAAGCACGTCGGTGACAGAGTTTGCGAAATCAGCGGCAAAGATCAGCGCGTCTCACGCCTGGCAGAAAGCCGGTACCTACTATGTGCGTGCCAGGGCTAAAGATAGCAATGGAGGTCAGTCCGCCTGGTCAACATCTCTCGCGGTCAAGATAACTGCCAACAGCCCGCCAAAAAAGCCCTCCACTCCAACCGGTGTGACATATGGCTATGTTGGTAAGTCCTATTCATTCAAAGGCTCTACCACTGACCCCAATAAAGATCAGATATTCTATACCTTCGACTGGGGCGACGGCAGTACCTCGCAATCCAATCAGGTCAATTCGGGAACTTCGGTGCTCATGCTGCATACCTGGAGCCAAGCCGGAACCTATCAGGTAAAGGTCATGGCCACAGACAGTAATAATGCAGCATCTCTCTATTCCACTGCCAAAAAGGTTAAAATATATGCGTCGTCCCGCGGTTTAAAGGCCAGGCCGTCAACAGCTGCAAAAGCGGAAGAGACGGGGCAGCGCAAAAAGACCTGCCCCTGTTCGGGAGAATCATGAGGCGGCAATGATCGCTGCGAACAGGAATATTGAAGGAATTATCTCCTTCATATTTCCTGATTTATTTTCCTGCGATCAATAATTCGAGCAGGCGTTTTTTTCCAGATTCTTTACCAGCGCCTCCGCCCTGCGCCCTACCATGGACGGGTCCACAGAAACCCTGGCTACGCCAGTCTCAATGGCGGCGTGAGCGACGGCTGCGGCGACGGCGGGAACAACTCTTCTGTCAAGAGGCGAGGGGATGATGCACTCCTCGGATACGCTCTCTACCAGGCCGGCAATGGCCCGCGAAGCTGCGATCTTCATGGCCTCGTTTATGTCGGATGCCCGTACATCCAGGGCCCCGCGAAAGATCCCCGGGAATCCCAGCACATTGTTGACCTGATTGGGGAAATCGGATCGGCCGGTGGCCACCACTCGTGCACCCGCTTGCAATGCCAGGTCGGGCATGATCTCTGGCAGGGGGTTGGCCATGGCAAAGACTATGGCATCCGCAGCCATGCTCTTTACCATGGCAGGGGTTACAATGCCTGCTACCGACAGGCCCAGGAATATGTCCGCTCCGGCAATGGCATCGGCCAGCGTGCCGGTAACATTGCGCGGATTGGTCATTTTAGCGATCTGCATTTTGGCCGGGTTGAGGTCCGTGCGGCCGGCGTGGATCACACCCCGGCTGTCGCAGAGTATGGCGTCCTTTACTCCGAAGCTGTAGAGAAACTTGGTAACGGCGATACCCGCCGCGCCAGCTCCGCTCACGGCGACTCGCACCTGAGAAAAGCTCTTGCCCACCACTTTGAGGGCATTGATGAGGCCGGCCAGGGCGACCACGGCTGTGCCATGCTGGTCGTCGTGAAAGACTGGTATCTTCAATCTTTTCTTAAGCCGCTCCTCTACCTCAAAGCAGCGTGGTGCGCTTATATCCTCCAGGTTGATTCCGCCAAAGACCGGCTCTATTGCCGCAACAGTCTCCACGATGACCGATGGGTCCTTTGACGTTATGGCGATGGGAAAGGCATCTATGCCGGCGAAGTTCTTGAACAAAATGGCCTTTCCCTCCATGACCGGGATGGAAGCCAGCGGTCCGATATCGCCCAAGCCCAGGACGGCAGTCCCATCTGTTACCACGGCGACGATATTACCCTTGGCGGTGTACTCATAAACGTCGTTTGGATTCTTTTCGATCTCGCGACAGGGTTCAGCCACGCCCGGAGTATAAGCTAATGAGAGGTCACGCACGGTAGCGCAAGGGACCTTGCTGTGGATGGCAATCTTGCCCCCTGCATCTTTATGAAATGCTAATGCATCATCTCTTAGAGACATAACAACTCCTGTTTTTAGGATCCTGCGGCAACAAGGAGGAGCAACAGATATAAAGCATGGGTCAGACAGAGAATTAGCAGGGCCGGGGTGGCAGAGCGGACAATTTCTGCTGCTTTTGGGCAGCGGGAGTTCATACGCGGCAGGCTCGAGACCTGTTGTCCCTTCCTGGGACGCTTGGGTTCAAAATGATGGGGGCGCGACAGCCTTCACAGGAAAATCCCAACCCCGGCGCTATTCAATTATAGAAAGTTTCATATCCGAGCAGAAAAAGGCGATAAGGTTATGGCTAGATTTCCAGAAGCTGAAAAGAGAATCTTGAATCTCAAGATATGCATGAGCTGCAACGCACGAAATCCTGTAAGAGCGACTCGCTGCCGAAAGTGCGGTTATAAGGGACTGAGGATGAAGTCCAAGGAAAACAAGACCGCTTAGATGATGTTTGAGAGGGGCAGAGTCGAGTTGTTGCTGGCCAATGCTGTAGCCGAGCGCGGCGCGGGACATCTAACTTTAATTGATCCGGATTCCCAAAGTCCTGTGCAGGCCGCAGCTATGGCCCGGGCTGCGGAGCAGGGCGGCACGGATGCCATTATGGTCGGCGGCTCAGTAGGTGCGGCAGGAATTCTTCTTCATGAGACGGTGCGGGAGATCAAGGAGAAGACCGATCTGCCGGTAATCCTCTTTCCCAGCAGCGTGGCCGGCCTATGTGAGAATGCCGATGCGGTCTTTTTTATGAGCCTGCTAAACTCCCGGTCTCCTGCTTATATCGTGGAAAACCAGGCGCTTGGCGCTCCGTTGGTCCTGCGCTACGGTCTGGAGCCCCTGCCCATGGCTTATATTATCATTGAGCCGGGCGGCACAGTGGGCTTTGTGGGCGATGCTCGCCTCATACCGCGAAGAAAGCCGGAGCTAGCTGCCGCCTATGCCCTGTCAGCAAAATTCATGGGCATGAGAATGGTGTATCTCGAGGCGGGGTCGGGCGCAGACTCACCAGTGCCTGCCGGCATGGTGGCCCTGGTCAAGAAGCTTCTGGGAGACGTCCTGCTCATAGTAGGCGGCGGTATTCGCAGCGGCGGCGCAGCGGCTGAACTGGTAGCCGCAGGCGCAGACCTGATCGTCACAGGAACGGGCGTGGAGAAGAGCCAAGACGTCACCTCTTTTGTCACCGAGCTGACAAAATCCATTCGCAGGTAGTTATTCGTGGCTTCTCCAATGCAGATCTTTTTGGATCGGCATAATCTGGACGGTCTTCTCTTTGTCGGCGACAGCATCTGTGATGCCGATATGTATTATCTCACTCATTTCTTAGCTGGCGACCGATTTGCCCTTCTTGCCCAGGAGAAAACCACACTGCTTGTCTCTTCCATGGAGACGGGCCGGGCCCGGAAGGAATCAATTGCGGATGAGTGTGTGAGCACCTCTCAATACCGTCTCCTGGATAAGATGAAGAGAAGCGAAACGCCGGAAGAGGCCTATTTTCAGGTACTGGCGGAGTTTTTGCATAGTCACGGCATAAGGCGTCTGGGCGTGCCTTTTCGCTTTCCCGCCGGTTTTTACCAGTACCTAACCTCGGATTTTGATGTCAAGATCCTGGAGAGTCCCGTCTCGCGCTGCAGAGAGATAAAGAGGCAAGAGGAGCTGGATGCCATCGTTTGCACGCAGAGGGCCTGCGAGAGGGCTATGCGCCAGGCGGTGCTTCTGATCGGCCACAGTGAGCCGCGCGGGGAGATGCTCTATCGTGAGGGGCAGCCTCTTACCTCGGAAAAGGTGCGCGGTGCAATTGATGTATCTCTGCTGGAGGACGGCTGCGAGGCGATGGATACCATCGTTGCCGGCGGCCTCGCGGGGGCTGACCCTCATGCGCGAGGGACGGGGCCGTTAGCTGCCAATGCACCCATTGTCATAGATATCTTCCCGCGCAGCAAGAGCAGCCGCTACTATGCCGATATGACGCGCACTGTTCTCAAGGGCGAAGCCGCGCCCGAGTTAAAAGAGATCTACGAGGCGGTGGCTCTGGCGCAGTCCGAGGGCCTTGAGGCCATCATGGCGGGCGTTTTTGGCAAGGAGGTCCATTCTCGTGTATCTCAGGTCTTCCTGGATCAGGGATACCCTGAGAGGGAAGGTTGCGGTTTTACCCATTCTACCGGGCATGGCGTGGGCCTGGATGTGCATGAAAAACCAACTCTAAGCGAGACTGGTGCGGCTTTAGAGGTCAATCACGTGGTAACTGTGGAGCCGGGGCTGTACTATCCAAAGATCGGTGGGGTGCGTCTGGAGGATCTGGTAGTGGTAAAAGAAAACGGCTATGAGAACCTCACTCATTTCGAGAGGAAGCTCGTGCTTTAGGTGTTATCAATGGACGCAGAAATTCTAGAGAATTACAGGCGGGCCGGGCAAATCCTGGCCGAGGTGCAGGCCGAAGCAGGGCTGCGAATTGAAGTGGGCGCGTCACTGCTGGATGTGGCAAATTTCGTAGAGGATGCAATCATATTACGGGGCGCAAAGCCCGCCTTTCCCTGCAATATATCTCTGGATAGGAATGCAGCTCATTATACGCCTTCGCCCGGTGACACCTCCATTTTTGGCGAGAATATGGTCAAGCTGGACGTGGGTGTGCATGTGGACGGCTATATTGCCGATGCCGCCATCACAATTGACCTGAGCGGCCATGATAAGCTGGTCGAGGCCTCTCATGCTGCTCTTGAGGCGGCTTTAGAGATAATCAGGCCGGGCATTGACACGGCCCAGATCGGCAAGGTCATAGAAGAGGTCATAACCGGCTACGGCTACAAGCCGGTATATAACTTGACAGGTCACGGTCTGTCCAGATATATGGCCCATGATGAGCCCGCTGTGCCCAACAGGGCTATGGAGAAGGGCACCGTCTTGAAGGATGGAGATGTTATCGCCATTGAGCCCTTTGCCACCAACGGCTCTGGCAGGATCAGCGAGGCTCTCATCAACGAGATCTACGGCTTTTCCTCTTCTCGGCCGGTGCGGCTTCCAGCGGCTCGAGCGCTCTTAAAAGATATCTCAGAAAGCTATAAAACGCTCCCCTTTGCCCGGCGCTGGCTCAAAGGCAAAAGAGCGGAATATGCGCTCATGCAGCTCCTACGCAGCGGAGCCGTGCACAGATATCCGGTACTCTGGGAGGTAGAAGGGGCCCTGGTCTCCCAGGCCGAGCACACAGTTGTGGTTCTCGATAAGGGATGCGAGGTAATAACCAGATCGATCTAGTCGACTCCGCCTGTATCTTCTGACCCATCGTCATCTTTGTAGCTATCATCGCCAAGCATGGCTGCGGATATGGCATCAATTCCGTCCATAAGCTCTGCCGTCATGCAGTAAGGTATGTCGCCAATCTCAGGAAGGTTCTCTCCGCCTATCACTCTGGCCCCTACCTGGCTGAGCAGATCGAATGCGCCGTCCAGGTTCTCCTCTTGCTCGGCAGCAACCGCCTTTGCCACCATCTCATCCAGCGGGCTATTGCGATCAAAGACTCCTATGATATAGCGCTGGCTTGAGACGAATACTGCGGCAAGAGAGGTCTTGAGGGATTCGAGCATCAAGTCTGCATCTTCTCCCATGGATTCGTTTTCGGCAAAGACAATCGATCTGATGGCCGTGATCTCGGCCAGGGCCTCTTCGGGAGTTATGACCGCGTGCTCGCATCTGGCTATTACCTTGAGACAGGCCAGCACCACATCATCCATAATGTAGATGAAGACGGCACCCGAGTTCTTCTCGTCATCCTCGGTAAGCTTGAAGTTGCTGTCCTTGACCTTATTCATCCAGTTGAGCCATCGCTTCTCTGTGTAGAATTCTTCTTTCATTTTGCAACTCATCCTTATTTTTTGCTGTTTACCGGTATGTGTCCACCAGGGCCACTCTTTCGATGACCAGATCTTCTATCCTTTCCTCGCCCACGGCTCTTAGCTCCTCGGAAGAGATATTAAAAGCCTCTTTTACGGCCTTTGCACAAAACGAACAGCCCTGTCCGTCCAGCTCTATGATTTGGGATAGCTCCGAGGCGTCCGGCCAGCTGCCGCAGCCTGCTAGGACAAGTGCTATTCTCTCTGTACGATCTGATACTCTCATGAATAGGGCTCTTTCGATCTGCCTCTCTCCGGAGGCGTAACGCATGATTTCCATTCCTGCATCTTTAGCGATGTTTCTCTGCTCGGAAAAAGCTGCCAGCGCCTTCTCGGCTGCAAAGCGGATGTGTCTCTCACCAGCGATATTATCTGCGTCGAGGGCCTGCACTATGCAGCCATGGCGGGATTGCAGATCCTTAATCGCTGATATGAGTAGCCCTTTTTCCCTGATAACCGGCTTTCCGAAGAGCAGGCGAATCTCATTCATCAATTCCGATCTGATAAGGAAGCTTAAAAGCTTACGGTCTTGCATGGATCTTGCACGCCACTAATATCTGTTGTTTTATTGAATTTCAGGCCTCAAATCTTAGTAATTATGATCTCATGTATATTGAAAACCGGCTGAATAATTAATTGGCCTAAAAGAGCATGTAATATAATTCTGCCGAGAAATATGCATAAAATCTAAGGGGGGCAGGTTCTCTGCCCATAAGTAACGAAGTTTAGAGCAAATCAAACCAGGCCAGCACGTTGCAGCCTTAGCAGGTCTACTGTGTTCAGCTTCTCGCCCTGCCTGAAATGGGTAAGGATATCCTCGGCCTCGCGCTTGGCAACCTCTTTGGCGCGATCTTCCTTTATGTCCCGGTTCTTCTTCTTCAAGCCCACGATGACCTTTTCGAAGTCGCGAACCTCTCTCTGGGTGCGGATGAACTCTTTATGCTGCTCATCTGCGGCCTCCTGGGCCTTCACGAATTCCTTGTGAGCGGCATCGGCTTCGGCACGAGTCTGATCGGCTTCTTTAAAGGTGCCTATCATCTGATCGTGGTATTCCTGGGCCATTTCCGCGAACTTGGTGACCTGATCATGGTGGTTGGAAGCCTGATCTCTCATGGCTTGCGCTTCGTCGAGAAGCTTCCTCAACTCTTCATTCTTCTCAAGCTGCTCTTTTCGGCCTTTGAATTCTGCATGCAAGGCGGAGATCTTATCGACCAGCTGTTTCTCCTTATCCGGGCTTAAGACCTCTGTCTGCTGCCGGAATTCCAGGTGATCGATCTCGCGGCGCAGATCCCTTATGGAACGCTCGCCGGTGAGGTTGTACTTCTTGCGGATATCGTCTATCCTTGCATAGAGCTGATTGGTCTTCTCATTGTACTCATCCCTTTCCTTCTTGGAATCGGCCACGTTCTTGTTATTTTCGTCCCGCAGCTTCTTAAGCTCCTGGGCCTTATCTATTAGATCTTTGGTGGCTTTGTTCAGCTCATTTCGCTTGGCGGCCCATTTGCTCGCTTCAGCATTCAGTTGGCTTCTTCGATCCTTGAAGGCAAGGGACTCCTGTCTGAGTTTGCCTCTCTTATCTTCCAGTTCTGCCAGCATCCCCCGTTTATCCTCCTGTTCCAGCCTGCGGCTGGGGTTTGGTCCCACTTCGGAACCAAAAAACCCGGGAATCCTTCGCCAGGGTGGCAAAGGTCTTCTCTTTTAGCACTATACATGGTGGGGTTTTTTGCATGCTCGATTTTCAGATCTTATGACGGATGTTCATCTTGATATATAATTATTAATCCTATTTGATTCTCTCTGCCCAAATAGCATGGTTCTCATGCAAATGTTTCTGACCAAAAGATGACCTTATCATAAGATCGATAGGAGCGAACATACTACTACATATCGATAAACGCTTTACGTATTAACCTTTTGGTTAGGCATTCTCCGGTTTCATGTAATGCGATTGCATCAAGGGCAAAATCATTTATATCTTCACAAAAAGGCAATCAACAGATTAAAATAGGTGAGTTGACTTAAGGAAAACAGGATAATTTAAAAGAATAGTGTTATTCGCTTTAGATGGAGGGATTGATCTGAAGAAGGCTATACTAACAGTATTAGTAGCATTGGTTTTAGTAGCTCTTACAGGGTGTTCAATGGCTGCTATGCCTACTACATTTCCGCCAACCTCGGATGTAGCTTGGCCTGCCACCATGAAGTATCCGAATGGGTATCAGGAGAGCAATAGGACGTTTGATTTCGAACAGAGTGTGCAGGGAAATGGGTACTTTGTTACCTACCTGTATGCCAAGGCAGGAAATGTCGCTGTCAAGAATTATGCTCACGGCTCTGGCTCCTTAAACAGCGAGGCCACTTTGACCTACCAGAACCTGGATCGTTCGACTCACAACGTATACTCCGACTACAATGACTTTGCTCAGGACTGCATCCAGTTCAAAGAGGATGTGGCCATGGTCTATGCACCTATGAGGATCGCTGTCGGGAACGGCTATTATGCGGCAAATCCACTGGATTACAGCTCTTTGCTCAAGGAAAAGACCTGGGTGAAGAACTATCTTGCTGGCACCAGCATGCACCATGAGGTTGAGTACGCTCATGCCCTGGATAAGGAACTGGAAATCGTTGCCAAAGACAAGATGAACATGACCTGGGACCCGGAGCTTGAGTCCGTTGGTTATACTCAGATGAAAATTGTAGAGGATGTAACGGATGGCAAGGCCCATATCGGCGTCCTGCAGGCAAATGAGAATTTCCTCACTACCTGGGCAGATGGCGAGCACTCGGACGACGAATATCTGGATCTGGTAGCTAAGAAGTCCGCCTGGAAGAATCCATCCATCGAGATCGATGAGGATTACTGGGGAACCTATCACATCGAGAAGAACATGACTCTCGAAGTGCCTTACCACCTGATTCAGAAGAGTGAGGATTGGCTGCCCTGCTGCTTCGGTGGCTACCTTACCCTACCAACAACCTATGCGAAAGACTTGGGGCTCAAAGGCGCCAAGGGCGTCTTTGACTGCACTTGCTTCAAGGCACCTACCGTGGCTGAGTTTCCAAGAACCTATCCCGTAGTGTAAGAGAGAGGATTTTCCTTTCTCTTATCATTTTTCTTAGACTTAATATTACCGCAACCTCCTTGGGGAAAAGATCTTTAAGAAATGCTGCACCTAATTTTCAGCATGCAGTTCGCGACCTGGGAGCCAATTTACCAATCTATTCTGCAAGACTTCGGCTTTTCTCCTGGCCGGGATGCTGATGCGGCAATGCTTCTGGCAGAGCTCTTGCGCGACCGAGAGCCACTGCTAAGCGCCGCAGAGGCAATTGTAGCCGGGCATAGGATAGTCGTATGCGGCAATGCTCCCTCACTGGAGGCGGAGCTGGGGGAGTTGCAGGAAAGAGGGTCCGTCTTTCTGGCCGCGGATGGGGCCGCATCTGTTCTTTTGAGGCACGGCATTGTGCCTGCTATTGTGGTCACTGATTTGGATGGACCTTTTCCTGACATTTTGAAGGCCAATCAGATGGGCTCTATCGTCGTAGTGCATGCTCATGGAGATAATCTGGATGCCCTGAATAGATATGTGCCGCTGCTGGTGAGAATCATAGGCACGGTGCAGTGCCGTCCGCCGCCTGGCCTCTATAACTTCGGAGGTTTCACGGACGGAGATCGGTGTGTATTTCTGGCTAAAGAGCTAGGTGCGGCCTCTATAAAGCTGGTGGGCTTTGACTTTGAGGATGAGGGCGTCACGCCGCGCAAAAAAAGGAAACTGGCGTGGGCCAAAATGCTGATAGATCTGGCATTTGCCTGATAAAATTTTATATGAGGTTGAGGACCGCTTTCATGGCATCTTCCGCCACATTTTTTGCATCCTGCTCGGCATCTATCTGCACAAATCGCTCCGGCTCGAGGGCGGCCATTCGCCGGAAGTTCTCATCCACCGATCGCAGGAATTCGAGCCTCTCGAACTTCTGCCGTTCACGACGAGACTGCATTCTCTGCAGGGCGATGTGCGGGTCCAAGACGAAGAGCAGTGTTCTATCCGGAAGCAAATTCCATGGGCGGTAGATGCTCTGGATCCAATATACCGGATCGGGCACGATTCCTCTCAGTGTCACTCCCTGGTAGGCGGCTGTGGAGTCGGCATATCGGTCGGACAGGACAATTGCGCCCGTTTCCAGAGCAGGAAGAACGATTTTGGTGAGATGATGGGCGTGGTCTGCCATAAAGAGGAAAAGCTCTTGCATATGCGTTGCAGCAGCAGTCTTTGTCTCGTTGCCGCAGGCTTTTGCCATTTCTGCTCTCAGGATCCTGCCCACCTGTCCTGACGTGGGCTCGGTGGTAAGCACCAATCTCCTTTCAGGCATTGTCTCTGCCAGCCTCGCGGCAATATATTTTGCTGCAGTGCCCTTTCCCGAGCCGTCGATGCCTTCCAGGGTGATGAGCAGTCCCTTCACACTTGCAGGCTTTAGGCTGCAGGGAGATTAAATTATCGCTGCAGATCAGTTTCAAGGAAAATAGATTCTGTCGCCCGATACTAACTCTGGTACGTCATCCGATGGGTATCCGCAGTCAGCCCAGTAACCCTCGTAGCGGGCGTTTGTACCGCATTTGGGTTGTCTCATGGTCATAGGTAGACAGATAGTCAGTATCCTACCATAAGGACCTATCAACGCGGCCTGTAGTCCCCTTCTTGCACCAACATTCACCGCAGAACATATTCTAAGCTCATGCCAGCCCTCTAAAGGGACATTGGTTGAATGCGTTCTGAATTTATAAAGTTTTCCCAGCCTGATACAACAAATTCTGGGGGTTGTCTTGATTGCCTAGTAAGCTTTAAGTCGAAGTTCTACATTAACAATGCTGAGGTGCAACACTTGACCGACAAGATCTACGTAGTTGGGCACAAGAGTCCTGATACCGATTCTGTAACATCTGCAATAGCTTATGCCAATCTGAAGAATGCTCTCGGAATGAAAGAGGTCGTCCCTGCGGCCGCAGGAGACATCAACGGCGAGACCAAGTTCTTGCTGGATTACTTCAAGGTACCCTATCCTGAGAAGCTCACCGATGCCACCGACAAGAAGGTCATCCTGGTAGATCACAATGAGATGGCTCAGGCTGTGGACAAGCTGAACCTGGAAAATATCGTGGAGATCGTAGACCACCACAAGATCGGCGGCCTCGCCACCGGTAAGCCCATATTCTTCCTCAATGAGCCGGTGGGCGCGACGGGCGGCATCATCGCGAATCTCTATGAGCAGAACAATATCGCCATCAGCAAGCAGATGGCAGGCCTGATGATGTCTGCTATTCTTTCCGATACGGTGCTCTTCAAGTCTCCTACCTGCACCCCTCGCGACCGCGTAGCAGTCGAGAAGCTGGCCAAGATCGCGGGCGTCGACCCCATGAAGTTCGGCATGGAGCTGCTCAAGGCCAAGAGCAACATGTCCTCCAAGACCGCCAAGGAAATTCTCATGGGTGACTTCAAGAAGTTTGACTTCTCCGGAACCAAGTCCGGCGTGGGCCAGGTCGAGGTCATGGATCTGGCTGATCTCGCGCCCAAGAGAGCGGCTATACTCGATGAGATGAATAAGATGAAAGAAGCTGAGAAGCTGGATATGGTCGTGCTCATGCTGACGGATGTCATGAAAGAGGCAAGCGATCTGCTCTTCGTAGGAAGTGCGGCAGCGGCAGCCGGATTTGAGAAGGCTTTCGGCGGCAAGATCGCAAATAACTCCATCTACAAGGAGAAGTGTCTCTCCCGGAAGAAGCAGGTCGTTCCTCCTCTGGAAGGCGCCTTCAAGAAGTAAATGGATTGCCGGATGAATATGTGTGGTCTGCTGCATCTGCAAAGGTGCAGCATCCATCTTCATCACAATTTTGTAAAAAGTTTGCTACACAGTGTGCCGGGTTTGTTTTGCTCAATTACGAAAAGACATCTGGGGGTTGCAACTTGAAAAAAATTATATTGTTTGTGACGATATTATTTTGCGCGGCAATGATTAATAATGTGGCTGCTCAGAATAATGCAAGTGTTTCCAAGCTAACCGTCCTCAAGGAGGACAGCGGAAATCTCTCGGAAATGATATTGCTGCCATACAGCACATTCCAGGATTTTGGCGAAGCCAATGGCCTCATTGTAGGCGAAGCTGTTAAGTTTACGTCGCCAAAAGCCGGTTGGAAGCTGAGCGGGATACAAGTAATCGGTTTGACCACGTACAACAACACTACAAAGGACTTTGCTCCGAACAGAAACTTCCTGGTCGAGGTGAGGGATAAAGACCTGAATCTGCTTTACAAGTTTGCCGATATGCAGAATCTGTACTTTGCCTCCACTCATGAGGGCCGCTTTTTATCTGGATCAATAATGATTCCCTCGATACCGGTGAACGGCGACTTCTACGTGGTCTTCTACGACCGCGGATCAATGAAAATAGGGATGGAGAAAACCAATGAAACGAGCAACTCCTTCTTCTTCATCGGCAACCAGATGAAACCTGCCACTTTTGAAATGGCTGGAAAAACAAACGAAACCATGAAGGTAAACTGGTTAATTCGGGTGGCCGGTGCGTAGGAAAAATCGTGATATTTGGCTTTCGTTGCCCCGGCGGCAACGCATGTCAAATATTTCTCCCATTCGGTAGGGATAAACCGCAACTTATCTATAATGGTGGCACTTAGAATAACCCAATGAAACAGGTGGATTTTAGCTGTAGTTATGTTCATCTGTGTTGTATTATATTACTTACATTTGCATCAGTTTCTGTCGATTGTTCTGCTACTTTTTGGCATGGATATGTAGCTATCAATGGCTCTTCCTGGCAAATAGTTCGCCATAGCGAAAACATCTCTCTGACCTCTATTGAGGCTTCTAAGGGAAACATTACCTCTCTGCAAATTACCCCGCAAGGCAGATCGGTAGATGGCTACTATTCCCGGTACGCAAATATGAATGCGAACGACGTTGTCTCAAAGGAGAGGACCAGTGCCGATCAGGGCTCATTGCGATATGCCGAAATCTGCAATTTGAGGGCCAATGTCGAGGAAGCCGTCACCCAGAGCATATCAAAAGCTAATGACTCGAATATAACGTTCGTCGAATTTAGTGAATACTGGCCTTCGCAGATCCAGTCTCGTAGACACCTTTACTATTCCGGATCGCAGATAAACGATCGGGACTATGGGGGAAATAACTTCGATTACGTTGGGACGAACTTTCTTTATAATACTGAATTGGAAAAAGACAGGACTTACCGTATGCTTCTCCAGAAAATAAATGTATCAATCGCCGCCACCGATGAGGCATTCTTGCAGGTCGATTATCAGCCCACCAAGACATTGCTCTACTCAGGCAAATCTTATTCCACGGGACTGGCCGGCCTAAAATATGGAATGGCAAGTGGGGATCAACGCTCTTTAACAAAAGGTATTATAAATTACGATGTATTGGGATCGCAGGATTATTATGGCACAGCATTAATGAATCTGTCCATGAACCTCTCGAGTAAGAATGTGGTTCTTCAATATAATGATAGTTGGCTCTCCGGATTGTGTAACTCCTGTGAACCATGGATCTATTTTCCTCCTGATTATAATATTAGCACCTGATTTGTAAATATATTTTTGTTTGCATTGCTTGAACGTTGCTCGCGCAGTATTTTATAAGTCCTTTCGAACTTCTGTGGATGTAGTTTTCCTGCATATCGATTAGTATTGACTTTCTCTCAACCATTTATTTACGAGTTTATTATTAACTATTTAATATAAAACAATCATACACAAAAAAATAAGCCATAACTGATGTCTTTTTTATGTTCTATGCAGTCTCTGCCTATCATCATATGATTAAAGTAGATTTGAATAAATTCGGTGGCTGTAGGTTGTAATGTTCTGACCATACGGTGAGTTATTTATAGTCTAACGTGTGTAATATCTATAAATCTGCATTCAGTACTTGCCGAAATATATGCAATTTCGTGGGCTTGTATGTAATACAAAATTATGCAGATCTATCGTGGAGGGAAAAATATATGACTGGTAAATGGGCGATGGCCATATTTATTGCCATGGCAGCCTTGATTCTACCCCAAGCGCTGGCAATATCTTCTGGAATTGGCGGAGATGGCGGATTAACCTACTCAAATTTTCCGTCGACCGCAGGAACTACTGTTAATGTGAAAAATACTCTGAGCCAAAATGGCCTGTCCGGCAGCGGAATGGCAACCATCACGGGCGGCGGTTCCCTGGAAGAGTATTACGAATGGGTTAGCACGAACGGATTGGCAACGGCGGCAGCCTTCGCCTACCTGGATGATTCCGATACATACAGCTATGATTTTAATGGAGGCCGTAGCACATCAACTGCATGGGCCAGCTTGGATTTTTCTGCAACCGAGGCAGATAATTTCTTCCTGGGCGGCTTTGCCTTCAACCCCAATAATTATGCAGGAACATTTGTTGCCGGCGACTATGCCGAGTCAATAAACTACAAGAACTACCTGTATGCCTCCAGCAGCAAGGTTTCTGCCACTGAGAGCTTCTATGGCCGGGACTTTGAAGACCTCGAAGCGTACACCTGGGCAGAGAGGGGCTTTACTGATGCCGAGTGGAAGGATGTGGTTGATGTAGCGGATGCATATGACTATTGGGATGATGGCGGCTCTTTTGATGAGGACGATATGCCAGAGCCCGGTTACTATGGTGCGGCTGATGGTCCCGCCAATGCAATCGTTTCTGAACAATATATGTATCTGGATGATGCCAGCATTCTTAATCCCTTTAAGTCTTACAAGGCGGCAGCATCCCTCTATATGAATGCAGCCACTTCTTCCCAATCTGTATCTCTCAACGGTGCAGATGACGAGGATTGGGGTGCAGATGTGGAATTTGGCAGCTGGGCACAGCTCGGCGACTGGTATGATGAAGACGCCGGATTTGAAGCCTATGCCTGGATGGAAGCTGATGGTGTAACCGAAAAGCTGAACAACGTGGTCTATTCCTCTTCATCCAAAGCTACGACTTTGCTGGCAACCGCAAGTCAGAGCGCAAGTGTTTATGCGGCCGACTGGATCGAGACGGAGGCAGATAGCGAGAACTACGATGACGAGCTCGATGCATATGCGCGGTTATATATCGACACAGAGTCAGAAGAAGATCAATATTGGGACCCCGAAATGGATGGTGGGGCTGGGGGCTGGGTCTACGAAGAATACGAATCCGGAATCCCGTCCTCATTGATCGAAACCGATAGTGCGACGGCCAAGAAAGGGTCTGCCTCAGTAACTCAGCAGATAACCAAAGCGTCAGGGGCATACCTCTACAAGTATGTCAGTGCCGACAATGAGGTGTACGACTCAGAGGACCTCGACCTTGATGTAGAGGATGAGTTGGAGATCTTCGGCGACATTGAAATGCAGCACTGGGATATGGCTGATGCGGATGATATCTACTGGGACTATATATCACGCATCCCTGAAAAGGCCAGCACGCTTTCCGGCAAGTCTGTAGCTACTGCTACGCTGACCAGTTCTTCAATCACTGGAAGCTGGAAGGCGAACATTGCCAAGGATCTCACCGACTATGATGCTATCGATGACTGGTATTGGGATGAATACGGTGATGACTACAGGGAAGGCCAGTTCTTCGACTGCTCATTCATGAGAATGGGTTGGGCGTATAATGGTGATGAGAGCACTAAAGGCCTGTTGAAGACGACAAAGAGAGCGCCTGCATTCTTTACCTTCAGGGAAGCAGACAAAGCCAACGCATTTGGCGTCTGGACGTAAAGAGAATAACTCAATCGGAGGGAAATCTATGATAGGATTTCCTTCTAATATTTTTATCATATCTTCATCGCTTTATCTGCCTGGGGGTACTCTTTCGCATTCCATTCTAACCAGGTTTTTGGAGAGATAGGGCCGGGCAATAGGAGGCACCTCGCAGTAGCCGGAGATGGCGGGGAGTTGCAGACGCATGAGTGTACCGGTATGGGTCTTGCAGCGGCGGCAGAGGTTAGTCCTGTCCGTTGCCAGGCAGATCCATGTTTCTTTAGCACCGATCATTTCTTGGCCTGTGCCGCTTATGCCGAATCATATCTGATTACTTACCAATTATATCTTCTATGTTCTGGTCTTCTGGTGTGCTTTTTATAGTTTAACGCAAGTCACGTCCATAAATTTGCTTTCAGTTCGTGCCGGCAATCTATGTCAAATCATGTGCATGAGATGAATACCAAATTATTTAAATTATACGATGGAGGGAAAAAAAACATGAATGGTAAATGGGCGATGGCCATAT
>JBAQXX010000064.1:0-4028 GCA_049299735.1 Methanothrix sp. | reverse complement strand
GCCTGCTCTTTGCCGGCAATGATCATGATGTGTCCGTTGGCAAAGGCGGTGACCCGTCCCTTTTCTGTCTTTATCACCGCTGCCCCCAGATCTTCCTCATATTTCACCTCGCCTAAAATATTGAGGGCCGCGGCAACGCAGGAAAAGGGATGATTCTGGGGAGCGCATAGGTTCGCTTCGATGGAGTATTCCAGGCCGCAGGGCGACCGGCCCCGCAATGCATGCAGTGTGATCTCTTCTTTGCCGGCAGCACTGACATGAAGGTTTATATTGTGCTCTCTTGCTATCTCGAGCATCTTGGGAGGATGCCTCTTCCAGCGCCAAAAACCCCAATCGATGCATCTATTATCCAGCCCATTCTCTCTTGCCCAATCTAGTAAAGAGGCCGTCCACCGATCGTAAAGCCGGGGATGCGTCACTTTCAGGCTCGCAAACTCAGATTGCAGCGCGGCTGGGCACAGCCAGCAGCCTATGCGCTCGAAATCCTCCTCGTAGAGAGGATTGGGCTGCATCTTATTCCAGTAGATATAGAGCATGACCTCCAGCGCCCGCCAGCTTCTGATGGGCGCGAGCGTGGTTTGGCTCGGAACATAGGGATTTCTCTCCACGGCCCTGATGCTAGAACGATTGAAGGATTCGTAGATGCGCCGCCCTTCAATTGTCACGCAGCCCTTGGGATAGCGCTCATTAAGAAAAGCGGTCATTGGTCCCAGCTTATTGGTCTTGCAGCACCAGCGGAAATCTTTGGCAGGGGGGCCGAAGCTCTTCACATCCTCAAAAAAGTCGCTCTCTCCTCGGATCTCCTGCAGCCGCAGCTTTTGCACAGCGCACAGCTCTCTCACATATTCCACAGTCTCGGGAAATTCCAGACCGGTGTTGATGAAGAGGACCTCAGGCCGGGAGATTATTTTTTGGGCAATGCATAGACAGGCCAGGCTGTCTTTTCCCCCGCTGAATGAAACGTTTACAGGAAGCCTGTTTTTGGAAAGATAGTTCTTGATCTCACTTATCGCCGCCTTCTCCAGACTTTTTAGAGGGCCCTCATTGGCAAAGACTATATCCTGTAGGGATGGCCTCTTTTCGTGCAGGCTAAAACCATTCTTCGTCACGTCCTTGATGCGAATGGACAAAGAGCCGTCCGCCCTTTTCCTGGCCACGCCCACCCCCGAAAATTTTCCTATTTTCAGGACAACGTTTTGGCCTTCATCCAAGGCAGAAGGTCCGCTTATGATCTTCTCTTCTTGAAGCCACTTGCCCTTTATGTGGCCTTTTAATATTGAGCCGTCACATTCAACCAGGCTTTTTTTTGCACTACTGGAAAGCAGGGCTGCGCCAGCAGTCTCTAAATCAAGCTTGTGGCAGCCGGCCGTGACATCAAACCAGAGTGTGGCTATGTGGCGACCTTCCAGGATAACCTGATCGCGACGATCTAATCCGGCAATCTTATTGAGCAATATTACCCTGCCCTCCAGGAAATCTGCAGAGCCATAATTTTGAGTGAAAAGCAAAGAGAGAAGCTCTTTTGCAGCCCGGGAACAAAGACGGATGTCGCCCGGTGGCGCGAGCTCAATTTTGCGGCCAAAGCTATCACAGGTGGAGCATTTTTCCGCCAGAAGGGGGATGCTGCAGTTTTCGCACCAGAATAGCTCGCTTTTGCCGGGAGAGAATGTCTTGCTGGAATTATGCATGGATTTGTTTGAGGTAAATCCTGGGTGTATTTAATCACTCGCATCTGCCCGGGTCCAGGCAAGATCTCATGTGCATAACTTAGTTTGAATATCAAAAGAGTTAAATACTATGATGATGACATTGTTAGTATTAATATTATGTAAGAACAAAACCAAAAACAATGAAGCGGCTCCGGGGCCTTTTGCTACCCTTAGCCATCCCCTCACCCCGGGCCGTTTTATCCCTCTATCCGTTGGGAAGAATTTAAGAATTAAATTATCAAAAAAGAGTTGATTAGGTATTAAATGACAAAGCACCCGATTTCCAATTTAGATTTGGGGCCACTTCGGCATATTAATACCTGTGTTGTACCAGAAAGTGCCGTACCAGGCGTCGACTCCCAGATGCATATTCTCCCAGGGATAACGCTTCTCCTTGTTTTCGGTTTTTACTTCAGTATAGCTTGAGTCAGGACAGATATGGTTCGGGCATTTTGCAGCCTTCTCAGGCGGAGAGATCGTTGTATTGCTGGACTCGCTTCCGATGATTTCCAGCTCCACTTTATCCATGCCAGATGACGTGATCTTTGTATTATCGGTCACGCTTCCCACTATATCCACAACTACTGATCCTGGGGCGCCAAATGCATAGGCAGTGCAAGCCGATAGCATCAGCGCTAAAGCCAATATGATTGATCTTCTCAACTCCAATCCCCTCCAGCGAATTTCACATTTAAGCTAAACATATTTAACCTATGTTTTATATATACAGGAAGTAGAAATATCTTTCGGGTCGATAAGTTCGGATTCCTTAAAGCATTATTAGAAAAAAAATTGATTAAAGATTGCGATTGCCGGGAATAAATTCGCGATGGAAATGGAAAAAAGTATAAAAAGAAGATAAAAATAATACTTTTAAACTTAAGTTTTTGTTGTCACACTTCCCAGCGTGAGAACCTTTGGTGCAGTGCTTATGTATTCCGGATCTTCTTTGATAAGCGACCTGCTGTATCTGGTGGGAATATACGAACTCCATGGGTAGCATAGCGGCCTTTTGAAGTCGTCCCATGGGGTTTCATAGCGTTTTTCCTCGCCGCATGGACCGCACTCTTTTCCACATCTCTTGTCGACTACTTCTGTCGGGTAGCCGATCTGGATGTTGCTGGCTGTGCTGCCGACAATATTGACTTCGATCGGCATGCCGTCAGGCGCTATGATCGTGGTATTGTTCGCCCGGCTTCCCAGGATGTCAAGGCCGGTCGCCTGATCCCTTTCGGCACTGTGCGCGGCAGATGCCAACAGGATAAGTAAACTGACCAGAATAATTTGCTTTCTCAAACCTTTCGCCCCCTTTTATAATTAAGTCCTATAAAATGTCCAGGAAGTAGAAAAACCTTTTGTTGCAGCGCAAAACATTAAATCCCCCTGGAAAGATTGGAAACCTATGAAACTGATTTATGTGGCAGGCAAAGGAGGCGTGGGCAAAAGCGTATGCTCGGCAGCTTCCGGCATCTGGAACGCGCATCAGGGCAAAGATACCCTGGTCTTCTCCATGGACCCGGCCCACTCGCTCTCGGACATCTTCGACATCGATCTGGGAAGCCAGCCACGCAAGATCCGCGAGCATCTCTATGCCTATGAGCCTGATCTGGCTGAAGAGGCGCGGGGCTTCTTTCGCAGGTACAAGAACATCTTCACGGCTCTCTTCGGCCTCTTCGAGGTGGAGGTGAAGCCCGAAGACTTCGGGAATATGCCCGGCGTCTCCGAACTGATCTTCATGGACAAATTAAACGACATCTACGTGGAGAAGCGGTACGACTTTGTGGTCATAGACTCGGCACCAACCGCCATGGTCCTGCCTTTGCTGCAACTGCCCTCTATCACCACCGGATTTGTCACAAAAGTGCTGGGCATGAGAAATAGATGGATGGGTATGCTCGACCTTCTGCAGCCCGGTTTTGGCGATCGCATCCTCTCTGAAATTAGGACCATGCGCCAGAAAGCTGAGACCATGCGCTCCGTCCTGCTCGATACGGAGGCAGCCAGCATCACTGTTGTTACCATTCCCGAGAAAGCGGCCGTGGAAGAGAGCCGGCGCCTGATTGAAACGGTAGAGTCGCACGGTGTTTCTGTCTCTTCGATTATTATCAACCACGTGATCCAAGACTGCGACTGCCGCTTTTGCCAGGAGAAGAAGGCATCCCAGACCTCTTACATCCAGGAGCTAAGAGACAGCTACCGGGAAAAGCGCATTACAATCCTGCCCGACTACGGTGGAGAGGTATTGGGAGACGTCCTCTTGCAGGTGGCAGAGGACCTCTATGCAAAGGGGGAGCTGAAAATCTGAAAACATCACCAAAT
>JBAQXX010000063.1:0-12959 GCA_049299735.1 Methanothrix sp. | reverse complement strand
CTGCCGCCGCTACGTACGGCTCATCATCCCATCAACTCAAAATCAGAATCGCTCAAGATTGGCGAGTTTCGCGTCGGAGCAGTCGTTGAAAGCGTCGGATCTGATAGCGGCGTCTGGGTGGAAATCGGAATCAATCGCCCAATTCCCCTTCGTACCGGAGAAAAGTTCTCGGTGGGGCAGCGCCTAAATGTCAGAATCTTTTCGCAGCAGCCGCTCGCCGCTGAGCCTGTGGACCCGAAGGATATCCCTCATTACTGGGGATACGAGACCGAGATAGTGGAGAGCCTAGAAGGCTACCTGGCCGCAAAGCATGAGCAGGGTAGCTATGTGGTCCTCACTTCCCGGTACGGAAAAGGCTTGACGCCCGAAATCCTCTCAAACATGGGACACATAGGCCACAAGCGCGATCTTGCGGTGGTTTTCGGCTCACCGGCACAAGGCGTAGATGCCTTCTTGAGTAAGGAATCAATGGACAGGTATGAAATGATCAACACCATCCCGCATCAGGGAACTGAGACGGTTCGCGTGGAAGAAGCGGTATTCGCGACCCTCGCCCTTCTCAATCTGGTGCGTTTGGAGGACTAAATGGCAACAATACACCGACCAAGACGAGGTTCGCTGGCCTACAGCCCGAGAAAGAGGGCCAAGAGCGAGGTCCCTAGAATCCGAAGCTGGCCCGAGGAGGACAAGGCCAGGATGGCAGGATTTGCCGGCTACAAGGCCGGCATGACCCACATCATGATGATCGACGATAGACCGAGGAGCCTCACCGAGGGCCTGGAGATCTCCATGCCCGTAACCGTTCTGGAGGTTCCCCCCATGAATGTGGTGGCCGTGCGCGCCTACGAGAACTTTAACGGCGGCCTTCGGCCTGCGGGCGAGGCCTGGTCTGAGAATCTCAGCCCCGATTTAGCTCGCGCTCTGACCGTTCCCAAAAAGACTCACGGGACCTCAGCCGACGACCTGCGGGCCCTGGGCGACGATATCGTAGATGTTAGAGTAGTGGTGCACACCAATCCAACGCTCATAACCGGAATTCCCAAAAAGGTTCCAGAGCTCATGGAGATGCCCATCAACGGCGGCTCCATGCTGGATCGTCTCGCTTTTGCGCAGAAGTTGCTGGGCCAGCAGGTCCCAGTCTCCAGCGTCTTTGAGCTGGGAGATCTTCTGGATGCCTCCGCAGTCACCAAAGGCAAGGGCACCCAGGGTCCAGTGCGACGCTGGGGAATTGCCATCGCCAAGAGAAAGCACGCCCGCACTGGCAAATTGCGGCACGTGGGCAACCTCGGTCCCTGGCATCCATCTCATATCAGCTGGCGCGTACCGCAGCTGGGCCAGATGGGCTACCACCAGAGGACAGAGTTCAATAAAAGACTCATGTTCATCGGAACCGACGGCGCACAAATAACTCCGAAAGGCGGATTTCCCGGCTACGGCATGGTTAGGAACCAATATGTTCTGATCAAGGGAAGCGTTCCCGGTCCCATCAAGAGGATGGTCAGAATAAGACACGCCATAAGACCCGGAAAGAACTTCGTGAAAGCGCCGGAGTTTCTCTATGTGAGCCAAGAGTCCAAGCAGGGGGTCTAGGCGATGAAGGCAAATATCATTGATCTATCGGGAAATGCAAGCGGCCAGATTGAGCTACCTCCCGTCTTCGAGGAGGAATACCGGCCGGATATCATCAAGAGGACCGTCCTGGCCGCACAGGCCAACAGGCTTCAGGCCTATGGACCTCACTTCTATGCGGGCATGAATACCTCTGCCCTGTCTTGGGGTCCGGGACATGGCGTCTCCAGAATTCCCAGATTGAAGAACGGCAGGAAAGCTGCAGGCGTACCCATGGCTGTGGGCGGCCGCCGCTCACATGCGCCGCAGCCCAATGCAGACTATACCGAAAAGGTCAACAAAAAGGAGAGGCGCAAAGCCATTCGCTCTGCGATCGCCGCTACGGCCTCATCGGGACTGGTTGAGGCACGGGGCCACAGGTTTACGAGAGAGTTGCCTGTTGTGGCCAAGAACGACCTCGAATCCTTGAGCAAGACCACAGACGTAATAAAGTTCCTGGTGGCTGCAGGTCTCTGGGATGACGTTCAGAGGGCAAAGGATGGAAGGCATATTCGTGCCGGCAAGGGCAAACTGCGGGGAAGGAAATATAAAGGCCGCAAGAGCCTGCTCATAGTCGCTGGAAATGATTCAGGACTGGGAAAAGCCGCCAGAAATCTTCCCGGTGTGGACTTCGTTACCGTGGAGAAGCTGAACGCTGAACTGCTTGCCCCTGGGACCAAAGCCGGAAGGCTGACCGTCTGGACTGAGTCTTCCCTGGAAAAGCTGGCCGAAAAGGGCAGAGCGGAGGCAGTACAATGATTATCAAGAGTCCCTACGTCACAGAAAAGGTCACCGGCATGATCGACTCCAATGATACCCTGGAGTTTTTGGTGAATATGAGATCCACCAAGCCGGAGATCAAAAAGGCCCTGGAGGAGCTTTATGATATCGATGTCCTGGCAGTCAGGACCATGATAACCTCTCGGGGAGAAAAGAAGGCCGTCGTGAAGCTGGCCGGAGAGGGAAGCGCGAACGAATTAGCCACAAGGCTGGGACTACTGTAGGTGGGTAAAATATGGGACATCGAATCATATCTCAGAATAGAGGTGCAGGCGGTCCTACGTACAGGGCACCCTCTCACAGGTACAGGGCGGACATCAAGCACATAAAAGTCGATAGCGATGAGACCATAAAAGGCGTGGTCCAGGAAATAATGCGTGACCCCGCTAGATCAGCTCCTGTTGCTCTCATGGCCTTGAGCAATGGCGAGATGAGATACATTCTGGTTCCCGAGGGCATGTACGTGGGCCAGGAAGTTTCATGCGGCATATCTGCACCCATAGAGCCGGGAAACACTCTGCATCTGGCGGAGATTCCCGAGGGCATACCGATCTGCAACGTCGAATCACAGCCTGGTCACGGCGGCCAGTTCGCCCGAGCTTCAGGGGTGTGCGCCATTCTCGTGGCTCATGATGCAGGTCAAACCGTAGTACAGCTGCCCAGCGGTGAGATGAAGTGGCTCTCTCCGAAATGCATGGCGACCATAGGGGTCGTGGCCGGCGGAGGTCGTCTGGACAAGCCTCTGGTCAAGGCAGGCAAGAGCTTCTTTAAGTTCCAGTCCAAAGCCAAGAAATGGCCCATCGTAAGAGGCGTTGCAATGAACGCCGTAGACCACCCATTCGGTGGCGGCGGACGCCAGCATCCAGGACGGCCAAAGACATGCAGCAGAAATACGCCTCCTGGCAGAAAGGTAGGTTCAATTGCCGCAAGGAAGACCGGTAAGCGCTAGGTGAAAGGTTTTGGCTAAGAAAGCAGGATCCAAGCTTCCAAAGAGAAAGGAAGAATTCTTGTATCGGGGCCGGAAGGTTTCCGACCTCGCCAAGTTGAGTATAGAGGAGCTTGCCGGGCTCTTACCAGCGCGGCAACGCAGATCGATCAAAAGAGGCCTTGTCAAGGAGAACAAGAATCTCGTGACAAGCCTGAAGAACAAGGACTCGGTTCGAACCCACATCAGGAATATGATAATTATGCCTGATATGGTGGGCAAGAATCTCGAGATCTACAACGGCAAGAGCTTCGAAAAGGTAGAGGTCATGCCCGAGATGATCGGGCACTTCTTCGGCGAGTTCGCTTTGACGCGCGGTCGCGTACAGCACGGTGCCGCAGGCGTGGGCGCTACCAGATCAAGCAAGTATGTGCCGCTGAAGTGAGGTGTGAGATTGGGCAGATTGAATTATTCGCTTACGCCTGCAGGACGCTCTTCAAGGGCCATGGGGATGGAGCTTCACATCTCACCTAAGCACGCCCACGAGATCTGCAGGACGCTAAAAGGCATGAGGGCCAACCTCGCCCGTGCCTATCTGGAAGATGTAATAGCCTTGAAGAGGGCTATTCCCTTCAAGCGCTACAGAAGAAATGTGGCACACAGGCATGGCGCAGTGGGATGGGATGCCGGCAGATATCCGGAAAAGGCAGCCAAGGCAGTCTTGATCGTCCTGGATAATGCACTTGCCAATGCCGAGTACAAGGGAATGGAATCTGAAAAGATGAGGATCTTCCATGCAGGCACGAAGAAGGGCAGAACCATCCAGGGATGGATGCCTCGCGCCATGGGAAGAGCCACTCCCAAGAACACAGAGACGGTCTCTGTGGAGATGGTCCTCACCGAGGTGAAGAGCTGATGTCCGTAGAAAAGAAGTTCGTGGCTGAGGGCCTATCCAAAGCTCTCGTCAATGAGTATCTGGCGGAAGAGCTGGAACGTGCAGGATACGGCGGCATGGTCATGAACCGAACACCCATGGGCACTCAGATAACTGTCTATGCGGAAAAGCCGGGCATGGTCATTGGAAAAGGCGGCAAATTGATCAGGAAGATCACCCGCGACCTGGACCGCAAATTCCATCTGGACAATCCCCAGATCGATGTGCAGGATGTGGGCCGGGGCGACTTGAACGGCAGAGTTGTGGCCAATCGTCTCGCGTCCTCCCTGGAGCGCGGCTGGTACTTCCGAAAGGCAGGCCAGTCCATGATGAGAAGAGTGATGGATGCGGGCGCGTTAGGCTGCGAGATTGTAATCAGCGGCAAATTGACGGGCCCGCGCTCTCGAACCGAGAAATTCATCTCCGGATACATCAAGCACTCCGGCAAGCCGGCTATTGATCTCGTGGATAAAGGCTACTCCGTAGCCGTAAAGAAGCTCGGTGTAATTGGCTGCCAGGTCAGGATCATCCCGCCCGACGTGCGGCTTCCCGACGACTTCCGGATTGAAAAACCGCCGGTAGCTGTGCCTGTCGTGGAAACAAAGCCCGTGGCCAAGCCGCCCGTGCCCGTGGAAACGCCCGCTCCCGAGAAGAAGAGCGATCTGGATCAGCTCTTAGAGTCAGAGCCAGTGGCTGTGCCGTCTCCCCTGGATGAGTCATCCATGAAGCCGAACGAAGGCGTGACAGAGGATGCGTCTCTCCCTGAAGAGATGGCAGATAGTGAGCCTTGTGCCAAGGAAGAGTGATCCGATATGGCGATTTTTAAGATTGATGAGATCAGAAACATGAACGCGGAAGAGATTGCCGAGGAGCTGAGAAAGCTTCAAAGCGAGCTCATCCGGGAGAGAGGCATCGTAACTGCTGGTGGCGCCCCGGAAAAGCCTGGGAGAATCAGAGACATCCGCAGAACGGTCGCCAGGATCAAGACGATCCAAACGGAGCGACGGGGATCAAGACGATCCAAACGGAGCGAAGTAAGTGAACCTGAATCCTGAAAGCCTGGCAAGACACGAGCTGATCGGCCTTGAGATGCTGGTTGCTTCAAGCAGCAACCCGGGCCAGATCGGGCTTTCAGGTCAAATTGTGGATGAGACCAGGAATACATTCCTTTTGGAGACGAAAGCCAAGGTTTTGCGCCTTGCCAAAAAGAATACGAACCTGATCTTCACATTGCCCGATGGGCAAAATGTGAGGGTCTGCGGTTCAGTCTTGATCTCACAGCCAGAGAACAGAATAAGCAAGAGAATGCAGAGAACGAGGTGGAAGTTATGAGGGATATCGGACTGGACGTTAGCGCGCCGGAAAAGGAGTGCAATGATCCTAAGTGTCCCTTCCATGGTAGCCTGCCCGTACGTGGCCAGGTCTTCAGTTGCACCGTGGTCAGCGACAAGATGGACAGTACCGTGGTAGTCATGCGTAAGTTCGAGAAGAAAGCAACGAAGTACGAACGATTCGAGAAGAGGCAGTCCAAGATCCATGCGCACAATCCCCCGTGCATTGATGCCAAGGCAGGGGATCGTGTCAAGATAGCGGAGTGTAGGCCCCTTTCCAGGACCAAATCCTACGTAGTAGTGGAGGTCTTGAAATGAAAGGACAAAAGGCCAAGATCCCAAGGGCGATAAACACTGGCGCATACCTGGATTGTGTAGACAATACAGGTGCGCGGACGCTACACGTCATCGCAGTCAAGAATTATCGAGGCGTGAAAAATAGACAGCCCTGCGCAGGGATTGGGGACGTAGTAGTAGTATCTGTGAAGAAAGGAAGTCCGGAGATGAGAAAGCAGATCTTTAAAGCTGTCATCATCCGGCAGAGAAAGGAGTTTCGAAGGCCTGACGGCCTCAGGGTAAAATTCGAGGATAATGCCGCCGTTATAGTAGATGACGAGGGTGTTCCCAAGGGCTCTGAGGTTAAGGGACCTGTGGCCCGCGAGGTAGCGGAGAGATTTAGCAAGATCGCTTCCGCGGCATCCATGATTGTGTGATGATTATGATTACAAAACAGCCAAGGAAGCAGCGGAAGGCGAGGTATACCGCACCGCTGCATAGGCGTCAAAAGTACATGCACGCACCCTTGAGCAAAGCTTTGCGTGAGGAGCTGAAGAAGCGCAATGCACAGCTTCGCAAGGGCGACACCGTCAAGGTTATGCGTGGCGATCACGCTGGCACCGAAGGTGAGGTCGAAGATGTGGACCTTAAGAGGTGCACCATTAAAGTAGCAGGCGTGAGCAACTACCGGGCTGACGGAACTGAAGTGCCGAGAACTATCCATCCCTCCAACGTCATGATAATCAAGCTCATTCTTGAAGACGCAGAGAGGGAAAAGATCTTCGCGAGGCGATCAGAATGAGCAGACATCAAAAGAGAGTAACGGTTCCCGTAAGCTGGCCCATTGCAAGAAAGACCCACGCATGGGTTGCCAAGACCAGTCCCGGGCCTCATTCCGCAGGGGATAGCATGCCTCTCGTTATGGTAATCCGGGACATGCTTAAGCTGGTAGATAATGCCCGCGAGGCAAAGAGGGCTCTGTACGAGGGCAAGGTACTGGTAGATGGTAAAATCCAGAAGGACTACAAGCTGCCTATAGGCATATTCGATGTCATATCGGTTCCTTCGAACAACCAGCAATATAGAATGCTCAAAGATGAGAAGGGGATGTTCTATCTCGACCTTATTGAGACGCAAGACATGAAAAAGCTGGCCCGAATTGACAATAAAACCATAATCTCGGGCAAAAAGCAGCAGCTCAACCTCTCAGACGGCTCAAATAAGCTGGCAGAAGGCGAGTTTAAGGTTGGCGATTCACTGGTCCTCTCACTGCCCGATAAGAAAATTGAGGATAGGATCGGCTTTGAGATCGGCAATTTGGCCATGGTCGTAGGCGGAAAGCATACCGGCCAAACGGGTAAGATCAAAGAGATCATAACCGTGAAGAGCTCCCAGAATAATCGCATCATAATCTCGGGCGACAAGGAGTTTGAGACCATCAAGGATTACGTTTACATGATCGGAAAAGAACAGCCTGTCATCAAGCTGGGGGCCGTTAGATGAATGCTAATCTAATTCCCCGCGTTGACAAGGTTGTCGTACATGTGGGCGTAGGAGAGAGCGGTCAGAGGCTGGTAAATGCTGAAACCATCATGAAGGCCATTACCAAGCAACAGCCCGTTCGTTCCATTGCCAAGAAGACTCTGCCTACCTTCGGCATCAAAAAGAATGAGCCCATCGGTGCAAAGCTTACCTTGCGAGGAAAAGCTGCAGAAGATTTCCTGGTCATAGCCCTGAAGGCAGCCGGAAATACCTTGAAAAAGAGCCAGTTCGACATGCAAGGCAACTTCTCTTTCGGCATTGAGGAGCACACCGACTTTCCAGGCATGCGGTACGATCCAGAGATCGGCATATTCGGCATGGACGTATCTGTAGCCTTGAAGAGGGCCGGCTATCGGATTGCAATGCGGCGCGTGGCGCAAAAGAAACTTCCCATTCGGCAGAGGCTGAATAAAGACGACTCAGTAGAGTTCGTCTCAAAGAAGTTCGGCATTGAAATCTTGGAGGCAGCATGAAGAAAGGAAAGAAGGTCTTCGGAAGAGGTGCAAACCCGTGCAAGCGCTGTGGAAATAAAAACGGCCTGATAAGAAAGTACGGGATATACATTTGCCGGCAGTGCTTCCGAGAGATCGCCCCTGAGATGGGTTTTGAAAAATATTCGTAGGTGGCTACTATGTTATTGGATCCACTGGCCGATGCCCTATCCGTAATAAAGAATGCGGAGAGCGTAGGCAAGCCTGAATGCATCATTCATCCCGCCTCCAAGCTCATAGGAAGAGCTCTGAAGGTTATGGCGGATCGAGGATACATAGGCGAGTTCGAATTTGTTGACGACGGAAAGTCGGGAATGTTCCGAGTGAAGCTCCTGGGAAGGATCAACCGATGCGGCGTAATTAAGCCCCGGTTTTCAACCAAGGTGACCGAGATGGAGAAATGGGAGAAGCGCTTCCTCCCCGCCAGGAACTTCGGTGTTCTGATATTGAGCACCAGTAAGGGAGTCATGGCCCATTCTGATGCCAGGAACCAATTCCTGGGCGGTCAGCTCCTGGCTTACGTGTATTAGGTGTGGTCGCAATGGTCAAAGAGATTGCACGACAGGTAGAGATCCCAGAAGGAGTTGCTGTAACCGTAGACGGGAACACTGTTACGGTTAAGGGACCGAAAGGTGAGGTCAGCAGGCAGCTTTCCTATCCTGAGATAGAGATCAAGAAAGAGGAATCTCAACTGATCGTGAATTCCAGGCTCGATAGAAAGCAGCACCGAGCAATGGTGGGGACACTGGCCGCGCACATAAGCAATATGATTGCAGGCGTAAGCCGGGGATTTGAGTACAAGATGAAGGTCGTGTACTCTCACTTTCCCATACAGCTTAAGGCAGCTTCCAACGAGCTCATTATAAACAATTTCCTGGGCGAAAGGAAGTCTCGATCCGCTAAGATCCTACCGGGCGCGAAGGTCGAGATCGGCAAAGATGAAGTAACGATAACAGGCATCGACAAGGAGCAGGTTGGCCAGACCATGGCCAATATTGAGCAGGCTACCAGGGTGCATGGTTTCGATATCAGGATATTCCAGGACGGAATATACCTGGTGGACAAGAGGTGACGAGGATGGCAGAGAGGTTACTGAGAGTAAGAACCCGGCAGAAATCAAAGAAGCCTGAGTTCAACTTTCATGATTCACATAAAAAGAAGCGGCTGGTAACCAGCTGGCGAAAGCCTCGCGGCCTGCACAACAAACTCCGGCAGCAGATTGCTGCAAAAGGCAAGCTGGTTCGAGTTGGCTATGGAAGCCCCAAGGCTGTTAAGGGATTTCATCCCTGCGGTCTTCCTGAGGTGCTGGTTAATAACGTCGCAGAACTGCAAAAGGCGCAGGGCTCTGTGGTACGCATAGCAGCAGGTGTTGGCATGAAGAAACGCCTGGAGATGCAGGCAAAGGCGGCAGAGGCTGGCCTCAGGGTGCTCAATCCCAAGGGTGGTGCCTAGAAATGCCGGGCTTAACAACGCAGCGGCGCCTTGCGGCATCCGAGCTTAAAATCGGCGAGAGCCGGGTCTGGATCAATCCTGATCCAGAGGTGGCAAGCGAGCTTTCCGATGCTATTACCAGAGAGGACATTCGCTCCCAGGTAGAGGCCGGAAATATCAAGGCCAAGCCCAAGAAGGGCAACAGCCGGGGCAGAATTAGGGCCAGAGCAATAAAGCGTGCCTATGGTCACTGCAAAGGAGCGGGACATAGAAGAGGCGCCAAAGGTGCACGATCCCCGAGAAAAGAGCAGTGGATGACCAAGATCCGGGCTCTGCGAAAGAAGCTTCGGGAGCTTCGTGAAGGCGGCCAGATAGATCGCCATGCCTACCGCTTGCTTTATCGCAAATCCAAGGGCGGCGAGTACAGAAGTTTGGCGCACATGAACTCATTCATCAAGGCTAAGGGCCTTGCCAGGAGTGAATAACTTGGCGACAGGACCGAGATATAGAGTCCCCTTCCGAAGAAGAAGAGAGGGAAAGACCAACTATCACGTTAGATATAAGCTAATACTATCGAAGAAACCCCGTGTTGTTGTCAGGAAGAGCAATGCCAACACATTGCTGCAACTGGTGGTTGCGGAGCAGAATGGCGATAAAACGCTCCTGACGGTTAATTCCCGAGAGTTGCAGGACTTTGGATTTACCTTTAGCAAGAGCAATATACCAGCTGCTTATCTTACCGGCCTTCTCTTCGGCAAGAAGATGCTGGCCCTGGGCATTGATGAGGGTATCGCAGATATTGGTCTGCATGCCTCCACTAAAGGCAACAGAATCTATGCTGCCATCAAAGGCATCGTAGACGCAGGTGTGAATGTGCCTCATGGCTCTGAGATCTTCCCCGACAAGAAGAGGATTTCCGGCGAGCACATAAAGAAGCACACTGGAGCGGATATCGTGGCCCAATTCGAGCAGGTTCGAGCGAAGATACTGGGGTGAACTTATGGATCGAAAAAAGAAGCGTGATTTTTACCAGGAAGAGTGGGTCCCCAGGACAAGGCTGGGCAAGCTCGTCTTTGAGGGCCAAGTAACTTCCTTCGATGAGGCAATTGCATCAGGTCTGCCTATTAAGGAGGCTGGCCTGATAGATGTACTGATACCGGGACTTGAGGATGAAGTTCTGGATATCAACATGGTTCAGAGGATGACGGACTCCGGAAGAAGGGTCAAATTCAGAACCACGGTTATTGTAGGAAACAGAGACGGCTACATTGGACTTGGCGAAGGAAAGGATGTACAGGTGGGCAAAGCCATCAAGAAGGGCATCGATAGTGCCAAGCGAAATATCATGAAGGTAAAGCGAGGCTGCGGTAGCTGGGAATGCGGCTGCGGCCAGGCGCACACAGTGCCTTATCAGGTAGTAGGCGAGTCAGGAAGCGTCAGGGTCGTACTTATCCCGGCGCCTCGCGGGCTTGGTATCGCAGCCGGAGACACATCCAAAAAGGTCATGGACATGGCAGGCATCAAGGATGTGTGGACAAGAACGGCAGGTTCGACCAGGACGACCATCAATTTCGCCAAGGCCACCTACAATGCACTCATCAATACTGTAACTGTGAGGGCTTGAAGATGTTTGCCATAGTGAGATTGAGAGGCGAGCTGAACCTTCGGCCCGGGATCAAGTCCACTTTAGCGATGCTGCACATAAACAGAGTCAACCATTGCATCATCGTCAAAGAAGATGCGCATTACCGGGGCATGATCCAGAAGGTAAAGGACTATGTGGCCTGGGGCAAGATAGACGATGATACGCTGGCCTTGCTCCTCGAGAAGCGAGGACGATTGAGTGCAAACAGGCGGCTGACAGAGCAGTTCTTGAAGGAGAATACGTCCTACAGCTCCTTCAAAGAATTGGCCAGTGCCATCACCTCTGGTAGAGCAAACCTGAAGGATCTGGAAATCAAGCCCATATTCCGGCTCCATCCGGCCCGCAAGGGTTTAAAGACCATCAAGAAGACCGCGCAACAGGGCGGAGATCTGGGCTTTCGCACGGATTTGGCGGATCTTATCAAGAGGATGAGGTAGAACCATGGTTAGACCAAATACGAAAGAGAAAAGAGGGCACAGAACCTATCACGGCAAGCACAAGAATGCGCGCGGAGGCGGGTCTCGCGGCGGCCGCGGAGATTCTGGGAAGTGCAAACATCACTTCATGCGCTCTATGCTTCTCGGAACTCAGATGGGCAAGCACGGATTCGTAAAGCTGCCTCTTTCCGAGGAGCTTGAGGTGGTAAATGTGGACGTGCTAGACCAGATGGCAGGCCCGGATGGCAAAATCGAGCTTTCTGAGATGAAGGTGCTGGGTCGCGGCAAGGTAACCAGAACGCTTAACGTTAGCGCAGCTGGATTCACTGCGACGGCAAAGAGCAAAATTGAGGCTGCTGGTGGTCAGGCAGTAGTAGTATGAACCAGCAGAGTTTCTTTTATGCGATAGAGCCCTTTGTGCGCCGACTCCCATCTGTGGAGCGGCCCACTGGGCACGTCCATTTTAAGAGAAAGCTAAGCTGGACTTTAGCCATACTGCTGCTCTACTTTACCCTGGGAAATATACCCCTCTTTGGGCTTTCCACAGCATCCATAGATATTTTCAGTGCTTATCGTGCCTTCTTTGCAGGATCCTTCGGCTCGATGATGCTCCTTGGCATAGGTCCAATTGTTACTGCATCCATCGTATTGCAGCTTCTCGTTGGTGCCCAGATCATCAAGCTCAATCTGAGCGAGCCTCGCGATCAGGCCATTTATCAGGGCACACAAAAGGCCCTGGTATTTGTGATGGTCGCAGTTGAGGCCCTGCCGCAGGTGTTGGGTGGCTATCTGCTGCCGGATGCCGGTTTAGCTAGTACACTGGGCATTTCCCTGGGCATGATATCATTATTTATCTTTATTCAGGTCTTCGTGGGCGGATCTCTCATCGTCTATATGGATGAGGTAGTCTCAAAATGGGGCGTCGGTTCGGGCGTGGGGCTCTTTATCGTAGCAGGAATAAGCCAGCAGCTGGTCACGGGCATAATCAATCCGGCCAGCGGCGACGCTGGGCTGCCCGTGGGCATCATACCCAAATGGATCGATATAATCCGGCTGCAGCTGATCAGCTTTGATACTCTCTTCACCTCGGAAGGGCTGAGATTCATTCTGGTTACGGGCGGAATTCTGGCGCTCATATCTACCATAATGATCATTTTGCTGGTCGTTTTTGTAGAGTCGACCCGAATTGAGATACCGCTGGCTCACAGCCGCGTGCGGGGCGCGCGGGGACGGTTCCCAGTCAAGCTGGTTTATGCGTCAGTTCTTCCCATGATCCTGGTGCGGGCCATTCAGGCCAACATCGAGATGATTGGAGCATTGCTGGCGGGTAAGATCGGAACAGTAACGACGGCCACAGTAACCGGCCAGGGAGTGACCACTATTTACACCGGCTACTCCAGCATTCTGGGAAATTTTATCTCAGAAGCTAAGATCAATTCAGTTACTGGTGCTGCCATGAGCGGCTCGTCTCCTCAACCGATATCAGGCTTGATGTACTACCTATCAGCTCTGCGAGGCCCCAGTGACTGGATGCCGGGAATGGTGCAAACCAATCCTGG
>JBAQXX010000062.1:0-19294 GCA_049299735.1 Methanothrix sp. | reverse complement strand
AGACCAGTGCGAACGTGGCCGAATACGTCATAACCATAACCAACGACGGCACCAGCTCTCTGGCCCCCATAAATGTCCGCGACATCTTCCCGCCCGGAACAGAGTACATAGGCTCATCCATCCGGCCGTCAAGCCTTTCCCGGAGCGATGCCAACTGGACGCTGCTTAGCCTCGGCATAGGAAACTCGGTGACAATACAGCTGACGCTGAACATAACCGATTATGCGCCCGATAACATTGTCAACCAGGTCATGGTTTGCGGAATGAACGGAGATAGCTGTATATCCGCAGCGGCTTACTCGTCCCTGGAATCCGATCCGATGACCTGCTGCCCGCCCGAGGTGTTTGTGGATAAGACGGCAAAACTGGATGCTCTTGATCCGACGCTGGTACACTACACCATTGTCGTCAAGAACAACGCCAAAAACACCATGGCTGCCACCGTGGCCGATAAGCTTCCCGTTGGAATGAGCCTGCTGGAGGCATCTCCGGAGCCGAATGTGGATGGTGGTCTGCTCATGCAATGGGTCATTGCCGACCTGGCGCCGGGAGAGATAAAGACCATAGAATATGATGTAAGGGCGGCAATGGATGGCTCTTACGTTAATGCCGTGCATGTTGATGCCACTGCGGTGGATGGAACCGGTTACGCAACAAAAGACGCGTCGGCACGCATAGATATAGCAAGCACGGGAGTTGCACCGAAGACCACCAGATACGGGGGCTGGCAGGCCCCCGACTGGAACATGACCTCGCCAGACGAGGGCATAACCATCGAACTCTCGCCGGAGGAGGATTCGGTCGAGTAGCTCAAATGGAAAAGCATAATCTCTCAAATGGAGAAGGACGGTTACTCTTTAGACGACAAGAGGAACTTCATCGACGGCAAGGGCGACATTTTGGATATCATCGAGCGGTACAAAAAGAGACGCGAGGAGAATCCGATGGACAGGAAGGGCAAGTGCTTTTTCGTGCCCTACAGCGAGATCAAAGAGAACGGCTACGACATGTCTATTTCGAAGTACAGGGAGATCGAGTACGAAGAGGTATAGTACGAGAAGCCGGATGTGATTCTTGACAAGATCGAGGCTCTGGTTTTGAAAAATCTGGTTTGTTGTATGATTTCATGATCCGAGTAAATTGGATGATGACGGTCAAGCGAATTCTTGTTGAATGGGTAAATCAAATCGTTCCCAAATGTCTTGCCATATAATCAAGAAAAAAGCAATAGGGAAAAGGTATAATTACCCGAAAACCCCCTTCAGAGACTGAGAGAAGGAGAGAATAATGTCGGAGGATCAGAAAGCAGTCTTTAGCCGGGCACCGGTGATATTTAAAAAGCTCCGGAGCGAGATCGACAAAGTCATGGTCGGCCAGAATGTGGCCATCGAGCAGCTACTGATCGCCATCCTGGCCGGAGGCCATGCCCTCCTGGAGAGCAATCCGGGCCTTGCCAAGACGCTTCTTGTGAAGACCACGGCATCCTGCCTGGGCCTTGATTACAGCAGGATTCAATGCACTCCGGACCTTATGCCTGCCGACATCACCGGCACAACCATCATCGAAGAGATCGATAAAGGCAAAAAGTTCCGTTTCGAGGCGGGACCTGTTTTTTCCAATATCGTCCTGGCGGATGAGATCAACAGGGCATCTCCCAAGACCCAGAGCGCTCTTTTGGAGGCCATGCAGGAAAAGCAGGTAACTGTAGGAAACAAGACCTATCTTCTGGACAAGCCCTTCTTTATCCTGGCCACGCAAAATCCGATCGAGATGGAGGGCACATTCCCGCTTCCTGAAGCACAACTGGACAGGTTCTTGCTTAAAATTTTCATGGAATACCCCTCCCGAGAAGAGGAGTTGGAGATCCTGGAGAGATACACCATCCGCGGCGAGCCCACTGTGGAAACGGTGGTCAGCAAGGATGAAGTGATAGCGCTGCAGCAGCTTTGCCGCGACATGCCAGTCTCCGATGATCTGAAGACGGCGACAGTGAATCTTGTGTTGGCCACGCGCAAGTGGGATGGCGTTGCATATGGAGCCAGCCCCAGGGCCACCATCGGTCTCATTCTCTCGGCCAAGGCCAGGGCCTTTTTGCAAGGCAGAAACTATGTCTCCAAAGAGGATCTGCATGTCATGGCCTATCCTGTCTTAAGGCACAGAATCATCCTGGGCTTTGAGGCGGAGAGAAAGGGTCTCACACGCGACCAGGTGGTAACGGACATTCTAAAGAGCCAGTCCCTCTAAATAGTGAGCCTTTTGGTCTTTAAGGACAAATCATGGATACAGAGTTCTTCAAAGAGCTGGAAAGATTCTCTCTGCTCGTCAGGAAGCGAGTTTCGACCGCCTACAGTGGAGGCAGAAAGTCACTGCGCTTCGGGCACGGCATCAGTCCTGTCGGCTACCGGGAGTACCGCAAAGGAGACGACTTCAAACTGGTGGACTGGAAGGTCTACGGTCGAACTGAAAAGCTCTATATCCGGGAGCACGAGGAGGAGAGGAGCCTGGTGGTTCACATCCTTCTGGACGGCAGCGCCAGCATGGGCTATGAGGGAAAATTCGGATATGCATCGCGCCTGGCAGCAGGATTTGCTTATCTCGCCACACTGGAAAATGAGAAGTATGCCATATCGCTCTTCTGCAAGAAGCTTTACCCCGGCGAGCCAAAGCGGGGAAGAAGAAATCTCTTTCAATCGATTGAGTTGCTGGACCGGATCTCTCCCCGCGGTGGCACGGGCTTGCTTGCCATCGCTGATCAGATGGAATCGCTTCTCAAGACCACAAGCCTGGTGGTCCTGATTTCCGACCTGCTGGGCGAGACGGACGAGATACTATCCAGCATCTACCGGCTATCCGGTCACGAGCTGGTGGTAATTCAGGTATTGGCACCGGAAGAGACAGAGCTTCGCTTCGGAGGCGATGTGAAGTTCGTGGATCTGGAGAGCGGCCAGCCTCTCATCACCCGTGTGACACAGGCCGAGCGGCAAGAGTATCTGAGACGCATGGCGGAGCATAATGAGCGCATCAGAGCGGCATGCAGCCAGGTTGGGGCGGATTACTTCCTCCTGAAAACGGACCGGCCCGTCTTCGAGGCCTTTTCCGAGATGCTCAGCCGCGCAGTGATCTGGAAGACATGAGTCGCCTTTGTGTCTTTGTGGTGATCGTGGTAAGCAAGCTCTTGCCTCTCATCCCTACCGAGCAAACCAAACCACAAAGGCACAAAGCCACAAAGAACGCATAGAGACGAACTAACATGTCCTTGAATTCAAATAATAGCAAAATCAAGCTTGGTTATGGTCAAGGGTGCCTCGATCTGATGGTAGGCGTTGGTGCAGAGGTAGTCTTTGCCGAGGAGCTTTCGGCTGCGCCCGCCGGTGAGGTGGAAAGATCAATAGACCATGCCCTGGGAAAAAGCCTGGATGATTTTGCCGGCTCTAAATCGGCCAGCATTCTGGCGAGCGACATCACCCGTCCCGCTCCCAGCCACCTCATGCTTCCTCCTCTCATCCGGAGGCTTAAGGATCTGGGCATCAGCGATCTGAAGATAGTCTTTGCTCTTGGCACGCACCGCAAGATGACGTTCGTTGAGGAGCGACTGCTCTTGCGGGACTGCACCAGCCTGCCCTACATGCAGCACGATCCAAAGAATTGCATATCTTTGGGCGAAACACGGCGGGGAACGCCTGTGGAGATACTGGACACTGTCGCGTCCTCGGATCTGATTGTTGCCACTGGAAATATCGAATACCACTATTATGCAGGCTACAGCGGCGGAGCCAAAGCAGTCCTGCCCGGAGTCAGCTCGGAGCGTTCTGTAATCAAGAACCACGAGCTGATGAGAGATTCCAACTCAATTACGGGAAGGCTGGATAGTCCCGTGCGCCTGGACATGGAGGATGCGGCAAAGATTGCGGGGCTGGATTTCATTTTGAATGCAGTATTAAATAGCAAAAATGAGATTGTGCAGTCGGTTGCAGGTGACTTTATCTCCGCTCACAGCGTGGGGGCAGCCACTGTGGATCGCATGTACCGGCGGCCTGTCCGGCAGGCAGAGATAGTTGTGACCTGTGCCGGAGGCAGGCCCAAAGACCTCAACCTCTTCCAGGCGCAAAAAGCTCTGGACAATGCCAAAAATGCGGCTCTTCCCGGTGGCAGCATCATCCTGGTGGCGGAGTGCTGCGAGGGGCTTGGCCATCCCGTCTTCGAGCGCTGGGCAAAGGAAGCGACATCTGCCGAGGAGTGCTGGGAGCGCTTCGGCCGGGAGTACGAGTTTGGCGGACACAAGGCCGCCTTCCTGGCCAAGGAGTCCATGCAGCATCATCTGATCCTGGTATCGGCCCTGCCGACGGATAAGGCGGAGATGTGCTTCTTTACACCGGCGGCAACCCTTGAGCGGGCTATCGAGCTGGCCAGGGCACGGCAGGGCAGGGATGCGCGCATGCTGGTCATGCCGCACGGCAATCTGACGCTGGCGGTAGCGAAATGATGTCCGATAAACTATTTCCCCTCGTAAATCCTGGCAGAAAGGGAATGTGGCCTGAGGAACAGACTCGAAGTCGGCTAATGGATGGAATGGGTACGGCATTCTTCAAAGATCCCGTAGTGGTAAGGAGATTTCTGCCGGACGACCTGGAGGCGGCTTTAGAGATAGACAGGGAGGTCTTCGGCGGATACGATCCTGCCATCTTCACGGCCTTTTATGAATACCACGGAGGCAGCACCCTTGTCGCAGAGGTGAGTGGAATTGTGGCCGGCTTCGTCCTGGGATTCAAGCATACTCCTTTCGAAGGCAGGGTCTTCTGGCTGGCTGTAAGGCCTGGCTTTCAGAGCCGCAGCATAGGCATGAGGCTTATGCTGGAGGTTTTGCAGACCTTCCGGCAGATGGGGTCTCTCAGCGTCACCCTTGAGGTGAGAGTGAGCAATAAAAAGGCCCAGTCACTCTATTCCATGCTGGGATTTCGTATGATCGGCATCTGTCCTGCTTACTATAGCGACGGTGAGGCGGCCATCATTATGAAGATGCGGCTGTAAGCTATTCTTATTATTCCACACCGCGCGCCGTCAGGCGGAAATCGGCTGCTGCTCCCTCTGGGGAAGAGCGGTGCTTCATGAGCCGGGCGCGGCGCAAACCCTCTCCCTTCTTCTCCAAAAGGATGATAGCTTTGCACATATGATCGAGACTTGTTCCGCCCATTGGCCGCAGCGAGTTGTTCTCAATGTCCATGTAGACCTGATTGGTTATTACTACGGGAATCCTGTGTCTGCGGGCAATCTCCTGCAGCTCGGAGAGCTGGACGGTTAAAGTCCGGCGAATGGAACGGTTATCATCCGCCTCCAGGAGTACACGGTAAAGGGATGTTGCCGAATCGAGAATAATCAGGCCTAAATCCCGTCCGGCGATCTTGGAGGCCTCGCGAATGGCTATTGCCTGCTGCTCCAGGCTCATGGGCTCAAATATCATGATCTTCGCGGCCATCTCTTCTGCGCCTGGGCCGGCAATCTGTTTGAACCTCTCTGCGGAAAAGCCTTCAGTATCTATGAATATGACGCGTAGATCACGGGCTACCGCCTGCACCGCCAGCTGCATGACAATGTTGCTTTTTCCCGTGCCTGCCTCCCCGTAGAGCTGGGTTATTATGCCCGATTCAAATCCCCCGCTTAAGAGAAGATCGAGGCTCTGGCAGCCGGAAGGCAAACGGTCAAGCATGAGCGATCACAGTCACTATCTCACATGAGTATATTTATCGATCCTATCCATGAGCCGGTCCATGGCCTCTCGCTCCCTGGGACCGCCGCAACGGTTTATGATCCTTTGCATCTTCATCAGCTCATCGAAATACGATTCCGAGCGAAGAGCCAGATACCTGGTGGCGGCAACTGCCGCTTCGATTACAAGATTTGCACCCCGGTTGCAGGCGCGAAAGTCCCTTCGCAAAACCTCTCCCTTAACCAGTTCCACCTTGGCGATGATGATATCTGTGGCAAAGGCCTCGCATTTAAAGAGCCCCCAGGCCTCAGCCTCTTTTAGCACAGGCAATTCTTCCCGGCGCGTGAAATATTCCTGGTCGAGGTCTTCTATTGCCGTCTCCGCAAAGAGCCAGGCGTCATGGCTGATATTGGCCACAAACCACCCTTTGGTAACGATGTTTTCGTAGGTATGGGTTCCTAAAAAGAGCCGCACATAAAGGCTTTCTCCATCTCTGATGATGCCCAGGGGAGCGGCATTGATACTGCCGGACATCTCCGTAGTTGCGATTACCTCGTTTATGCCGTCCAGTATTCCCAGTTCATCTAAAGCGTCATTTCCATAAAGCATTATTAAAACCTCAAGCCCCTCAGAAGGGAGATAAATAAAGATGCTGCAATCAGGTCCGCTGTGGACCCGGGATTTATGTCCTGTGCTAGAAGATCGCGGTCCAGCTCATGAGCCTTGCCAAGTGTGTCATCCTGGAGCGCCTCGCCCGCCTGCCGCGAGACCTGACCGGCCACCTCTTCTCCAAACTTGGCGCAAATCAGGCTGTCGGGCACCTCTGCCAGCGCCTCCAGGAAGGTTCTGACCACACCGTCATTCAGTCCAAGTCTATCGATTTTCTCTGTCATTCTATCCGCGAGCAGAAATGAGCGCTCATAGTTGGTAGACCATTCGCGAGCAACAATGTCGTGCTTGGATGAGAGCCTCATCAGCTCCAACAGAGTCTTGCCGCTGTACTGAACAGTCTTTTGCCAGTTCTTGTCATTCAAGCTGAAACTGTCCACCTCGACAACTCTGGCTTTGGCCTTCTCGAAGGCGCTGTAAAAGTCGATCGCGTCGGTTACGGTGGTCTTCTCCAGGACATCTGCCAGCTCGGCCTGCAATTCGCCGGGCTTTCCGGCAGCGATTGCTATGGGAATCATAAGGACCAGAGAGCCGAAGTGAGTGTTGCTGCTCAAATTCCAGGTCTTCCAGGCCTCCACACCCTCTAGAATAAGCGAGCCCACGCTTCCCCTGCTCTGGGCAGCTTTGCTAAAGATGGGATAAGCGGAGAGCGCGCTCGTCAGGAAATGATGAAAGCCGATATCGGAAAAGTCGTGGCAGCGATCTACATTGCCTGGCTTGGGACTGGAGGAAAGCTCAAAGAGCATAGCCAGCACTGCGCACTGGGCCGCGCGTTCAGGACTCATGACTTATCAGGAGGATTTGGAAAGAAGCGCTTCTGCCAGCTTCTTTTTCAGCTCCATATACTCCTTTCCCGAAAGCCCGATTCTGGCTAATGCTGCATCTCGCAGATAGCACAGCTTGGTCTTTTTGCAGCACCACACAAGACTTCCAAAGCAGGTTCCATCACCTTTCTCCAGAGGGGTGCCCTTGGCAAAGGAGAGCTTCTTTTGCACAAACTCGTCCGGTGTCATGCCTGCCTTTTTTAGAGCGCCGAGGACCGGGCAATTCTTGACGGGAGGACAGCAGAAGGCCAGGCCGCGCAGGTCGCCGCCCGCGCAGATGTGCTTGGGCGCATTGCACCAGCCACTCAACGAGTCGTACTCCTGCATGGCTCCGGAGAGCCACTGTGCGAACTCGGGGTCCGCTCCACGCAAAGATACAACGTCCGCACCCATAGCCAGCAGATTCCTGGCATCTTCAAACTCGCCAATATCTGCCAGGGCCATGATTACCGGACCTCTGCAGTCTTTTGCCTTCTTGACCAATTTTGGTCCGGCTCCGTTCAGGCCGCGCAGGTCGAGGTGGATTATGTCCAGCTCGCTCTCATTGAGCTTTTCTAAAAGGGCATTGGATAGGTCTTCCGGCCTTATCCTCAGGGAGAGGGTGACGCCGCAGCGCTTTAGGCGTGGAATAAGCTCCAGGAGGCGGATCGGGTCGCGAATCTTGGAAAGCCGGAGGTCGAGCAGGCAGAGGTTTCTGCTTGCGAGCCGGGCTGCCTCCAGGAGGGGCTCATCCTGGGAACAGGTGGCGGACAGTCCGAAGGCTCCGGTTCCTTTGCTGGATTTCTGGCGGATTGTCTCTAAACTGGACTGCATCTCATCGAGAGGGACTTCATCCAGATCGAAGTCATCCAGCAGGAGCAAGCCCGCCGCATTGTTAAAGTCGGGCTTGTTATGTGAAGAAATAACGGCAATGGGATTATCGATATGCAGATATCCTACTTCAAGCATCAAACCGTAATGTCGTCCCTGAAGATATCAGTCTTTCGCTGTTAATATTTCGAATTATATTTTATTTATTATGTTAATCATTGTAGCGTAGCTCGATCCTCTGCCATTCTTTATATCCAAGAAAATCCTAAGGCTTTACGATGATATCATGGTGACCTTCAAAGTAGATGCAGACGTGAAAGGAACGGGAAAGGATGGGGCCTTGAGCGTGCAGGTCTCCGGGGAAGACGGCAGTCCAATATCGGCACGGATATCAGGCGATTCCAGGAGTCCCATCGCCTTGGGGCCCATAGAGGTTGCACCCATCACCATAGTTCCGAATTTAGACTCGATAGCAAAGACCATTGATTTAGGCGCCCTTATCGGAGCTTTCACAAAATTGTCTCAGGGTATCAAGGTGGAGGTCGCCAATTCTGGTGCACCCCTGTCCATAGCTATCGGGAAGATTCCCGTGGATTTGACCATCTCCGTCTCTTCTCCTGCCTCGGAGATGGTCTTCAAGGTGGAGATCAAAGGGACTGTAGGTGAGTAAAATCATTTTTGTTTGTGAATATGCAGTATCTGCCATGATGCAGCCTGTGAGGAGTTGCTTATTCTCCCGGACTGGCTGATAACTCTGGTGGCGGCTGCCCTTCCCGTCTCCGAGGTTCGTGGTGCCATACCACTGGCCATAGGCGTCTACGGATACGTGCCCTGGCAGGCCTATCTCTTATCAGTTTTCGGAAACCTCTTGCCCATAATTCCTCTGCTGCTCTTTCTGGGGCCTGTCTCAGATTACCTGAGGCGTTTTAGCTGGGGTGACCGGTTCTTTTCCTGGCTCTTTGCCCGTACCCGCAGAAAGTACATTCAGGAGCATGAGAATTTTGGGCTGACAGCCCTGGCCATCTTCGTGGCCATACCGCTGCCCATGACCGGGGCCTGGACGGGCTGTGCTGTTGCCTTCTTGCTGGGATTTCGTTTTTGGCCGGCGTTCGCGGCCATCGCGGCAGGCGTTCTCCTCGCCGGAGTCATAGTCACGGCCACTGTGGTAGGCGTGCAGTTCCTGGTATTCTGAGGTGGCTCGTTGGCATATTGTTGATGGAATGGAAATTTGCATGGTTCGCAGATCCGTCAAAAAATATGTAACTCATTATTTAATATTTTGGAAAACCTATGATGTATTAAGCATAGCTTATCTAGTATACACTACCAAAAAATATAAATATTATCGGTGCAAACATTAGCTTAAATTAAAGGATGTATGGGGTGAGATAATCAAAAAAATAGGTGTTATGTTTGTGTTGGCTATGGCCATGCTATCGGTTCCTGCACTGTCGCAGGGCTTAGCAGGCGACGGGGGTGTGGATATCCTTGGAAATAATGGAGGGATATTTGAGACGGAAGGATCTGCTTTCAGGTTCCCGGAAATGCAGGATACAAACCTCGATAGTCTGACTGTTGGAAATGATAAGGCTCTGGCCATTGGGAATATCTGGCAAAAGACGCCACTGGCCACGGCTACCAATGACCTGGTGATCAAGAAGAATCAGGATTCCGGGAATTGCAGTCCCTGCGGAGATCTTTTGTGCCAGGATTCATGCATCAAAGTCAACGCAGAAACGATCAAGGTAGGCAATAGGGCGGCCATGGCTTTCGGACCAGCTTCTGCCGCTAACTACATCAAGATAGTAACCAACCAGCAGTAGCTTTAAGCATGCTTATCTGATGTGGTTTGAAATTGGACAATAAAGAAACCCACTAGCAGGGTGTTAGTGGTGTCTCTCTTAATTTTATGATCTTCAATGCAAATCTATATGCGAAACCCAAGCTTCTCGATTTCTCGGTTGATCCGGATCTCTTCTTCGGTTAGATCCGGCTGTGCCAGGGCTTCCACGGCTTTTCGGATGGCTACGCCTACCAATATGCCCTTCAGAAAGGCGTGTCGATCTTCTTCTTCGATGGTGTTGATGACGCTGTTCATGTACCGCTCAATGGTGGTGCCGGGATTTGCCCGGAAGGAATCCAGTTCGTCTGAAACAGCATTCAGCTCTTCCTCATCGAAACCGAAGCTTCTCAAGAATGCTGATAGCTCATCGTCTTCGCCGCTCATGGATAAAACGTACTGCGCTTAAAGTAGTTCTTTTTTTCGAATTTCGAAGACCATTGGATAAGAAAACTTGCGGCTGCCGGGATTCGAACCCGGGTTACAGGCTTGGGAAGCCTATGTCATAACCACTGGACCACAGCCGCTCTCTGCCATTGATATTTTGATGTGCCTTCAGTCATCTCCGCTTCCAATATTTAAAGGTTACAGCTTGCGTTTTATGGCTGGTTTTGAGTCTCATTTATTAGCTTGATTTTCATTACCGTTTCCCGATTACGAATTCAGCTTCTAGTATTTAAAGTCTCGAGGCACAACATTATACGTTATATGGATATAATTCTATACATAATAAAGTGAGTGGCATCATAGCGATTTCAACGATCTTTTTCCTTTATATTATTCGCGCGAAACTCTTGTGCCATTCTCTCTTCCTTACGAAGCTCCACAATATTACCTTGCTTTGTGCCATGACATCAAACAACTCCGGTTTTTCATTTTGCGCAAATACCAATTTCACGCATCCTTTGTAATCGGAATTAAAAATCTCCCTATCTGTCAACGCAGGATTTGAGGGATAAAGAAAAAAGGACTGGCTAAATGGTTATCGATTTCTTACTTCAGTTTTTCGCTTGCTTCGGACGGTTCAATAATAATTTGCACCGGTTCAATTCTTATGTTGGATGTCGCGATAGCCGTGCCACCTGGCACGGTATTGATTGCTTTCACTGAAATGCCACTGACATCTATATCTAAATTATTGATTTGGCTGCGAGATGAGCCTGTATTGTCTCTTGACTCATGATTCGTGCCGGATGCAATGGCAGAATCTACTTTTCCTTCAATGGCATTTCCGAAATCATCATTCCAGTCCATCGTGCTCTGCTTTTCTTGCCCATTTCCAGCAATCTCTATATTCATGGAGTTGCTTTCATTCACTCCCTCGTCTCTCTGAACATCATCATAAACGATAGTCCTTTGTTTAACGGTATTTATCGCTTCCATATCCTGCACTTGCTCTTTGGAATTAGCCCCTGTCATGGCAATTTCTTCATTAACCGGGCGAGAGGCGGTCATCTCATCAAAAGGAGATGACGAAGTGCGTCCTGTGGAAAGGAGGAAGACCGGTTCGGGATGTACTTCAGAAAACTTGTTCTTATCGCTATTGAAATTTGACTGAAGCTCTTTGTAACTATTAAGTGCATCTAATGTACCTGATGCTTGACAGAAAGATATCCCTAATAGAAGACAAAGCGAAAGAGAAAGTATTCTGACGACCTGGGCCTTATTTAGTACCGCTTTACTGCTATTGCATGCCATTCCTTCACTCCCAAATCCTTTCAACTAGCATCTTATACGTTGCATCTATTTAATTTTTTCTAGTTTTAAATTTAGTAATTGATATAACTATTTGTGATATAAGCAGGATCAAAATATCCTTTTATTTATCACGAAATGTAAATAGGTCCAATTTCAAGATGAAATCTTTTAACTGTATAAAAATCTTCCACATATCTCCTATATCCCATCAAGTTCGTCATTTGCTAAAAATAGAAAGACTTATATACGTTTAATGTCGTTATAGGCTATAACGATTTCAGTATAGGTGATATGCGATGAAGATACGAATAATCAGTACCCGCGAAGAGATAAACTCGATAAGACCAAATGAAAAAGCAGTCCATCTGGCATTCAGAGCATCCAACGTAGACTTCCTGAACCTGTTACAGAAAGTTCCTCGCTTGCAGATGGTCCAAGTCCCGCCCTCATATCATAAAACCATGTCCAAAGCAATTGAAGTGTTCCTGGACATGCAAGGTGTCAGACTGCTTGAAGGTGATGTATGGGGTCACCGAAAAGACATTGATGAGTACTTCACCGTTGAGAGTAATACCATTGAAGAGATCAGATCTCTTGCGGATAACGGTACGACCCTGGATGGCGTTGTAGATCTGGTCCAAAGGAAAGCCAGGATCGGACCTGACCTAATCAAGTTCATTGCCACAACCAATATTACTGCTTGAGCATGAAGCCCAGGCTGATATATATTTTTTTCTTCAAACCGTGCCCTTACTGATTCGCTAAAAGTTTCACAAGTGTCATAAAGTGCACAACGGACTCATGGAGGATGGCGAACTCTCACCTTCTCCTCAGCACTATCTTGTCTCCTGTGGCCACGCTCTTGAATATCTCCAGCCCCTGTGCGATCTTCCCGAGATGATTTACAGACGAATAAGGTTGGGTCTTGCCAAAGAATATGCAAAATGCTGGTCCAGGCGACCAGTAGCATATGTCGCCCGCGACTGCAGAGGGTGAAGGATTCTCATTATCCATCTGCAAAGGCACATCGAAGTAGACCTCTTCGCCCCAGAGGTTGGCAATGCCCTCCATGGGCAGTGCCTTAAAGAAAGTCTCTCTTATCTTGGGATTTCTTTCGTCCAGCTTTGCCAGGGCCTTTCCCTTTCCCATGATCTCGATTTCTATGGTTCTCATGAATCTTATCCACCTTAATCCACATTCTTCCTTTATTACTTTCGCTCCGCGCGGTAAATCTACTCATATCCGCCGGGTACTACTATGATTTAGACCGCCCGGCCCAACTCTCTTTTGATTACTCCCGGCGGGCGGATTCATCCCCTCAGGGCTATGGAAAATGAGTTCAATCTATCTTCTCTTCAACCTGATATGCAGCCGGTCGGAGTAGTTGATGCCCAGACGTAACGCCAGATCCCAGGCCTCCCAGGCTCCCTGCATGGCCTGGTCTGTGCCGTAGGCCATTATCCAGACCCTTTCCTTTGCCAAAGCGGGGGCCAGATCCTCTAATAGTTCAGAGGTCCAGCACCACGGAGCATTGCCCAATACAAATTTTAGGTGGACATTAGTTTTGTCGGCCCAAAAGTCGAGATGGAAATCCGATCCGCGCTTGGGGCTGACTACTACGTAATGAATCTTTTCCAGGATCTCTTCTGGAATGGGATTGGTGCCATTGGTCTCAATGTGAATTTCCTTTTCATGACCATGCAGCAGAGATATCAATTCAGATAAACGCTCCATCTGGAGGGTGGGCTCTCCTCCCGTGATTACTACTCTCTTGCTTTGGATGCTCTTTAGCACATCAGGAACGGATAATTCCCTGTATGACCGATCGTCTGTATCGCATCCTATGCAATGAAGGTTGCAGCCGGCCAGCCGGACGAAGGTGGCCGGCCTTCCCATGGCCGGGCCTTCTCCCTGGATGGAGTAAAATATCTCTATCAGGCGCATTTGCCATTTTTCTTATCCCAACTGAGATAAATACTCTCCCCATCTGTTCTCTCTGCTCTCTCAACTTCCGATTGCATCTCTGTCTATTTGCCTTCGAACCTGTGACTCTCATGGTGAGGATATTCAGGTGCATGTCATCGACGGCTTTTCTTTAAACGAGGATGGAAACCTCCATTCGATCTTCGAAGTGCTCGGATAAAAATCTCCTTGTAGTAGTAATGACAAGCATAATGCAATGGGCAAAAGAAGGTTGTCTATAAAATGATCCTCAAAGATTTGGCAAAATGCAGATACTTTCGGGCGGCGGATAATACCTTCATCTGCGAGCTTCTTCATCCTGACCGGGAGGGGCTGGATCTTCCCTACAGCATCGCCCATGCCATGTTGCATCCTGGCACGGCATCTCTTCCTCATCGGCTGAAAACCTCCAGCGAGGTCTACTTAATCCTGGAGGGCATGGGTGAGATGCACATCGGCTCCGAGAAGGCCCCGGTTCAAGCCGGCCAGGCCATCTTAATTCCGCCCGGCTCATGGCAGCATATCCAAAATACAGGAGACATTATTCTAAAATTCATTTGCATAGTTGATCCATTTTGGCGGGCAGAAGATGAAGAGGTTCTGGAGAATGAAACAATGGGGGTGGCATAGAAATGGCTCCGCAAAACAGCGATGAAGTTTTGAGAAGGGGAGCGGCCCGTGTCACGGAAGAGCGAAAGCTCTCCGGACTGGATGGCCTGGTGGGAGGGCTGCAGGCCGTAATCATCAACACCGAGAGGCATATGCAAAAAGCAGCTTTCGAGGAGCTTATCAGATATACCGGCCTTCAATATCAGGAGGCATTTATGGATACAACGCATAAGACCTGCGTTCTCAAAGTCCCAGGCTCGGACAAGTTTCGCTCGGCAGATTTTCTCATCCGCTCCAGGCTAAAGGGCAGCAATCCCTTCCAGGAGGTCAATGTGGCCCCGCAGTCTCGTGATTTGCCCAACACCCGTCTGGAAACCTTCGTCTTTGAGACTACCGATATCGATAGGTATGTTTTCCTGCAAAGCCAGGCAAATGTAAAATTCCAGAGCGAAATACTTGATTTTGACAACTACTATTTTATTCAGACAATGCCTTCCAAGTTCACCGGAAACTCGCTGGGGTTTATCGAATGGAAGGGGGAGAGGGGCGTGTATTCCTCTCCAGAAAGCCAAAGCCTTGACTGGAATGTGGAAAAGCCCGGTTCATCAGCCAGATCGTCTGCGAGTCTATCTGCCAGAGCTTCTCACTCCAGGAATATACGGTGGCTGGACCACGCTGCCACCCGGGTCAGGGCTCAGGATCGCGATCCTGCCGTACTGGAGTTCATGCGGCTTACCAATTACGACTTTGATTTCGCAATTTATGTGAAAAGCCTCAACTCCATCACCAACGTAGCCCGCCTCTCCTCATCGGACTTTGCCATGGTCTTCACCTCCGGGATTACTCCTTTTGTCAGCCAGCAGGCATCCGGGCCCACAGAGAAGTTCATAAGCAACTTCGGTCCTCGTGTCCATCACATCGCCTTCCAGACGGAAGAAATTGTTGAGACGGTAGAAGCTCTGCGAAAAGATGGAATGGAGTTCCTCCTCGATCTGGTGGGCTCTCCCGAAGAAGGGCTGAGACAGATCTTCAGCCGGCCCTCTAAAAATACTCTTCTGGTTTTAGAGTATATTCATCGATATGGCGATTTTGACGGTTTCTTCACCAAATCGAATGTGACCAGCCTCACGGCCGCCACCGCAAAACAGTGAACAGAAATAAATATATCCAATAGAGGCTTAAGGAAAGCAGGGCTTTCTGAAAATTTGCTATGCAAGTAAGGCAAGGGATGGTTGATGAATTCCATAAGGTTGAGGGAGATTGCCAGGCTCATCATATGCATAGCTATATGCCAGCTGGCTGGAGTCATAGGCTCGCTGTTTACCGCAAGCTCAGTTGCTACCTGGTATACTACCCTTGATAAGCCCTGGTTTACGCCGCCGGGGTTTATCATCACCGCCGTATGGATCATTCTCTTTGCTCTCATGGGCATGTCTCTTTTCTTGATCTGGCAAGAGGGAATAAGCAGCACTAACAGCAAAATTGCCCTTGGTGTATTTGCTTGCCAGCTCATTGTCAATATTCTCTGGTCCTACGCCTTTTTTGGTTTGCAGTCGCCACTGGCCGCAATCATAGTAATTGTGTTCCTCTGGCTTCTCATACTGCAATGCATCATCCGGTTTTGGCACATCAGCAAATATGCTGCTTTGCTTCTCGTTCCTTACATCCTCTGGGTTAGCTTTGCCTCATTTCTCAATTATACCATCTGGAGGCTCAATTTATGAACCAATTGCTTTGCCCCGACCGATTCAAATATAAACATAGCATTCGATCTTAAAACGGTGCCTACAACAATGCGGGATATTGTGATTCTACTACTATCAGTCCTGATCTCACTCGCTGCGACAGGTGCAGCTGTCGCAGCATCTCTTGATCCAGTTTCTGACGATTTTATCAAAGGCGATTCATCTTACAACAATTCATCTATCTCCCTAATAAGCCAAAATATAATCACCAGCATTCCCGTGGACCTATCTGTAGGAAGCGGCTACTATTCGTCCCATCCCATTGCCGTTTGCGCGGGAATTGGCAGCCGAACAGAGCTTGCCAATGCCAATTCAGCTAATTCCATGAGCCACGAGGTAGGCTTTGCCCGGGAAATTTCAGGGAAGAGGGAATATGCGGTCTCATCCCGCAGCAGCCGGGGCGAATACGACAGCTTCGGCTCTGACACAACTCAGATGCAGATCGATGAAACCGTCACAAACGGCAAGGTCGATATCAGTGTGCTTTCAGGCGATGGCTCCTGCAGGTAATCCTATGAGTAGTGCCTGGAAAAATCCGGCCATAGAGATCGAAGAGGAATACATTGGCACATATCATATCGCCAAAAATTTTGCAATTAATAATAGCTACTCTAAAAAGAGCTTTGCATATGGCTGGCTGAATTGCTGTGGCGGAAGTCATGATATTTATCCATCTAAACCGGTGCTACTCAGCGCAGATGATGTCTTTAATTGCAAAAATCCTCGCTGAATAATGGCTAAATCGAGGTGTAATACTATTATGCTCTTGGAAAGGATCGTCTCTGCAGGCCTTGCTCATTACTCTTACCTGGTAGGCGACAAGAACCAGGCTCTGGTAATCGATCCCAAAAGAGACGTTGATGACTATATAGAAATGGCCACCGGGGCGGGAATGGGGATAGCCTATGTCCTGGAAACGCACCGGAATGAGGATTATTTTGTGGGATCGATGGAGTTGGCTGGCCGGACGAATGCGGAGGTCTGGCATGCCGACAGTCAATGGGACTACCAGTATGGACGTCCCGTCGCCGCCGGCCAGAAATGGAGAGTAGGCCGCCTGGAGGTCGAGGCCCTCGCCACGCCCGGCCACACTCCGGGAAGTATGAGCTATCTGCTGCGCGATCCTGCCGGCATTCCCTGGATGCTCTTTTGCGGGGATGCTCTCTTTGCTGGAGAGGTGGGCCGAATCGATCTACTGGGCAGAGATCATGTGGCAGAAAATGCCGGACTGCTTTACGAGAGTCTTTTTTCCAGGATACTGCCGTTGGGAGACGAGGTCATCCTCTGCCCGGCGCACGGGTCCGGCTCAGTTTGCGGCGAGCTAATTGCCGAGCGTCTCTGGACCAGCATCGGTATCGAGAAAAAGCACAATGCAAGACTACAGGTAAAGAGCAAAGAGCAGTTCGTGGCCTCAATATTGCAGAGCCAGCCGGATAGGCCACCCTACTTTAGCCGTATGGAAAAGGCGAATCTGGAAGGCAGGCCGGTTCTGGGAGATCTGCCGTCTCCTCAGCCCCTGGATGCCAAAAGCTTTTTTGACCTTTCCCTGAAGCAGAATGCTCAGATCCTGGATACGCGCCAGGAGCTGGCTTTCGGTGCCGCTCACGTTCCCGGCTCTCAATCAATCTGGCTGGAGGGTTTAGCCAGCTTCGCCGGTTGGTTTCTCAGCTACGAGCGTCCCATTCTTCTCGTAGGCGATGGCAATTTAGTCGAGAACATAGCAGTGATTCTCCTGCGACTGGGCTATGATGATATCACCGGATTTTTAGCGGGAGGCATGCTCAGCTGGCACATGTCCGGACTGGAGTCGGCTGCTATCAGAACCCAAACGGTGCAAGAGCTCTGCCGCCGATTGGATGGGGGCGAGCCAATCTGGATTTTGGATGTCAGATTCGAGAGCGAACTTTTAAGAGACGGCAAAATCGACGCGGCACAGCATATTCCCATCACTGCCATTGCAGAGATGATGGACGAGGTGCCCAAAGATCGGGAAGTATGCATCTTCTGCGGCAGCGGCATGCGGTCCATGGTGGTTGCGAGTTTTCTAAAGGCTCGGGGCTGGAAGAGACTGAGCGTTATTTTAGGAGGGATGGCCGGCTGGAAATCGATAAAGTGCCCTCTTAATAGATAGTGTTCTTTTCTGAAGAGACCACAAAAACACAATCAACTGTAAAACCATGGCAACATGGGGACAGCCATTGGAATAGCTATGTGCCAATAAATTAAAAACTGGATCGAGAACCAGCTTTTCGATCCTGGAAATATGATTTGATCTATCTCATGTTTCACATGGCGAGCCTTATGGGCACAAGCACCTGGTCTATGACGTAGACAATGCCGTTTGAGTACCTTTCGGACCTCAAGACATTGGCACCGCCTACCAGGCTCATGCTTAGATCGACTGCCAGTGAGTCTCCCTGCATGGTCTTGGCGGAATTGGTGTAGGTCAAGTTAGCCAGGTCTCTGGCATCCACTATATGGTAGGACAGAAGGTTCATCGTGCCCGCATCTTTCTTGCTGATGGCATCAAGGGTTGCTTTGGCATTATCAAATGCAGCATCGCTTGGTGCGAATACTGTAAAGGGCCCGGCAGCCAAACTGGAGAAGCCCATCAGGCCCTGGCCGTTGAGCGTCTCTGCGAGGCCAGCGGAATTGATTGCAGACGCGAACTTTTTGGCGCCCAAATCATTGGCCGCATCGGCTACACCCAGGCTGGAAGCAGTCTCTGGCAGCAGCACTTTATCGATCACATAGATGGTGCCGTTGTTGTAGATCATGGACGTCGTGACATTGGCTCCATTTATCATCAAGCCCTGCGTATTATCGATGGTTAAATTCTCTCCTTGCATTGTTTTTATTGAGGAGAGCTCGGAGATGTTTTCAAAGCGGCCGTCATTCCAGACTATGTGATGGCTGAGTATTCTTTTCAGCTCGGTGCCGTTCTCCTTGATGGCGTTCATGTCAACATCGGTAACTGCTGCAAATGCCTCATTGCTTGGTGCGAAGATCACGAAGGATCCGGTGGCGAATGTGAGCACACCCTTGTTATTCAGAGTATCCGCCAGTCCTGTGCCGTCTATCGCTGCGGAGAATTCGTTGAGGCCCAGCTCGTTTGCTGCATCTGTCACGTCAATCTTTGTCGTTTCATTGTTCTGGGCGAAGCAAAAGCCCGTGCATAGAACTGCTGCTATGAGCAATAGGCTCAGAATTGCTCCATTTTTTTGAATCATCACTTAACCTCCACTCTTTTCTATAGCTAGGTTATGGTGGGGATAAATGATAAATTTATTGGCAGCATAGATGGGTTGTAGAGTCCCGAATGTTTCTTAGTGTCCTAGAATTATTAAATATTTTTCCATTATACTCTGAAATTGATCAACTCCGAAAGAGTCCATACATGGTCTGTGATTCCTGCTGCCATCATGGGTGTCCT